>JAJZCR010000045.1 GCA_021851715.1 Planctomycetota bacterium
GGAAAGCCTGCGTGGCGATGGTGTTCAAGCTGTGCGAGAGTGCCCAGCGGGGCTTTCAGCGTCTCAACGGATCAGAGCTACTCCAGGACGTACTGGCCGGAGTAACGTTCGAAAATGGAGTGAAAAAGCAGGCCGCCTGATTTGGCCAATCCACAACATTTGACAGTAGCTCCAAAATTGCCACGCCGTTCTCCACGTCACAGCGGCCCCCGCCTTGCCAGAATCTACCGGGAAAATTAACCTTTCCATCATGCGAACCCTGCTGTCTGCCACTGAAATCTCCGCCCTGATTGCGAACCTCGCGCAGCAGATTCTTTCCGATGCGGAAATTGCCGCCACACCACCAGAACGTCTCGCTGTCGTCGGGGTTCGTCGGCGTGGCGAACTTATCGCCCAACGGCTCTCCTCCCTCATGACCAGCCAACGGGGCCACCCCGTGGCTTTGGGAGCCTTGGACATCACCATGTACCGCGACGATGTGATCCGGCAAGCGCCCCATCACCATTCCCATCGGCACACAAATGAACTTCCGCCTGGATGATCGTGTGGTCATCCTGGTTGATGATGTGCTTTTCACCGGCCGCAGCGTACGCGCCGCACTTGATGCGCTGGTCGATTTTGGCCGCCCCCGCCTGATTCGCCTGGCCGTGCTCATCGAACGCACGGGCCGGGAATATCCGGTCGCGGCGAATTTTGTCGGCCGCCGGGTTGACATCCCACCGCAGGATATTGTTCAGGTCAGGCTGCGCCCCACCGATGCGGAAGATGCCGTATATATTGATGCACACACCGCCGCTGGGCCGTCGCAGGCCACGGCTCAGTTCCCGAAAGCTCCGGGCGTTGCACCATGACTGTCGCTCCACGTACTGAACCGGCTCTTACCAACGATTCTCTGGTATGAACGCGCCGCCACCTTCTGGCCCTGGAATATCTGAGCCTGCAGGAAATCGTGGCGGTACTCGATACCGCCCGGGCACTCAAAGAGGTTTCCACACGCAGCATCAAAAAGGTGTGCGCCTGGCTCGGCAAGGTGGTGGTAAACCTTTTTTTGAAGATTCGACCCGCACCCGCAGCAGCGGAGCGGCGGAAACACACAGCCGGCTGGTGCAATGCAGCGTCATCAACGCCGGTGATGGCAGCCATGAGCACCCCACCCAGGGCTGGCTGGATGTGTTTACCATCCGCGAGACCTGCCAAGCACAGGAGCGAAAGATTGCGGACTGGCACGTGGCCAGTGTCGGCGTGGAGATGACCTACGTACTGAGAAACAATCTTTCAATAGCTATGGGTTATGGCCAGCAACTGCGCCGCGCTCCAGGTGCCACCAATAAAGGCGACCAATTTGACATTGCCATTGCCCTGGGTTTTTAGGGAGGCCATTCCCCAACGGCGGCGGTCTTTGTTGCGCTTCGCCGCCGTGGTGCTGCCGTTTTCGAGATACAAGCCGCCGTAATTGTCGCCGGAAGCCATCGGCACGGGCTGGACCGTTGCAGGAGACGGTTCAACTTCAGTTAAGGTGGGGTAATTTGCTACGGTGTCGTATGCAGGTAACCATCGGGCCAACGGCGCAGCCAAGCCGGGCCAATGGGCCGGGTAGGAATTGCACCCGGGGCCTTGATGTGGCATCGTTCCAGCAGCGAACCCTCCTGAAGATACAGCGTATCTAGGGCGTCAAGATAAGCCACCACTGCCTGAGCCTGAGCGAGCTGCGCGGAAAGCAAGTTTGCCTGGGCCTGGGAAACTTGCAAGGAGGTACTTTCTCCGACGCGAAATTCGCCCTGGGTGGCGGTAAGCGTTTCCTGCTGGGCGCGGGTGGTGGCCGCAGTGGCGGTAATCTGGCGGCGGTCGGTGACGGCCTGAATGTAGGCGGTGCGCACACTGAGTTCCACGCTGCGGACGGTATTGGCGAAGGCTGCTTCTTCCTGGTCTCGACTAAGTACCGCACTTTGATAGTTGGCCGTGGGCGTGCGGTTGAACAGCGGATAGTTGAAAGACAAACCTCCGATCAGTTGATAATCATCACCGTTAAGATTAGCGGCAGCGGGACCGAATGATTCGGCGTAGCCGGTTTTACCCATGGTGATAAACATATCGAGTACGGGCAAAAGGCCGTTGCGGGTCTGTATTACAGCCAAATCTCCCTGCTGAATTTGCAGACGCGTTTGATTGAGAATGGGGCTTAACCGCAGGGCGAGGCGGGTATGGGCAGCCAGCGGGGCTTGCGGGCCGCCGGAAATGTACGGCGGCGTGGTAAGCACGATCTGATGTTTCCAAAACGGTTTACCGGAAGGCACCAGCAGACTTAGCAGGTTGAATCGGGCGATTTTTTTCGCCCCCAAGGCGCTGACCAGTTGTTCGCGGGTGACGGCGGTTTGGGCGATGGATGCGGACAACTGCGATGGGGCGGTGCGTCCGACACGAATGAGTTCACGGGTTTGCTGCTCCTGTTGCCGGGCGACAGACAAAGCCTGCTCAAGAATCTGTACATTCTGGCGGGCCAGCACAGCCTGCCAGTAGGCCTGTACAATGTCGTCGGTAATGGTGAGAGCTTCGCCGCGAAGCTGATAGTCTGAAATTCTTTTGCTAAGTTGGGCTTCGTGGATGGTGGCCAGGTTGGCCTGTAGACTTCCGCCCTGCAAAAGGGCCTGGGTAACGGTGAAAGAGAATCCGGCGTTGGTAGCTTGGCCGCCGCTGGCTTCGCTGTCGCTAAGACTGGCATTTACGCCGGCCTTGATGGATGTTCCTGTGGGCAGGTTTTCCGACACGCCAAGGTTGGCGGTCCCGGAATCGGTGGTCGTACTGCCGCCGGCCGCCCGGTGATAGCCGCCGCTGGATGTAACGTAACCGCCGCTGGTGGGAACACGATTTTTGGACGCCTGAACGCCTCCGGAAAGCGAGGGATCGAATGCCCCGCGGTCGGCGATGACCTGCTGCTGTGCTATGGCTGGGGCATAGCGCTGTACCAGCAGAGATGGGTTGTTCCGCAGACCAACCACCAGGGCATCGGCCAGCGAAAGATGGTGGAACTGCTCAGTGGAAGTGGAGGCGGTTGGCTTCGTGCCGCTCGGTAGGGCGGATGCCAGGTGCTCAGAAGCTGCGCCGGTGGCGATATCCTGCTGGTGGGCAAGGGCGGCTGACTGATAGTTTTCATATCCGCCGGAATCAATGCTGCTGCATGCGGATATGCCAGCCACCGCACCGAGCAGGGCACAGGCGCGAAGTGCCGCGGCAACGGACGGGATTCGGGCGATGGAATTCGCGCGGCGCGTTTTTGGCCTGAGTCCGGCGAGGTCTGGCGGCTGCTTGCGGCATGGTGCTGTAGAGCGTGTAAAATATGTGGAACCCTGGGACGACGGGAGCGGATCATTCATAGCGCAAAGCCTCAATGGGATTAAGCGCCGCAGCCCGGCGCGCCGGATAATAACCAAAAAAAATGCCGATCGCCGCGGAAATTGACAATGCCAGAAACACCATGGAAGGTTCCACGTGACCGGTGAATGCGCGGAATTTAACGTAATGGGCCGCGACGATGCCCGCGCCCACGCCCAGCAGGCCGCCGAGCAGACTGATGATCATCGATTCAATGAGAAACTGGCGGAGAATATCACGGCGACGGGCCCCAATGGCTTTGCGAATTCCGATTTCCCGGGTGCGTTCCGTGACGGTGACCAGCATGATGTTCATAATGCCGATGCCTCCGACCAGAAGGGAGATTCCCGCCACGGACCCTAAAAACAGCGAAAAGGCCCCGCCGATGCGGTTGGCCATTTTCAATACCTGTATCTGGTTGGCGATCCAGAAGTCATCTTCATCGCCGTAGATCAGGGAATGATTCAGGCGCAGCACCTTCTGACAGGCGGCTTGTACGCTGTTAAGGTTGGCGGCGTGGTCGACCTGCAAGTCGATATGATTAAGAGCAATCAATCGGCCCATCAGGTCGGTCATCGCCGTGGTGTATGGCAGCATCACCTGATTATCGGGATCAAACCAGCCATGGCGACCCTTGGGCACCAGCACGCCCACTACCTTAAATCGCACGGTAGATACCGTGATGGTGCGGCCGATGGGATCCTGCGAGCCAAAAAGCCTTTCCGCGGTTTCCGGACCGATTACCGCCACGGAAGCCCTGTCCCGACAATCGTAATCGGTAAACATCGCTCCGGTTTGCACCTTAAAATCATGAATTTTGATATAGGTGGGAGCGCAGCCGATAATGTTGCAGGTGGTAAAGTTACCACCCCATTTTACCGGCTGCCATGCGGTGACCACCGGCGAAACATATTTAACATGCGGGATTTTCAGAATGGTCTGGGCATCGCCAAGGCTCAGGGGATCCGCAGCACCATTGAGTACCGGTGCAATTTTTGGATTGTGCGGAAAAATAGTGATGGTGTTCTTGCCCATCCGGGAAACCCAGCCGAGAATCCGCTTTTTGGCACCATTGCCCAGGGCCAGCATGGCAATCACGGCTGCCACGCCAATAATCATGCCCAGCATGGTCAAGATGGCCCGCAGTTTGTTGGCCATCATGCTCCGTATCGCAATTTTAATGGTAGTCCAGATCAACATCTCTTTTTTCGCGACCGGTTGGGCCGCCGCCTTCTTTTCGGTTAATGACGCCCCGGTGTCCACATGCTGGAAAGATCGCCCAGATGCAGCACCACTTTTTGGCCCGCTTTCAGCCCGGCTAACACCTGCCAGTCCGTATCGTTACGCTGGCCGAGCGTAATGGCTTTGGAGACTTCCTTGCCATCCGGCATCACCACCGTGACGGTGTCTTCATGATGTTGAATGACCACCGCCTGGAGTGGAATGAAAAGCACATTGGGCAGTTTGTCCGCAAAGATGGTGACATTGGCGGTCATGCCGGGTTTGAGCATTTCCTTGTTTTTGCCCAGCACTTCGATTTTGGCCTGAAAGGTGACAACGTTACTGTTGGAGTTGCTGGTGCTGGAGGCTTGATCTTGAATTGATTCCGGAGCCATGAGCACCACGCGGCCGGGAAACACCACACCTGGGGCACCGGCGGCGGTAATTTGCGAAACGTCGCCTATTTTGACGTGGTTGATATCGCTTTCATTGATGGTGGCATTGATGTAAATGTGCGAGGTATCCACCAGCGTCATCACGGTAGTGCCGCCGCCGACATTGGTGGTGGCCGATGCTATCACCTGCCCCTGTTGAACGTCCACGTTCGCTACTGCGCCGTTGATGGGGGCGGTGACGGTGTAATAGCCAAGGTTGGTTCGGGCGTTTTTAAGATTGGAGTGCTGGATGAGCACGGCCACGTGGTCCAACTGAACATTTAATTTCTGAAGTTTTACCTGCAAAGCCTGGGTTTTAAGTTGCATCATCTGCACCTCGGCAAGTCGCAGAGACTGCTGATCTCGCACCATGGTGGTTTCGTCATTGTCATAAGTCTGCTGGGGGACGAGCTTTTCCTGCAGGAGGGTGGCGTCACGCTGCACATTTAACTGGTCATTTTTTACCTGTGCCTGGGCGGACAGCAGATTAGCCTGATCGGTCTGACGGCTGGTGATAAGATTTTCTTTGGCAATTTGGTAATTCACCTGGGCGGATTGCAACGTTAGCACGGCTTGCTGCAAATTCTGCTGGGCGATGGCCAGGGCCTGTTCTTCCAAGGTCGGGTCCACCTTCAAAACCACTTCGCCTTTTTTTACCGCATCACCGATCTGAAAGGGCAGAGAGGTAATTTCACCGCCGGCCTGACATTTGATGTCCACCGTCCGGTTGGCCTGTACATTGCCGGTGGCATACACATGCACACTTAGTGTGCCACGCTGGACGATGGCTGTATGCTGCGGTGCAGGCTTTGGGGCGTTGGCGATGGCCATGTGGTATTTGTATGCCCCATACGCTGCGCCTGCCAGAATCAAGATGACCAGGATAATCCAGAATTTTTTCATAGATAATTAACTGACCGAAGATGACACCGGAAAATTCCGGAGTCCCGCTGCGGTTGTTGCCTCCTTTGTGGTGGATGGTTGATGCTGTGGAGCATGTTGGACTTCCGCGACGATGCGACCATCTCGCAGTTGTATTTCCCGGCCACAATGCCGGGCGACTTCATGGTCGTGGGTGACGATGATGATGGTGCTTCCGGCCAGGTTAAGCCGGTGAAATAAATCCATGATATCCCGCCCCACATGGGAATCGAGATTGCCGGTGGGTTCATCGGCCAGAATAATGGCGGGATCTGTGACCAGGGCCCGGGCTATGGCCACGCGCTGCCGTTGACCGCCGGAAAGCTGATTGGGTTCATGGTGGGTGCGGTCCGCCAGGCCCACGGTGGTAAGCGCTGCGCGGGCCATGGCTTTGGCATCGTGGCGACTGGCATAGAGCAGAGGAAGTTCGACGTTTTCAAGGGCGGAAAGCCGCGGCAGTAAATTAAAATTCTGAAAGACAAAGCCGATACGCTGGTTGCGTATGGCCGCGAGCTGATCTCCCGCGAGTTTGGAAACATCGTCACCGGCGAGCCGGTAAGATCCGGAGTCCACGGTATCCAGGCAACCGAGAATATTCATCAGCGTGGATTTGCCACTGCCGGATGGTCCGGTAATAGCCAGCATTTCCCCGCGTGAAATGATCAGATTCACAGCATCCAGTGCCAGCACATCGGCATCACCAATGCGATAACGCTTGGTAAGATTGGTTATTTCCAGAAGTTTTCTTTGGCTCATTCCGTACACCGTTTGCCCGTCGCCACCTTACTCTAACGCTGGCGGCTCATCCTCATTGCAAAGTATAGGCAAGGTGGAGAATTTTGGCGATAGGATGAGGCTGCGAGGCGGCAATCTGCGGTTAGCGCAGGCCAGAGAGCTGCGACTTGGTGCGGGGTACATAAAAATCGTTATGATGTGCGTCCATGACAGTGCTGCTGGACATCTGTTATTATTTAGGTTTACTCTTGGCGTGGCCTGTGCTGGCGTACAAAAGCTGGAGAACCGGCAAATACCGCAAGGACTGGCCGGCCCGTCTGGGCCGGGTTCCAGCAGAGCAGTTGCAGTGGCTAAAGGCCGCTCCGCGCTGCGGGCGCATTATGCTGCATTGCGTGAGTGTAGGTGAATTGCTTTCCACGCGGCTGCTGGTGGAGGAACTATGCCGGAGCGGGCCGGATCAGCGCATCATTATTACCACTACCACGGATACTGGAGCCGCGCGGGCAAGGGCTATGTATGGAAGCGGTGCATTGGCCGGACAGGTTTGTACGTTGAGATATCCCCTGGATTTTTCGTGGGCGGTGCGTCGCTTCTTGAACGCGGTACAGCCCTCCATGGTGGTGCTGGTGGAACTGGAAACCTGGCCGAATTTTATTCGCCTCGCCCACCGGCGCAATATTCCTGTCCGTATCATCAATGGCCGCTTAACACAGCGATCCTTCCGACGTTATCGCTTGATTCGCCCGCTTATTGCAGGCATGTTTCGCTCCATCGATAGTTTTGGGGTGCAAACGCCGGCCATTGCCGCCCGATTTGTCGCTTTAGGAGCGGCACCGGAGCGCATGGAGGTTTTGCCGACCATGAAATTTGATACCGCGGAAATGGTGGATCAGGTGGCGGGTGCGGATGCGTTATCTCATGCGGTGGGCCTTGGACCGCAATTGCGTGTGTTGGTGGGGGGGTCCACCGGTCCGGGCGAACAGGATGCGCTGATTGCCACGTACCTGGCATTGCGTGATGAGTTTGCCGACCTGCGTCTGGCGATTGCTCCGCGCAAGCCGGAAATCGTGTCGCAGGTACTTTTGTCGTTGCAGCGCGCCGGACTGGAAGCGGTACGGCGATCGGCTCGACCTGACGGCGGCGTGGCACCTCTCCTGCGAGCTGATCAGGTGCTGGTACTGGACACCTTGGGGGAACTCAAAAAGCTCTATAGTCTGGCGATGGGGGTGTTTTCCGGCCGGTCGCTGATTCCGCTGGGTGGCAGCGACATGATTGAAGTGGCTGCTTTGGCCAAACCCTGCTGCTTTGGACCGCATACGTATAATTTCGCAGATGTCGTGGAACTGCTGTTGCAGGAAAATGGAGCGGTGGTGGTGCATGATGCCGGGGATTTGCAAAGGCAGGTGAGAACCTGGCTGGAAGACGCGGCGGCGGCACGGGCGATGGGCCACAAGGCGCGGCAGTGCCTTATGGCCCGGCGTGGTTCATCGCAGCGGTATGCCGAGGAATTAGTACGCCAAGGCGGGGCGTGGGAACATGGCAGTTCAGATCGGGATGCTAAAACCTCTTTGCGGTAGCGGCACAGCCGTGGTAACGCAACCGCGAGGACTATCGGCGTAGGATCGATAGTGGGCCGATTTTCATGGACTGGAGGTTATGCTCAAAGGCATCGCGTGCCGCGGTAACGGCGTTTTGCCGGAGTTGCAGAGTTCTCTGCAATTTCTGGTAGCGTAATTCTTGGGTGTTCAATTCTCCGGCCATGGTGGTGTACACCGGCGAAACCTTTTTGATGATGGCCAGGTTGGCTCGCAGGTGCAATTCTATTTCGTTAACCTGATCAATGGCGGCCTGCACGGTAGCGCTTCGGTTTTGGGCTTGGGTCCATGCCCGGCGAAGTGTGCGCGCGTGCCCAATGGCCGCCCGTATGGCAGCGGGCAGATACTTTTTGGCGGCCAGCGCATTGAGGCCGTGCCGGTTCAAACTGGCCAAATCGGTTCCGGAAACCCGGATACTGTATTCCAGAATCCACGCGATTCGGTTGCCACCGCGGGCAAGTGTAGCGGTGAATACATTGAACCCATGAAATGTGCTTCGCGGGCAGTTGCTGCGCTGAAAACGATTGCCCGGCACGATGGCCTGTCGCAGCAGCAGCGTCTTGGTATCGGGTGAAACATTGGTTAGACGGTAAGAGAGGTGGGTGCGATTTTGACTGGTAACATATAAAATGCCCGCAACCAGTCGGGCCGAAATCCGCACGCGGTAGGATTTCACGCTCATGGTATGCACCGAAACCGCTTGATCAACCGCGTAGGCGATCAGATGGTCCGCCTTGGGGGGAAAGACCGGCAGTTGAGCCGCGCCGGCGAAGGTTCCAGCACGGTAGACGGCCATGCGACCGCTGGGTAGATATTTACCGCTGGCATTGGTCAGTTGGATGGCGGTAAACGGATGGATGGAGCCAGACCCTATATCAAAAAGATCGACACTGCGGCCCTTGATCGCGGCCACCAGCACTGGCAGCATCACCGATTGCCCCCGGGGAAGAGTGACCCGGGGCGCAGCATAATCGAATGCGGGATGGGTTTTGCCGGAAGTGGCCAACGCCTGTACTCCCTCCAGCGGATTAAAGGGCTGGACAGGCGCACGGTACACCACCGTGCCGGTGCCCCCCGCGGCGCCCCCAAAGAGATTTCCCTGGTTTGCTGGCCCGCTGGAGGCTCGCGTTTGCGTCGCGGGGGGAATCAGCGATACCGGTTGGCCACCGAGCAGGTGGAGCCGCACGCCATTCCAGTTGGTGTTGCTGTGGTTGGCCACCGTGGCCAAAGCCTGTAATACCGGGCCTTTGGCCACGGACTTGGATGCGGCGGGCAGGATCAACCGGTACGACATTTTCCATGCGGGTGCAGTGAGTAGATAGCCGAACCGCACCCATCGCGTCCCGTGGCCGTTGAATAAAAGGGTGAGTTGTCGAGAAACTGTGCTACCGTTCCGCCGGATCGGCTTGGCCAAGTTCGCTAAGGCCCGCTGAAACGCGGCTCGTATCCGCTGGTCTTTAATACGTATGAATTGGACATCAAAAAGAGCGACGGCTTGAAGTCCGTGGTGGGTGAACAAGTTGATGGTCCATCGAGCGCCTTGGCCACTTCTATCGGCCCGCACCACCAGACCGGAACCGCGGGAGCCGGATTGCCTGACCAAACTTATGATTTTTCCGGCCAGAGGTCTGCCACCTCGGCCTTTCAGGTAAAGCGCAACCGACGTACCGCGCAGTTGTTCCATCAATTGGCGCAGACTGGATCTTCGAGCCAGCATTACCCGCACGCCACCGACCTTTTTCGGATGGGTGGGAAACGCGACTCCGCCAATCGTTCCACCTCCCATGTCTTGAAAAATCAGAGATCGCAGCACGCCTTTGATCTGATCCGGACTAAAACGGAGGGTTTGTCGACTGTCGTTATCCACCAGTCCCTGGAATTCAAAGAATCCTAAGCCGTTGGCAAATATATCTACTTGTCGAAGACGCAGCGTGCCGGTGTGGGATGGTGGCAAGGCGAGGCTGGATGGGGGCGCGGGGTGGGTGCTGCACGCAGGCAACGTCGCCAACAGGGGCAGCAAGCCAATCACGAAAGCCAAGCGGTAAAAGCGATTGTTCAAAATTTGTATCATAACGTTCTCCTTTTAAGTGTAGACAAGGCCACTGATTCTATGGCCAATTTATGGCCGCCAACGGCTTATCGCCGAGTTATTCTTCTATTGCGCCGCCGCACCTGATCCGCCAGCATGGTAAGTACCCGCTGAATTCGCCATTGGTCGCGTTCGCCGGCCGTAATTATTAAGGTGCGATCCAAGTATCTGGCGATGTTGACTGTACCGCCGTTGTCTATCCAGGCGCTGCGGTCAACCGTGTTTTCGACCAATTTCATGATTTGAATCGCCTGCAGGCGATTGATCAAGGCGGGGTGATGTCGGGTGGAAACCAGCAGCAGCGGTTGAAGGCGATAGCATCGCGTGACCACGAAGCGGGCCAAGTTGTCGGGTGAACCGACCACCAACACTCCGTTATGGGCAGTGTAGGTTAGCCCGCGGTCGGCAAGAATAACATGTAACGCATCTGCAACGCTCAGGGGGTAGCGGAACCGCAGCGTGACCGGCTCTGTTTGGCCGCTTCCAGCCGTCGCTGACGACCTGCCATCCACAAACAGGTTAACGCGGGCAGCTTGTGCCAGAGCCTTCAGAGCGGCCGTAAGCGCCAGGTTTTTGAAATCAATGACTATCGCTGTTTTTAGCCTCCGCCGGACCGATCCATCCCGGGCGATTTTGCCGCCCCCGACGACCACAACGTCTTGTTTGGCCCAGGGGCCGTCCGCTCGAGCGGACACCAAGGGGCTAGCGAACAATCCCGCCAGAACGGCCAAAGCAGCGCATACGAATTGTCGAGATTTGCCCATCAGTACCCACCCTCGTTTTTTTTGTTTTGCCTCCGTACCTGCGCGGCCAGCGTTCGGAGTATTCGTTGGATTCTCCATTGGGTATATTCGTCAGCGGTGATGAAGAGTGAAGAATCAACCTCGCGCGCCACATTCACGGTGCCACCATTATCCATCCATAGAGCGGGGCCGATCGTGTGCTCCAGCACGTGGATGACCGCCGTTGCCTGCAGACGCTTGGGAGGTGCGGGGTGGCGCGGTGTGGAAACCAGCATCAATGGCCCGAGCCGATAACAGCGCGTCACCACTCGCATAGCTAGCAGATCGCGTGGTCCGACCATAAGCAGTCCGTGGCTGGCCGTGTAGCCCAGCGGCGACGGGCCATCCGCCGGGAGCGCGGCAAAGGAAAAACGCAGCGCGGTCGCTACAGTGACGGGGTGCCTAAAGTGCACCGTTATGCGTGTGGATGGGCCACATCCGTCCGCCGCTAACGCATGCCAATAGACGAACAGGTTCACGTGGGCGGCGCGGGCCAGCTCCCGCAAGGCGACCCGGATCGGGATTTTGTTAAAATGCACGGTTACCGCCGTCATGAGCCGTCGGCGAACTGCGTCGTCCCGCGTAATTTGTCTTTGCGAGGTTACCACCACGGCAGGGCCGTTGTGGGGCGGCTCACCGGCGTGGGCGTACGCCATGGGCAAGCCAATAAAGGCTGCCACCGCGATGAACACTGTCAGCGGGGATAACCGATCTTTCGCCATTGGCAGCGACCCTCAATTGCGAACAGGGCTACACCCGATGGATCATACGCCTCTCCAGTGTGGCCCGCAACCACCGAGCCGCGGTTTTCGGCCCTTGGAGTTGAGGTGCGTTGTACACACGGGCCGGATATGCGAAAATCCAGCAAAGATTAACGCTCCCCGGCTTCGGTGGGGCGGCGGAATACCATCAAACGGAGGTGATCATGCCACGATGTCCAGGTTGTTTTGCACTGATGACGTATGTGAAGGAAGGGCCACTGGTTGTCCGAAAAATCTGCCCGAGTTGCTTTGGGGTCTGGATAGAACGCATACAGTTCCTGCGGCTAGCTCGCACGCAGCCGGGGGTAGCGATGACAGGGACCACGGGCCAGACAAATTCCGCAGCTTCGGCGAATGCCGGCCAGGCCGCCGATTTGCGAGATCTTGTGGAGGTCGTGGTGGAATCGGACACCAAGAAACCATTGGGCTGCCCCGATTGCCACGCCACCATGGAAATTCAGCGTCTGCACCCGCTGATTCCCGTGAACATTCAAAGTTGCCGGTCGTGCGCCAGCGATTGGCTGGACGTGGGCAAATTGGAACTGATCAACCGACTGTACTGGGAACTGCTCAACAGCAGCGATCCCAAAATTGTGGAAATGCGTGAGAAATATGCATTGGCCAGTCTGGGGTTGGAACAGCTTAGAGAACGTGATGAAGCCTCCATGCAAAACATGAGTCGCTTCGGTCAGTTGCTGGATGGAGGCCTGGGCTTGCCTGAAAGTAGCGGGGGGTTATGGTCACTGGAGGGTCTTGTGACGGCGTTGGTTAGTCGCTGACGTGGTGGTTCAGTGCCGCGTCAGACGCAGAGCCGTCGGATGATTTTGATTTATCCCATGCTTTTGTTAACATGAATGAAGTGCGTCCCGGGAGTTGTGGTACTATGAGCGAATGGCAAGAAGCTGAACAGCGGGTCCAACGGGCGCACGAGCTTTACGAAAAAGGTCGCTGGGAAGAAGCCTTGGCCGAACTGCGGGCCGCCATTGAAATCAATCCCAACAACAGTGCGTGGTATTTTAACCTGGGTTTGACGCTGGACATGATGGAGCGTTTTGAGGAAGCTGTAGCCGCTTACAATAAAGCCCTGGAAATAGACCCGCAAGACATGGAAATTCTCAACTCGGCGGGAGCTGATTGCATCAGGCTGGCTCGCTATCCGCAAGCCATAGCCCATTTTGAGCGCATCGAAAAACTGGATCCGTCTTTTGAAGCGGCCTATTGTCCGCGTATCCTGGCGTACAGCGAACTGGGCGATCATCAACGGGCGGAGGAAATTTTTTATCTGGCCCGGCAATATAAGGAAAAATGCCCAGCCTGTTTTTATAACATGGGGGCATCACTTCTGGCTCGGGGCCGGTATGACCGGGCGCTCTGGTGTTGGCAGCAGGTTTTGGATGCGGAACCGGATTACCCGCAAGTGCACGCGCGCATGGCCGACGCCCATTGGGCCAGGGGGCAACTGCAGGAAGCCCGCCGGCATTTGCTGGAGGAATTGCGATCGGATCCTGGCAATGTGGATACCCTGCTGGATCTGGGTGAATTGCTGCTGGAAATAGGTCCGCCGGAGGCGGCTGCGGAAAAGTTCCGGCAGGTACTGGATCTGGAGCCGGAAGAATGTACAGCGCATTTTCATCTGGGGGCGCTGGCCCAGGCTGACGGCGATTACCCGTTGGCGCTGGAGCGTTTTCGCTTTGTGTTAAGGCACGATCCGAAATTCGTCGGTGCGCACGTAAAAATGGCGCGTATACACTGGCAACTTAAAAACCGCACGGAATCGCTTTATCACGCCAATTGCGAATTAGCGCAAAGCGAGTATGACGAGGCCACCCTGATGGATCTGGGGGCTTTGTTCATGGATATGCAGGTGTATGACGGCGCGGAAACCACGTTTCGGCGTGTGCTGGGTGTGGACGGTCAACACGTGGATGCCTGCCATGGATTGGCGGTGGCCATGCTGTTTTCTGGGCGTGTAGACGAAGGTATTGCGCAGTGTCGGGCCACGCTTCGCTTGCAACCCAAGTACATGCTGGCTATGTCCAATCTGGCGTTAGCTTATGCGGAGCGGGGAGACTTGGCGCGGGCCGGTTATTGGCTGAGCGAAGCGCTGGATATCGCCCCGGAAGATCCACAGTTACGCCATTTGTCCAACCGGCTCAAGGTGCTAAGTGTATGGAATTTTGTGCGGCGATTGTCGGCACCGGTGCGGCGCTGGCTGGGCTGGTGCCAGCGATAAATTGGAATTACCGCCGTCCGGAAGAGGGGCGGGTAAGGTGGCGACTGGCCAGAAAGCCGGCCCATAAACCCAGGGGCAGAGGGGCCAACCACCAGACCATGGCATCAAAATTTCCGGAATGGCCGGGGGATGGCATGAGCGAAGAATAGCGGAAATATTCCAACAGCCCGCGCACGACCACCAGTGGAATCATGACTGCGGTGCCGATACGCATGGCCACACGCAGGGGCATGGCTAACTGTTGATTCAAAATCATCACGCCCGGTGCAATAAGCACCGTCATAATGAGAGCCCACCCCAAAAATTTCACCACGTTGATTAGGAAAAGAAGCAGGCTCATGGCCAGGATCAGCGCGGGCCGCAGATAATTGAGCAGTAATTTGAGACTTTTAGAATTGACGGTTACATCCGGCAGTTTATTCGCCGGTACGTGCAGCATGGTCTTGTCACCGGCGGCAAGGAGAAAATAACGCTGCACCCGGCTGAGCGGCAGTGTTTGTCTGGCGGAAAGCACCTTGGTGTAGAGTTTGTTTTTGGTTGCCAGAAGGCCCATGGGTTGGTGCAAATCAGCCGGGGTTTTGTGCCCCGTTATATCGACCCGCAACTCGTAGTCCGGCTCATTCAGACGAAGGATTTTTTTACCCGGTGCTGGAAGAATCGTCAGCGTTCCGTGGCTCAGCAGCATTGGCCTGAAATAGAGATCGTATTGCCCCACCGCGGCTTCTTCCACGTCAACGAGCTTTCCAGCGAAGTGCACCGCCAGGGGTATGGACACCACTAGAATGATAAAAAGCAGCGGTCCTAAAACGTAGCGGTAGGGAAATAGAGCCGATTCCGCCCATTGTTCGGGTCGAAGCAACAACAGCCCCAACCGCTTAAAAAATCGTGGTGGTTTGGGCTGCGGTGGCTCCGCTGGATTGCCGCCCTGCATGGAGCCGGGATTGGGGTCGGCGGCGGGCGGCATGGGCTTATCGGAAAACTTGGACATGGTTTCACCAGGGAATTCAAACGTGGAGCAATATTAGTGCGGCGGGAGCAGAACACTGCGGATAGAACCGGCGGCTAATCGTTGACCCGGCCCAGGTATTCACCGGTGCGGGTATCCACCCGGACAATGGTACCCTTGGTAATAAAGTCCGGCAGATTGATGACCAAGCCGGTTTCCAGGGTCGCATCTTTGCCGACATTACTAACTGTAGCTCCTTTAATACTGGGCGGACAATCTTTCACTTCCAATTCAACGGTGTTGGGCAGTTCCACGGAAAACGGCTTTCCCTGGTACATCGTAATTTGCACCTGGGTGTTAGGCTTGAGATATTGTACGGCATCGCCGACCACATCACCGGAAAGTTCCAACTGTTCAAAGTCGGTCATGTCCATGAAGTGATGAGTGTTGCCATCGGAATAAAGGTACTCCACCGCTTTTTGTTCAAGAAACGCCTGTTCCAGGTTATCGTCCACGCGAAAACGCTGCTCTATAATGCTGCCGGTCTGTGTATCCTTGAGCTTTACCTGCATGAAGGATCGCCAATTACCCTTGGACACCTTGGCAAAGTCATGCACGACGTAAAGTTTGTTATTGTATTCCACCGCAATACCGCGGCGAAGATCAATTGCTCGAATGCCCATGAAAACCTCAACTGTACCAAGCGGGAAAACCGGGCCACTAAAAACCAATTTTCAGCTACCCACCGCCGCGCATCCCGCTGCCATGCGACACGGATTTCGGACCGCCGCCATGCTGCCCGGCGTCTGCCACCGGCCTGTCGTGGCAGAGCCTTCAACTGCCCTCATGGGGATTCGAACCCCAGTTACAGGCGTGAAAAGCCCGTGTCCTAGGCCTCTAGACGATGAGGGCAACAGGGCCAAGAAGTATAAACAAAATTTGGGGTTTCGACAAATGACCGCCCGGACGTTGTCAAACCAAAACAGAAATATCCGCTTTTAGCCAAAGTACAAATGTTCGCTTTTTGAGAAGCCTGCACGGTGGAGTTTGGGTTGCGCGGGTAAGGCCGATGGATTCACTGCGGAGACGGTGAGTGCGCAGCGCGACCGTGTTAAAAGTCAAGTCAAATTGGGCATCGGTTCGGGTTTAGTATTTTCAAGGAACTGTGCCCAATCTTTGGCCTGTTTGAGCATGCGGTTAAGCAGGATCAGAAGTTTTCTCATACAGGCGACCAGGGCGACAATGCGACGTTTTCCGGCGGCGAGCAATCGCAGATACATTGATTTAATAATCGGATTATATCGTATGACGCACAGGGTCGGCATGAACAGGGCGTTGTGGGCATCGCGTCTTCCGCCGCGAATGGAGCGTTGTCCAGTCGTGCCTCCGGAATCGCGGGCGAAGGGTGCCAGGCCAGCGAGGCTGGCGATCTTGCGTCTGGTCAGGGTTCCGATTTCCGGCAGAGCGATCAGGAGTTGCTGGGCGGAGGTGCTGGAAATATCAGGAACAGTTTCCAGTTGTTCGGCCATGCTCTGGAGTCGCGGATCATCCTGAATGTGCGGGTGAATCTGGCGATCCACATCCCGGATCATCCGGAGGAGAAAAGCCAGGATTTTGCGGATGCTCTGCTGGAGGTTTTTCATGCGTGCCTGCGCCAGACGGTTTTTTTTCCTGCACGAGCATTCCCATAAATTGCCGCCGACGGGTGGCGAGTTCTTGGAGTTCCAACTGATGGGGCACGGATTTCTCCGTCGGGTGGGGCTGGAGTCGGGAGGTAGGTGGGTAAGGTGCCCGCCCCGCAGGCTGACGACCTCGCTCTCAGGGCGGTCTCGCGCCGCGTTGCCACGCTGGCCGATTGGGCTGTCGGTTCGCCGCTACACTTGGTGGCTAAGCAAGGTCCGCATTCCAAGCGAAAAGATTGCTTCAGCCGACATTGGCCAGAGCGACGGCATCACCAAAGTCGCGGGTAATCATTTGCCGGATCACGGCGTGTTCGGGGAGAATCAGGTGGGGATCGGCCGCGACTAAGGCCAGGGCATCCGCACGTGCCATGGCCAGGAGCTTGGCATCAAAAAGCAATTCGGCAAATCGCAGGTCGGTACGGCCGCTTTGGCGGGTGCCGACAATTTCGCCCATGCCGCGGATTTTGAGATCTTCCTCGGCAATATCGAATCCGCCGGGGTATTTGCATAAAGCCGCCATGCGGGCCTTGGCCGTGTCGGTGGATGCCTGCGCCAGCAGCAAACACGATGAAGCCGCAGTGCCGCGGCCCACCCGCCCGCGCAATTGATGGAGTTGTGACAGGCCGAATTGTTGGGCATGTTCAATGACCATGACGCAGGCATTGGGCACATCCACTCCGACTTCAATAACAGTGGTGGCCACCAGCACGTCGATCTGGTGTTGCCGGAACGATTCCATGACCTGCTGCCGCTGCTCTCTGGGCATGCGGCCATGGACCAGGCCGATACGGAAATCTTTGAGCACCCCGGCGGCAAGCTCATCGCGGCATTGGATGGCGTTGGCCAATTCGCGAGCATTTTCGTCAATGGCAGGTAGCACGACATACGCCTGGCGACCCGCCTTAAGCTGGCTGGCCACAAATTGGTAGGCCTTCTCGCGCTCATTTTCGGGAACCAGCCGGGTACCAATGGGCTGGCGGCCGGGCGGCAGGGCATCGATTATGGAAATATCCAGATCGCCGAAAAGAGTCATGGCCAAGGTCCGTGGAATAGGAGTGGCGGTCATCACCAATGTATGAACTCCAGGATGTTTAGAGCGAATCATCGCCCGTTGCCGCACGCCGAATTTATGCTGTTCATCCACCACCAGCACTCGCAAATGCTTGAACTTAACCGCATCGCTAAGCAGGGCATGGGTGGCGACGACAATACCAATGGAACCGTCCTGAATGCCGCGGATGGTGGATTCCCGCTCGACCGGCGGCTGTCCACCGGTCAGCAAGGCCATCTTTACGCGGCTGGAGGAAAGATAGCGCTGCAATGTGTAAAAATGCTGTTCCGCGAGAATTTCAGTGGGAGCCATAAACGCGGCCTGCCCGCCGGAGGCCACGGCAAACAGCATCGCAAATAAGGCGATGATGGTTTTGCCGCTGCCGACATCGCCCTGAAGCAGGCGATTCATGGGGCGTGTCTGGGCCAGGTCATGCTGAATTTCAGCCACAACGCGGTCCTGGGCGCCGGTGAGCTGAAAGCTCAACAATGCCCGGATACGTGCTTCGACTGCTTTGTCAACTCGAAGGGCGACGGCGGCCTGATGGGCGTGGTGATGATAGCGGCGAACGGCGATGGCTGTCTGCTGGATAAAAAATTCATGGTAGGCCAGGCTGCGGCGGGCCTGATACGCCTGGTCCAGCGACAGGGGACGGTGAATGGCCGAGAAAGCGGCCCGTCGCGTCAGCAGTGCTCGCTGGTGCAACTGGACGGGGCTGAACCATTCCGTCACCTGGCCGAGAAGCTTATCCAGATTAGCCTGGATGATGCGGGCGAGAACGGCGCTGGAAAGTTCCTTGTTGGCGGGGTACACAGGTTCCAGCGCCGCTGCGGGCTCGGGCGGGGCTGCCGGGCCGATGAGTTGATATTGCGGCTGCACCATCTGGTAGCGGCCTTTGTAGAGTTGAATTTTCCCGGTGGCGCGCAGACGCGTGCCGGGCTGAATTTTCTCTTCCATGTTCCATCGGTTAAACCATACCAGAATACATCGGCCTGAGTTATCATCCAGCAAAGCCTCAAAACGCCGTGGTCGCCGCGGAAAGCTGCGGGTTTGCAGAATATTGCCTTCCACTGCGGCATTTTCCAGGGGTTGAATCTGAGCAATGGTTCGCTGGCCGTGAAATTCCATGTAATCTCGCGGGAAATATTCCAACAGGTCCGCACAAGTGCCAACGCCTAAATCGCGGAGCTGCCAGGCTCGCCGCGGCCCGACTTCATGGGCCAACTCAATGGGGCTTTCTAAACTAAAGGCCGGCGGTGTGTTGATATCGCGTGGGGCCGGCTGGCTGGGATCCATGAGTATCTCCATGCAACGCCGGTGACCGGCGCTGACCTAAAGTTCTAACGCGGCCGATTGAGTGCGGGCCAACCCTGCTGGCCGACCAGCGGCACAAAGCGGCAGGCAATGACTTCGCGGCGGGAGAAACCACTGCTGGTGTGCTCCAAGACCATGAGTGTCTGCTGTGATTCATCTCCAATGGGAATTACCAATTTGCCGCCGATGACCAACTGCCGCAGCAGTGCCACGGGGTAATCCGGAGCGCCGGCGGTTACCAGTATCCGCTGAAAACGAAGTTCGCCGGGCCAGCCCATGGATCCGTCGCCGATACGATAATGAATGTTGGTCAGGCCCATTTGCCGCAAGCGCCGTTGCGCCGCCACGCTCAGGCTTTCCAGTCGCTCCACGGTGAAAACCTCATGAGCCAGCCGGGCGAGAATGGCGGTTTGATATCCAGTGCCGGTGCCGATTTCCAACACCTGATGATCACGGTGAATATCCAGACGCTCGGTCATCAGTGCGACCATGTAGGGCTGGCTGATGGTTTGTCCGGCACCCACTTCCAGCGCACTGTCCGCATAAGCCTGTGAGTGTAACGCGGCATCCACAAAATAATGTCGTGGCACGCCGGCCATGGCCCGCACGACCTGGGCGGATTTAACCCCGCGTGCAATAACCTGTTGTCGCAGCATTTGATGCCGCATGCGGCGATCCAGGGGCGTATCGGCATACGCAGCCGGAGTTGGCGCTACCTCTGGGGCAGCATCCGGAGAAATTGGCCCGTGTGCGGGTTGGTCCTGCATGGGGGTATTATAATGGGTTTGGGCAGATTGGGCTGGCTTGATTGGCTGAAGGCGATGCACCCCGGCGACGCTGGCGACACCAAGCCGGTTGGCATTATAATGAATCGGTGATGGACCATAAAAATCTGACCGACGAGCAGCTCATTGACTGGGATCGGCGGTTTGTCTGGCATCCGTTTACGCCCATGAAATCCTGGATGGAGAAGACCGATCCGGTCATTATTGTCCGTGGGCAAGATGAATTTCTATTTGACAGCCGCGGACGTCGTTATATCGACGGTGTTTCTTCGCTATGGTGCAATGTACATGGTCATGGCGTAAAAAAACTTGATGATGCCGTACGAACTCAGTTGAATGCCGTTGCACACAGCACACTTTTAGGCCTTTGCAACGTTCCGAGTATTGTGCTGGCCAAACGGCTTATGGACATCGCCCCCCCTGGTCTGACGCGTGTTTTTTATTCTGACGATGGCAGCACGGCGGTGGAAGTGGCCTGCAAAATGGCTTTTCAATATTGGAGAAATGTGGGTCAGCCGGAGCGCACCCGTTTCATCGCCTTTCACGACGCCTATCATGGAGACACACTTGGCGCGGTTTCCCTGGGGGGAATTCCCACTTTTCATCAGGTGTATCAGCCGCTTTGTTTCCCGGTGGACCGTGTGGACTCGCCGCGGCTGGCGGCCTTCGCCGGTCTTAATGCCGCGGTACAAGAGACGCACCCGGCCCTTGAGACTTTGGATTCCGCATGGTTGCAGCAGATGGAATCGCTGCTGGCGGCCCGCCCCGGCCAATACGTGGGCATTATGGTGGAGCCGGTGATACAGGGCGCGGGTGGCATGATCATGCATCCGCCGGGCACGTTGAAGCGTCTGCGGCAATTTGCCAACGCCCACGATCTGCTGCTGATCTGCGATGAAGTATTGACGGGTTTTGGCCGGACGGGACGGATGTTCGCCTGCGAGCACGAAAATATCACGCCGGATATGATGTGCCTTTCCAAGGGGCTGACCGCCGGCTACATGCCGCTCGGTGCCACGCTGGCGACGGATCGCATTTTTGAGTCCTTTTACGCGGATCCGAAATTAGGAAAAACCTTTTACCATGGGCATACCTTCACGGGTCATCCATTGGCGTGTGCGGTGGCTATTGCATCGCTGGATTTGCTTGAGGAGAACCGACTGCTGGACCATGTGGCGACACTCGCTCCGGTTCTGTGGGAACAACTCAAAGTGCTGGGCGATCATCGGCAGGTAACGGATGTGCGTCAGACAGGTTTGGTTGCGGCCATTGATATTGTGCGGGATCGCCGTACCGGAGAGCGTTTTCCGCCGCACTGGCGCGTCGGAGGTGCCCTATGTGCGGCCATGCGCCATCGTGGCGTACTGCTGCGTCCATTGGCGGATACTCTGGTCCTGATGCCGCCGCTGGCCATCGGCGCTGAATCGCTTGTTCATCTGGCCAAGGCAGTTGTAGAATCTGTGCAACTGGTGGAAGAAGTCGCCCGACATTGCGAGGAAAATATAGCTTGAAAATTCGCTCACGTTCCCGAAAGGCGGTTACGCCGTGGAAACTACTGAAGGCTTACAATCGGCCTGGGCTTTTCATTACGGCCACCAATACGGGCATCGGAAAAACGACGGTTACATCAGCCTTGGCGGCGGCGTTAACGCGACTGGGCATTCGGGTGGGGGTGTGCAAGCCGGTGGCCTCAGGTTGCCCGAAAAGAGCCGATCGTGGCGTATTTGGCCGGCTCGTGGATGAAGATATGCGTTCACCGGACGGCGAATGCATAGGCCGGGGGGCCGGGTTGGATGTGGCCGATGACGCCCTGATGGCACGCATCAGTCCGATTCGGCTGGCTGCTCCCATCTCACCGCATGCCGCTGCACGGTTTGAAGGGCGACGTCTGGACTGGAAACGGGTAGCCCTCGCCCTGGATTACTGGCAGGATCAGTGCGATTTTTTGCTGGTGGAAGGTGCCGGTGGCTGGCTGACGCCGTTGGCTGAAAAGCCGGTGTGCACTGTGGCCGATCTGGCCGCTATTTTGGCTTTGCCATGCCTGGTGGTGGGTGGGCCGCGCCTGGGTACGATCAACCATACGTGGCTGACGGTTAATGCGGTTGTGCAGCGCCACCTAACAGTGGCCGGGGTGGTATTCAATGCCGTACCCCAGCCGCCCGATGTTGCCGCCATCACCGCGATTGAAGATTTTCCGCTGCTGACCGGCGTACCCGTTGTGGCGACACTTCCCAAGGTTAAATTGAACACCAGGCGACCTGTGCCCAATGAGTTGGTCGACTTAGTAATGCCATTAGCCGGAAGCCTGTGGAAACAATTCGGCAAGCCCGGACAAAATGGTTAAACTATCGTCAGGTTAGAGGTAGCTTGGGGTGGCATGGATGAATAATTTCCATGAAACCCGGATCAATGGATTGGAATTGAATGTCGGTGGTGGCCGCCACCGAATCCAAAGGAGGCTGTATGCCGCAGTTTGCAAATCGGATGTTCAAACCTGGACTATCTAGCCTGGCGGTTGTCACACTGCTTGCGGCGGGAGTATCGCTGGGCGGGTGTTCCAACGGACGATCGGGCAAAACGCCGCCCGTAGCCCAGCAAGATATTCTGCCGCGGCCCGCACTGTATCCGGCCTTACATGGCACAATTAAATCCTTCGCGGCGGTGGCTTCCGCCAACCCGGTGCTGGTGCGCGGCTACGGCATTGTGGCGGGGTTGCCCAATACCGGCAGCGGCGAGATGCCGCCGGAAATCCGCAACATGATGATGAACCGGTTGCTCAAAAACAATATAGGCTTTCTGTCGCATGGCACAGCCCAGTATGATCCTTCCAAAATTCTGCGTTCGCGCCAGATAGCGGCGGTATTTGTGGAGGGTGTGATTCCACCGCTGGCGATGCGTGGAACTACGTTTGATCTCAAAGTAATCGCCATGCCTAATACGCAGACAACAAGCCTGGCCAATGGTTTGCTTTGGACCACGCCGCTGCGTGTGCATGTGGGCCGTAATAATTTGAGCCGGGTGCTGGCGCGTGGCCGCGGCCCGGTGTTTTGTGATCCGCTGCGCGCTTCAGCTTCCAAGTTGGTCAAAGCGGGAACGATTTTGCGCACAGGGCGGGTGATGGCGGGTGGAATTGTTTCCATCAAAATTCCGGTGATTCTGGAACTTTACACGCCGTCCTACCGTATTTCTTATCTGATTCAGCAGATCATCAATCAGCGTTATGGCGGAAATCCCCCGGTGGCAGCCGCTGAAAATGACCGCATCGTGCAGTTGCGAGTGCCGCGACGGTATCAGCATAATCCGGCGGAGTTTGTGGACATGGTGATGCATCTGTACCTGGAGCAAAATATTCCGGGTTTTACTCAGGTGCAGGCCAAACGTCTGCTCAAGGCACTTTCGGACCCCACGGCTCCGTTTAATCAGATTAGTATGGCGCTGGCACAACTGGGGCGCACGGTTTTGCCGGATATTGAACCGTATTATAACTCGCCTGATCCACGTGTGGCGTTTTACGCCGCGCGAGCGGGTACGATCATCGGCGATGAAGATGCGGTTACGGTGCTTAAAAAGATTGTCACCGAGGGCCACGGCCCCTACCTGATGAATGCGGTGAAAACTCTGGAACACAGCCACGATGCCGTGCGGGCATCACTGGCTTTTCAACACCTGCTGCAGTCTCCGGATCCGCGCACGCGATTGTTGGGCTATAAAGCTTTGCTCAAGATTCATTCGTCGGAGATTTACTCACAAGTGGTGGGGGCGAAGTTCATGCTGGATATTCTTCCCTCCTCAGGCCCCACCTTAATCTATGCCACCCGTACCGGCGATCCGCGTGTGGCGATCATCGGCCGCGTACCCAAATTGATACCGGGATCGCTATACGTAAGCCAGGGCAATGCCATTACCGTCAATTATCCGTTGCAGGCCGTACCCCAAAAGGCACAGGCAATTTCCCCTCAACAAAAACATCGGTCGGCCCCGCTGCCGGTGCAGTTGTATTATCGTGATCCGTTGAGCCATCAAATGGTGCAGATGTCCTGCGATCCGGAGTTGCCGGATATGATCACGGCCCTGGCCGAAGCTCCTAATCCGTTTTCTCCCAGCTACAATCCGCGAGCACCGTACATCGCCGCTTCCTATCAACGTATTGTGGCGATGCTTTTTACGCTGTGCCACAATAAAAATATCCTCGCAACCTTTATGATGCAGCAGAAGGCCCCGCCGTCCATGGCCCTGTATGCTTCGCTGAACCAGCCGCGCCCCAGCGGTCATACGCTGGGTGTTTACCGCCACAGCAACGGCTGGACCGCCACATCGACCACGCAGCCAAGCCATGGCGTATCGCCATTTAGTTCAACATTACCGGGAGAAAAACCGGGAAATTAAGGCCGCGGAGGAAAGCCGGGCGGTGGCCGCAGAGTAACGAGGACCGTGATGATTCTTCCATGTCGAGCTAAGCGAATGGAGACATGCTCGGGATCAGCGTGAATTTTTTTGGCGATCCGGCTGAAATCCGATAATCCGATGCCGTCGATGCCAAAGATGATGTCACCGGGACGAATACCAGCCTGTTGGGCAGGAGAATGGGGATATACGCCAAGTACTTGAATGGCGCGTTGGTGCCCCAGCCGGGGAACCTTTCGTCGCAAGGGTGAATTGCCGGGCACCATGGTATAGCGGATTCCAAATCGGACCTGCTCGATCTGTCCATATTCAATAAAATTGCGAATGTAGGATTTCTTTCCAGCTACGCCGAGCGCCTTCCTCCAGGTAGTAACCGCCACCAGTTCACCACTTGGCGTAAAGATGAAATCTGGATGCTGAGCGGTTCGCAAAAAAAACATGAGCGGGGCATGAACCGTGCGGCGGCTTGCAAATCCCGGGCCATGAATGGGCACCAGCCAGCGCACTGCCGGCTGGTCCGCGGCTACGGCCAGAAGGAGTGTCGGGCGCTGCGGCAACTGCTGCACCATGCGTACTGGAGGCAGTTTGGCGGTGGGGGGCAGTTGCAGTACGCTCATATTGAGAAAATAATTGGTGGCGTATACGTGGGCGACGGTCGCTTTGCCATTCGGCAAAATCACGCGGACTGTGGCGGTGGTGCCCGGTGGAGCCAGGGCCTCCAGCACCAGAATGCGGCGTGGCTTGCCCGTGGCCAGACCATAAACAGTCTGATTGCGGTGCCGCTCAAGTTCCCGCAGGCGCATCAAAATGCCGTGTAAAATGGGCCAGGGCAGATCGGTCCGGCCGGGTCCGTGCCGAAACAAAAAGTGCCTCAGAAGAAAGATTTCCACGTGCGGGTCATCGGCGAGCTTATCCAGTTCCTGTCGCTGCTGTGGCGTTAGATGCATGGGGGGGTGGTGATGATAAGGTTTTTCGTGCAGCGGCTCAATAAGCACGGTCGGAACGGAACGGAGGCCCGGGTGAAAATTCCGGCCATGAATTTTCAAGTGGTGGTGTTGAACCCAGTGAAGCTTCCATCGATCAAATTTTGTTCGCATGTTGGGCGGGAGCAACTCATCGGGATTCAGGCTTGGTTTGATGAGCACCAGCGACCGGCGAATATGATTATAAAGAGACTGTGTTGCTTGTGACATTCCCCGTAAAAACGCACCCGATGCGCTGCCACTGCCGATCCCGGCCGCGGTGGATGATGGAGCCTCGCCGGTGGCTGCCTGCGCCGGCTGTGCCAACCACAAGCTCACTCCGGATACCAGAACCAGACTTAGCGCAATGGCCACGATCCGGATCCTGTTCTGCAAGGCCCGGCCGGCTGTTCCTGGCCGGCCAGTGCTCCCGGCGCAAAATCGAAAAGTCACATTCATCCAACATCCATCCGATGCTCATCCAACCTGTGCCGGAGTATCCAAATTTGGTTCCCACTGCAATCAAGCCGCCGCAGTTCAGTGAGCGCATCGTCAAATCGACACCGCTTAGAATACACCCTGGGGCTGCAAGGCTGCAACCTGCTGGGTTCCGTTTTGTGCGGCGCTGGCATGATCGGCCACATAACTCCGGGCAAACTTTTGTGCCGCGGCATAGTCCGTAAAAGTTTGACTGACGGATTCTCCACCCGGCATTTCGATACGGACCACGTACTGGGTGGACCGGCCGGCGTTTGGGGCCGTGGTGGCGGTTCCGGCGGAGGTCCGTCCAGCCACATAACCGCCCACGCCAATAAGCAGGCACGCTGCCGCCAAGGCCAGGCGTCGCAACTGACGGAGCGTGCCCGGTGAAGCAAAAGAAACTTTCAACGGCGCGTACGCCTGATCATGCAGTTGCGCCAGGCAATCAGTGGCCATTTGATTGGCTTCCCGTTTTGTAGGGAGATAACTTTCCCAGACCTGCTGGCGCAAAGATTGCGCCTGCTGCAACTGATGAACCAAGGCCGCCAGCGCCGGGTCGCTTGCGATTTGCGCTTCCACTTGCGCCCGCGCCTGGGCGGACAATTCACCGTCCAGATATTCGTGCAGAGTTTCGAGATTCACTGACATATGACACCACCTAACCGGCCCTGAGGCCATCTCTAAAACGCAATTGACCGATCATTGGGCAATTGCACCACTGCCGCCGATTGGCGACTTAACCACCACCGTCTGCGTGGATCTTCGCCACGCGATTGCGAGCCCGATGCAGCCAGGTTTTCACTTGCGACTCGGTAGCCTGCATCATGCCGGCAATTTCCCGGTAAGCCATTCCCTGCTGCTCCCGCAGAACCAGTGCCTGTCGCCAGGCGTCCGGGAGCGATTCAATAGCCTTGCGCAAAGATGCTGCCGTTTCAACCATCGTAACCTCTGCAGATGGATCGGCATCGTCACCCAGTGTTTCCAGCAGCACGGCATCGGCATCCAGCGACTGGCCCACCTTGCGCCGCCGGCAACTGATCACATTCCGCGCGACTGCCTTGGCCATCAGCGACCAGCCGCCGTCCGACCAGTCGTAGCCATCACGATGTCGAAAGAGGTTCAGAAGAGCCTCCTGAACCAGGTCTTCAGGCTGCTTGCCATCGCGCATCGGTACGCCAAGCATAGCCCGGGCCAGCGCCAGAAGTCGCCCAAAATTGGCGTTTACAGCGACTTCAAATTGTCTATCGGCCATCGTTTGGGCTGCCATCATGCGTCCCGGCTTCAAGAGTTACCACGTACCACAGAGGCCTTGGTTGCAAAATCCACGTTATTTGAGCACCCCTGTAGAGTCATCAGCCAGATATTATATCGGTCTTGGATGCCTTGGACATCCTTGGCGAGGTTTGGCCTGATTTTACGCATTCACGTCCAACAATAGGTCGCGGCTGGAAGGGTCCGATTGGGTCATGCGGTAAGGCTCAAAATCCGCATGTTGTCGCACGGCCAGAAGGTAGCTCCAAGAAAAAATTTCACCCCACACCATCACATTAACGAAAGTTTTTTGCCAACGTAACCGCATTCTGGTTATCGGAGCTTATAATAAAATGGGCTGGCGAGTTTTATTCGCCTTAGACCTGTAACCCTGCCGAAAGTTATAGGTGTGGTTTTGCCCAACGCGTGAATTGGGCTATACTTAATATGTCCCCCGGTCACGGGGGATGAGAGTCGAGGTTGGCGGAGCCGGCCGTAACAAAGGAACCGATAAAAAATTATCGGATCAGTGCGGGGTATATGCTCACTGCCAATCCATGTCTTGCGCCGGCGGCCGTGTCCGGGTTTATGGATGGTTGCCAGATTTTGCAGCCATACATGCCAATTTTTTTTGTTTCTTTTTTGGTTACCCTGGTGCTTACGCCACTGATGCGGCACTTGGCCCTTAAGCATGGAGTGGTGGATGAACCGGACTTCGGCCGAAAAATCCATGCTCATCCGGTGGCTTACCTGGGCGGAGTAGCCACATTCCTGGGATGGCTGGCGGGTGTGGTGGTTTCGCTGCTTATTGTGCTGCCCAAAGGGGCTGGTAGCGGTTCAATGGTTTCAGTGCAGATGCCGCCGGGTGTTATTCTAGGAGCCGGGGCGGTGGTCCTTTTCGGCTTGCTCGACGATGTTTATGGTTTGCCACCGCGATTCAAAATTTTTGGGCAATTTCTGGGTGGAACGGCCTTTTTTTTCCTGGCTATTGATGCGCACGGTTTTTTGGGTGTGCGACTGGACATGGCCAAGATGTTTATTTTTCCGCTGGAACGCTATGGATGGCTTCCCGTGCTGCAACTGCATCATCCCATGGCTTTTGCCACCATTGCCACCATGTTCAGTGCAATAGTGGTGGTTTTTATTATCGTTGCCGCATGCAATGCCACTAATTTGCTCGATGGTCTTGATGGTCTTTGCAGCGGCGTTACCGGTATCATGGCCATGGGTTATCTCATCCTGGCGGTTTTTCTGGCCACGCAGAACCTGGCGGCTCCCGGTATTGCCTCCGTGGATCCTACACGTATTGCCCTGAGTTTGGCGCTGCTGGGATCGGTCCTGGGTTTCCTGCCGTTTAATTTCAATCCAGCCAGTATTTTCATGGGCGATACCGGCAGTATGTTTCTCGGCTTCATCTGCGGAACCATGATTATTTTGTTTGCCAATGATGGCATCTTCCGCTGGTTTTTGGGTGCACTGGTTATTTTCGGCTTGCCCATGCTGGATACATTTCTGGCCATTATCCGCCGAAAGATCAACGGTCGCCCCGTGTTTTCGCCGGACTCCGGCCACTTTCACCATTTCCTGATCAAACGCGGGTTGTCCGTGCGCCAAGCGGTGCTGGTCAGCTACGCCCTTACAGCGGTGTTCGTGAGCTTTGCTCTGGTGATTGTGATTATTCCCACCGGCTTGGCCCTGGGCATTTATCTCGTGCTGTTTGGCTGGCTGGTAGTGGCGGCGTTCAAGATGGGCATGATTTTCCAGGAAGGGCTGCCACCACGCCAAAAGCCGATTGCACCGTTGATCAGTAATGCAGCCGCGCCGCCGGCTACGCCCGCCAGCCCGCAGGCCCTCACCTTCACGGCGGAAAAGCGACTGAACTGACCACCTTTACGGTGCCGGGCGTTATGGAGCCTCCGCTTTGTATTGCGACCGGGTCAACCCCAGTTGATCCATCGTCGTATGATGCAGCCATGTCTTGGACCAGTTTGTGTTGATAGCGGCTAAATCGAGAATAAACAGCACAGACAGCGCCACGTGCAAGCGTGGGTAAGGCCATTGGTCCGCGCTGAGTTTATCCGTATTAACAGATTCGCCGGCACGGGCCAGTTCCAGCAGTAATTGGGCGGCGGTCCTGGCATCCGCCTTTTTGACATATCGGTACACCTGCCATTGCAGCCATACACGCACCAACAGGCCGGCCCAAATGCTGGGCAAGCGAATCAACCAGTGCGGCGGCACATCATCGTGCATCAGGTCTGATCCCAGAGGTATGTAATAGAGCGGTGTTGTTGTTCCCGGTGGACAAAATTCTTCAGGTGGTTTTTTTTGGCTGTTTTGATAGTAATAGCTTCGGATGGGTTTTTCCCGCTTCCACGCTAAAAAAAACAGTACAGAATAAATCAGTAAGAATACAAAAAATGCGGTCACGCCCATGTGTTCTGCAGCCACATCTTTGTTAAGCAGCACCAGAATCACAATATAAAACATCATGAGCAAGGCCACCAGCCCCAACAACACCGGGGTAAGAACCGTGCCAATGACCCCGCCCGCAGCCTGTAGCAGAATAAGTCCGCGCTGCCTGCGCAAGGCTTTGTGCACCAGTGCCAGGCAGGCCACATAATCAATGGATCGGGCGGGATGGTTGGGAGTATTCATCGCAATTAGTATAACGTAATCCGGGAAATCATGATGTGGTGGCTGTTGGCCAAGGGGCATGGGGAATAAATTTTGCGGCCACTCTTTAGTCGTTGGCCTCCAGTCGAATCCGCGGTTGAGCCCACATCAGTAAGTTCTTTATGCCCCAGACCTGGCGGTGGCAATTCTATTTGGGCTAAGGGGTGACAATTCTGCTTCGGTACAGGTACAACAGGGTGTGGCCATATTTTTTGGCATCAAGCGGCGCGGGCCCGCATGGCCCACCATTGTTGGTGTTGGTTGCTCTCACGCATCGCCAGTAGCGTCATCATGGCGGCGGCATGGTCGGCATCCCATTTC
>JAJZCR010000046.1 GCA_021851715.1 Planctomycetota bacterium
CTGGAGCGGAGGCACGCAGGAAGCGGCGATGGATGTGGCCAGCGGTGCCACACTGACGATTTCCAGCAGTGTGAACCTCTCCGGAGCCACGCTGACCAATGATGGCACGGTGAACTGGACCAACGGCTGGATTTATCTGTACAACGGGGCGCAGATTGACAACGCCTCCGGCGGCGTGTTTGATGCCACGTCCAACAACAACCATATCAGGCTGCAAGACAGCAGCACCGTGGGCTTCAGCAATGCGGGGGTCTTGGAGCAGAATGTAGCCAACGCCATCTACCTGGACGGCGTGGTGTTTAACAACACGGGCACGGTGGCGGTGAGCGGGGGCACGCTGCAACTCAACGCCGGCGGGACCAGCACGGGCACGTTCAATGCCGATGGCGGCGGGATTGATTTTAACAGTGGCACGTTCAACATCAACAGCGGCTCGGTGCTGGAAAGTTCCGGCACCGGTGCCATCGGTGTGAGCGGCAGCGCGGTGGTGGATGTGGCTTCCGGCCAGACCATCGGGGACCTGCAAGTGTCCAGCGGCACGCTGGATATATCGGCGGCGGTGAACGTGGCGAACCTGGGCTTTACGGGCGGCACGGTACAGGGAACGGGCACGCTGAATGTGACCGGCAGCGGCAACTGGAGCGGAGGCACGCAGGAAGCGGCGATGGATGTGGCCAGCGGTGCCACACTGACGATTTCCAGCAGTGTGAACCTCTCCGGAGCCACGCTGACCAATGATGGCACGGTGAACTGGACCAACGGCAGCATCTACCTTTATGCTGGGGCACAAGTCGGCAACGCCGTCGGCGGCGTGTTTGATATGACCTCCAACTACAACAGCATCAGCGTGCAGGACAGCAGCGCGGCCGGCTTCAGCAACGCCGGCACGCTGGAGGATAACACAACAGCACCGATTTATTTCGATGGCCTGTCGCTGGAAAACACGGGTACGATATCCGAGGTGGCCGGCGCCAACTGGCAATTCCAAAATGGAGCTACCGTTACCGGTGATCCATTTATCTCTTTTGGCTTGCAAGGCATCGGCACCACCAACCAAACGGGTACGGCCAGCTTCAATGCCGCGTCCAACCTGTGGACACTTGGCGGGTCTGGAACGGGGACCGGCTCCGCCGGCGATCAATTCAATTACCTGAGCCAATGTTTCATGGGTGACGGGCAGATTACCGCTCAAATTACCGGCGACACCGACTCCACGGCAACCCAAGGCGTGATGTTCCGCGATTCCAGCAGCGCCACCGCGGCTTTCGCCGGCGTTTTCGTGAATTCGTCCGGCGTGAGCTTCCAATGGCGGGCCAGCGACGGCGGAACTCTTAACTCCATTGAGGTGCCTGGCATCACTGCCCCGGTGTGGGTAGAGCTGCAGCGCCAAGGCGGCAACTATAGCGCCTTCTTCAGTACCAACGGCAGCACGTGGTTGCCGGTGGGCACGGCGCAAAGCCTCTCATTTTCCAACGGCACGAACTTGGCGGGCTTGATGGCCACGGCCGGTACCGATGGAGGAAATGGCATCGCCGGCTTCAGCAATGTTAATATGAGCGCCACCCTCGACAGGGCGACCCTGTCGTCGAACTTCACGGTGCTGCCGGGTTCGATCCTTTACGTGGAAAATGGCTTGACGCTGCAAAATGGCGCTACCATCAATGTTCAGGCCGGGGGCGCGGTCGATTTTATCGACGGAGCAAGCAACACACAGACGATCTCCGGCAACGGCCAGATCACTCTTGCCCGCGCCAGCGGCTCTTACGCCGGCGGAGAGGTGAATATCAACGGGACCAATGCGGGCAGTGCGGCCACGTTTCAAAATGGTGTGAACATCGTCGGACCCGGTACGGTTGTGGCCGCCGCCGGCAACACCGCCATTTTTGATGCGGATTTAGTGTATGGGGCCACATTGTCTGCGGCCGCCGGCGGGGCCATTCAGATCGATGCGGCGACCTTCAATAATGTTACGCTCCAAAACGGCCTGACGCTGGCCTCCGGCGAATCGCTTTATCTCACGGGGGCCACGGCGAGCACCGGTGGCAACATCGTCATCGAAACCGGAGCGGCGCTCACCACGGGAACCAGTTCGATCCCCGCTTGGAGCCTCAATGGGGCATTGAACATCCAAGGCGGCACAGTTAATTTGGATGGCGATTTTACCACCACCGGGGCCGACATTTCCGCCTGGACCTACGCCGGCGGAACGACCAACTTCGCAGGAACTTTAAATAACACTGGCGGCGTGCTTTCCGCCGCGACACTTAATAATTGGACCATGGATGGTGGGACAATTGTCGGGGGGACCGTAGGTCAAAGCGGCGGGTCGCTGAGCTTGGCCGGCTCCTCGGTTACGCTACAAGACGTAACGCTGGCGGGCACGGTAAACCTGGGCATCGGCTCGACGAACCTGGACGGTGTGATAGTCGACACGGGGGCCACCGTCAACATCGACAACGGTACCGCGACGCTGCGAAACGACGGCTCAATCGATTCCGTGAATGACGGAATTATTAATGTCGCCTCGGGTGCGACACTGGATTTAAGCGACGAGTCCAGCGTCGCGGCACCCACATGGAGCAATGCCGCCGGCACAATTAATATCGCCTCCGCCGGGGCGCTGGTTCTGGGGGGAATATTTACGCAGGCCGGCCTGGGTGTCATCAACAATAACGGCGGCGCAATCAGCTTCCCCGGTACCCTCCTCAATACCGGTTCCAACGTCGCCGCCAATACCCTTAACGCCTGGGATGTAGAGTGGAATATTGATGGCGGAACAATCCAAGGTGGAACCGTCGGTGCCGCCGGCGACGTCATTACGCTCACTGGCAGCACCAACTTGGTCCTGGCGGGCGCTACACTCTACGGCTCTTTGGACATTAACGGCGGCACGGTTACCCTGGCCGCCAACGGTCCCACCGGTTCCAGCAACGCCGGTGCCATCGTGGTGGCCTCCGGCGCAACGTTGCTTGGCACCGGGGGCGGCGTCCAATCCGGCCTCTTCGACGCCGCCGGTGGAACCATTAACCTCTCCGGCGGCAGCTACGTATTCAACGCGGGCACCACCTTCCAGACCACCGCCGGCGGCATCGCCGAGATCACCGGCGGCAATGCCACCAGCGTTACCCTCAACGCCCTGACCATCGACGGCACGCTGAATGTAATATCTCCGGCCAACACCAGCTACCAAGACACCACCTTCAACGTGCCAGCCGACGTAACCATCAAGACGGATGCGGGCTACACCGGCGTGCTCGATCTTGAGCAGTGGGGATCGATCTCCTGGGGTGATGAATCCACTTCCGTCTTTATGCTCGCCAATGGGGCAACCCTTACCCTCGCCTCCGGGGTAACGTTGGAAGGCGGTGCCTTGGTCGAAACTCCCTCCGGCGGCAGCGCCACATTTGTCAACGACGGCAGTATCCTGCTTAACCAGAGCAATTATGCCGGCCAGGCCAGCAATGAAAGCATTGCCATCGAAACCGGCGTGAATTTCATCAACAACGGCACAGTGAGTGTGACGGACTTGGGTGCATTTTCGCCCAACTGGACCCCGGAGCCGGCGGGTTCGGTATTTTCCAATTCAGCCCAGACCATTGTCGGTGCAGCCGTGGCCATCTCGCCAACCGAGATCGTTTTGGGCTGGTCGGGCCTGCCGATGAACCCGGGCGACACCTATGCGGTCCAGGAATCGGTTGTCAGCGCCGGTGTGCCCGGTGCCTATTCCACGATCAGTACAGTTTTGCCCGCGGGCCGCTATATGGTTGTGGAAGGCCTGATGCCCAACACCGTATACGATTTCCGCGTTACCGAGACCGCCGCGAATGGGGCTAGCTGGTCCTACGATACCGGCGATTACAATGGTGCCACCCCTTTGGTTACCAATGTCAATGCGCCCGGTGATTATGGAAGCCTTTTTGGCGGAGCCTTGGGAACAACCGCCGACCAAGCGGGGCTGTTTCAGGCCAGCAACGTTACCGATGCCTCGGGCAACAGCATCTCCACCAGTAACTACAATACCGCGCCGGTTTTTGCCGGTTCCGCGGCTGGCGCGCTGCTGCAGTCGCTTGATGGTGGTGTACTTTCCACCAGCGCCGATAACTTCGCCATCAGCCTGCCGTTAGCCTTGCCAGCAAGCAGCGGCAGCATACCCATTTCCATGCCCGTGGGGCAACCGGTTTGTGGTCCGGGCAAGCACTATAGCCTGACCATGAATCCCGCCGGCAGCGGCCAAGCCCCTGCCGTCGGCCACCCCTGCACGTGTCCGCCGCCCCACGGTGCCAAGGCGCCGGCTACGAAAAATCCAATAAGCTATTACGACGGTTCACCCCAGATCACCGCGCCCAGCCTCACGGCCGCAGGCTTCGACGGCAATTGGAGCATCAGCCTCAACTGGACCCCGCTGACCACTTTTACGCCCAACAGCATCACTGGCAATGGCTGGTCCAACGGCAACCAGGGTTATCTGCAACAGGTTGGCGGCGGCGGCGTTAACAATCCGGACATCATGCTGGTTAACAGCGCGTACAATCAGGATGTTTTCAACTACGACACCTCCACCGGCAAGTACCAGGCCCAGGCCATGGCCACCAGCACGCTTACGCAAAACACCGACGGCAGCTTTACGCTGGCTGCGGACGACGGCAGCACGTTGCACTATTATGGTTTCGGCGGCACCATCCCCGCCGCGCAGCAAGGCCAACTGATGTCGATGACCGATGCCGCCGGCAATGTTACGATGTTCAGCTACAACAGCAGCGGCCAGCTTGCCACAGTCACACTCACCGACGCCGCCGGAGACCAAGCCATCTTCGCCTACACCTATATCACCGGCGGAATCAACGTCGGCAAGGTCTCGCTGATTACCCAGGCCATCCAGCGGGCCGGCCAGACCACGCCCACGATCTACCGCCAGATGTGCCTCACCTATTACGATGGCAGTTACAGCGGCAATATGGCCTACGGCAATGCCGGCGATCTGCAAAGTGCCACCGTCGAAAATGCGGCGGGCATCACGCTGGACCAATCCTATTACCGGTATTACACCACCGGCGACTTGGAGGGCGTCAACGGTCAGCAGATCGGCTACGTGGGTGGGTTACAGTATGTGTTCGATTCCCAGGCCATGGTCCGGCTGGCGGCGGAATTCGCCGATCCCTTCTCCGCCACCAATGCACAGGTCGCACCGTATGCGGATAATTATTTCCAGTACAGTGCCAGCCGCCAGGCCAGCCTGGAGACATTCAGCCAAGGCGGCGGGACGGCCACGCAGGGCTTGGGCACGCAGGATCTCTCCTATGCCACCAACGCCGGCTTTTCAATCAACAGCGGCTACAACACTTGGATGGTCCGAACAACCGTAACCAACCCCGACGGCAGCCAGAACGTTGTCTATACGAACGCCGCCGGCGATGTTCTCATGAATGTAACGGTTGATAACTCCGACATCGGCAGTCCCTCGCTCAACGGCAAAATCTGGATCACCGCCTATACATACGATTCTCAGGGCCGATTGCTGGAGACGATCAACCCCTCGGCGATTGATTTGTCTTATAACGGCTTGGGCAATGCCACCACATTATCCTCGATTGAATCGGCCTTGGAGGTAGGCAGCAATGGCCAGCCGGTGGCCGACCTGGGCATCTCCGAAGGGTTGGTCTTTGCCAATCAGGGCCTGATCAATTCCACCACCTATTTTGCCGGCACTACCGCGACCACCACCACGTCCGGCGGCGTAGCGGGCTATACCGAGGCTGATTACGTGCAGGAAGGTGCCTCCGGTACGCCCATCGAGCAGGATTCCTACACCTACATTGAACACCAGGACGCCTCCGGCGATACCATCTTCCCCCAGGCCACTTATACCCAATACCAAAGCGTGTCCGGCAACGGCTCCGCCCCCGAAACCACCACCTACAGTTACACCTGGCAAACCAACTCCAATGGGGCCACCAATCAGATGCAGGACCAAACCACCAGCAGCCCCATTGTGTCTACCAGCCAAAATGGTTCAGGAGTTGCCAATGCCACCACCACGGTGCTCAACACCTTTGGCCAGCCGGTGTGGACGATGGATGCCAAAGGCTTTATCACCTACACCGCTTATGACAATGCCACCGGTGCGGTCATCCAGACCGTGCAGGATGTCAATACCAATAATCTCGCCGATCTGGTCAATTACCAGGGCAGTTATCCCGGCGGTACGTTGTCCTTTGGCACCAATGGCTACAACCAATATGGTGTGCCGGAGTTGCCCGCCAACTGGGCTACACCCACCGGCGGCGGTTTGAATCTGTCCACCACTTATCAGGTGGACAACCTGGGCCGGGTTATTGAGCAAACTTCCCCCGCCGGCGATCAGACATTTTATTTGTATGACGATGTCAACCATGCGGTATTCACCTTCACCGGGGCCACCACATCGCTCAATAGCGCCGGCACGGGCACGTTGACGGCCGTTACCGGGCCGGTAACGATGTCGCGCACCCGCATCCCGTACAGTTACACGCAAAACGGCGTTACTTACGAGGGGACCTACAGCGAAGACATTACCTTCAGCTTTTCCGGCACATTGCAGGTGCAAAATTACCAGGTGATGATCCCCGATGATTTCATCCAGGGCCATGGGGCCGGCACCGGCCCGGATAATGTGTTTAACCTCATCGGCTCGGGCACAGTTTCCAATCCGCAATTTGTTATTCAGAGCCTTTCCCGCACATTGTATAACACCGCCGGCCAGATGACCGAATCCGACAGTTATGCCATCATCAACAACAACACTTATCTGGCCACCACGCCCAATGATCCTTATTCCGGCACGCAGATCACCAACCAGCTTTCAGGCTTGGATCCCAATGGCAATTACTATGCCACCACTTATGCCTACGATATCGATGGCCGGCAATATCAAACCATCGATGCCAACGGCACCATCACCGACACCGTTTATGACAATCTGGGCCGGGTGGTCAGCACCTGGGTAGGCACCAATGACACGGTAAGCGGAGCCTCCGGCACGCCTTCCTATTTCGACGGCTCCAACCCCGGCACGGGCAATAATATGACCGAAGTCTCATCCAACATTTATGACAATGGCTCTGTGGGTGATGGCAACCTCACCGAAACCATCGCCTATCCGGATGGCAACGCCGGTACCAACGCCGTCGGCACGGCGCGTGTTACCTTAATGAATTACGATTGGCGCGATCGGCTGGTGGCCAGCCAAACCGGCCTGACCTTGAGTTCCACCGGCAGCCCGGTGCAGGCGGCGGATACCGCCTACCCGGTGGTTACCGTTACCGGCCTGGATAACCTCGGCAATGCCCTCTACCAATACACGTTCTCCGGCGATATCAACGGTTCGCCCATTTCCATGGCCAGCACCGGGGCCAATAGCGGCACCGGTGTGCCCGACCAATTGGTTGGCCAGATCGCCGCGGCCACACCCGGTGAAACCTCCGGCAACTCGCCCAACCTGGTCGCCATCACGCAAAACGATTTCGACACGCAAAACCGCATTTTTGAAACCTTGACCTACAGCGTCGATCCCACCACCGGCAATGTCAGCCAGACGGCCTTAACCACGTATACCTTCTACGGCCCGCGTGGCAATGCTGTGGCCACCGTTTCCCCCACCGGCCTGACCACCAAGGACGTCTACAACGGCGTGGGCGAACTGGTGGATGTGTACACCACCGATGGCGGAGCCGTTAATAACGGTGGGACTCCGCTGCTCACTTACGCCGCGGCCACCAGTGTGGCCAGTGATGTGGTCATCAGCCAAACTGCCTACGGGTACGACCCGGACGGCAACCAAGTCGAAACCGTCCACGCCCAGCGATTCAATACCGATCCCATCACCGGTACCGCGGCTGAGGGGGCACTATTCACGTTCACCTTCGGTGCCTCCTCACTCAACGTCACGCCTACGGGCGGAAGCCTGGCCGCCCGCATCTATTATTCCGCCACCTATTATGATGCCGCCGATCGGCCCATTGCCACGGCCAACGCCGGCACGAACCCGGTGGGAACCGGCGGAGTCGCCACCCCGTGGACCCGGCCGGCCACAGCGCCGACCGCGTCCACGGCCGACTTGCTCGTAACGCTGACCAATTACAACCCCGCCGGTGAAGTTTATCAAACCACCGATGCCAACGGCAACATCACCGCCGATTTTTATGATTCCCTGGGCCGGTTGACTGAGACGGTCGCCTCCTACGGCACGCTCTCCACTGATCTTAACCAGACCACGCTTTATACGTATGATGGCCTCGGCGATCAAACCTCCATGACCGCCGAAGACCCCTCCACCGGCAACCAGCTTACGGATTACGTTTACGGCGTAAGCCAGTCCACCGGCAGCAACATCACCAGCAATGATTTGTTGTACCAAACCGTTTATCCTGCTGCGGGACAAACCACCATTGTTACCGATGGTTACAATGCGCTTGGGCAGGTGATATTCACGGCCGATCGCAACGGCAATGTGCATAATTACACGTTTGATGCATTTGGCCGACAAATCAGTGATACCGTCACCACGCTGGGCACCAATGTCGATGGCTCGGTGCGGCGCATTGATACCGCCTACAACAACCAAGGCTTGCCGTACCTTTTAACCAGCTATGCCGATACCGGCGGGACCACCATTGTCAACCAGGTGGAAAATGTCTACAACGGACTCGGCCAATTGACTCAGCAATATCAAGCAGTAACTGGTGCAGTTGATGTGTCCACCACACCGGTGGTACAATACACCTACACGGATCCGTCCAACGGTTCGAGGCTTGCCAGCATGGTGTATCCGAACGGCAGAACGATTAATTACAATTATGGCGACACGGGCGGTGTGCTGATGAGCAATTCCAATGCGATGCTGGATAATGCCATCGGCAGACTGGATGGTATTGTGGATGGGGCAAATTCCGGCGATGTTGGCACGGTGCTCGAACAGTATTCGTATCTTGGGCTTTCGACAATCGTTGCCCGCAACCATCCCCAAACCGGGATTAATCTCGCGCTCGTCGGTGCAAATGGCAGCATCGGTTCAGGCGGCGATCAGTACGTGGGCCTGGATCAATTCGGCAGGGTCGTGAATCAAAATTGGGTAAACACAACGGGCACGGCGAACACGACGGTGGACGGCTATACCTACACTTACGATTCGAATGGGAATGTTCTCTTGAAATCGAACGTGCTCGATAGTGCCTACAATGAAACGTACACGTATGATTCGCTCAACAGATTAACCAGCGTTACTCGTGGCGGAGCGTCCTACCAATCCTGGAACCTCGACGCCCAGGGGAATTGGAGTAGCTTCACCAGTAATGGCGTTCAGCAGACGAGAACCGCCAATGCCCAGAATCAGATCACAACGATATCCGGTACTGCCAGCACGCCTGTTTATGACGCCAACGGGAATATGGTTACCGATCAGAGCGGCGACACACTCATTTATGATGCCTGGAACAGGCTCGTGGAGGTGAAGAATTCCGCTGGCGCGGTGATTGCTCAATATACGTACAACGCCCAAGGCTACGCCGTAACGGCCACGTATCCACAGGGCACCAGCCAAATGCCGCCCGGTACAACCAATTATTTGTACTACACGAGTTCGTGGCAATTGGTCGAGGTGCGAACCGGCGGTACAGCGGCGACCAACGTCACGGTGCAGATGGTCTGGTCGGCGGCATATATCAACGCACCGGTGCTGCAGGATACCTACAGTGCCGGCGTGATTCAGCCAAATTCCCGGCTGTATTTCCTGCAAGATGCCAATTGGAATACCACGGCGGTGGTGGGCTATGACGCAACCACGGCGATCTGGAATGTGGTGCAACGCTACGTTTACTCGCCGTACGGCAACATCATTATTCTGAATCCAAATTTCACCACCGCCCCTGCGGGAACCGTTCCCATGGTAAACAATCTCTATCAGGGTATGGCGCTCGATCCGGTAACGGGGCTGTATTATGAGCGTGCGCGGTGGTATTCGGCGAGTCTCGGCACGTGGATTTCTCAAGACCCCGCCGGTTATATCAACGGTGCGGATACGTATCAGTTTGTGGGGAGTGATCCCACTTCCTACGCCGATCCGTCCGGGCTTTTCAGCTTTGGGCAATGGGTTCACATTGTCGGCGCTGGGCTGGCAACGATTCCCCACACCCTCGCTGGCATGTTTTGGCGTGAGCCGCAACGGCTGGCGCACGACGTCGCCCATCCGGAGGAGGCGCTGCAGGCGACGGCGGATTCGCTTTTCCACAGGTATTGCCATTGCAAGCAACGGCAACAGGGCGCTTACATAGGGGTCAACCTCGGGGGCAACCTCGGAGCCCTTGCAGGCGGGAAGGGCGGAAGCGGGGTCGGTGGGGTGCAAGCGATTATCTTTTGCGCCAAGAAGGAGGTTGCCTTTTACGCCTATGGTGGTGGCGAGGGCGGCGTGGGCTGGGGGCCGCAGGTTGTGGGCGGATCGTTGATGGGTGGCCTCACGGGCGGCGAAGGTGTTTACAGAGCGAGACAATACACGCAATGGTTCGTTGGTGGCCACGTGTCCGGCGGCTACCTTCTGGGCGGTGAGTTCGGCCTCTACAAGAGTCCTGACGGTACGGTTACAAATTGGGAGGCGGGGCTGGGAATAACAACACCCGGGCTATCGTTAACAACCGGTGGCGAATATTATTTTCTCCTCGGAACATTCAAAATTTAAGGCGGTGGCAATGGAAGCGAATTCGCCAGGTGCCAGCGGTGCCCTCCTATGCGTATTGGTGTTCATGGGTTGCGTCGCATTTTTCCTGTTCACACGGGAACGGGCGGTCCGCCGAAACCAGCGAATCGCTATGGTCAGGTCACCTAAGGCCGCAACCGGCGTGCAACGCGGAACAGTGGGCGGAATGTTACGCGACGTCTCACCGCGCAGTTGGCGGACCACGCGAGTCGCTGTGCCGAATAGTGCATCCGACTGCGAGGCGTCGATCAGTAGGCTGGTTCAGCCGTGCGCCGGGACGACATTTGCGTGGGTACATCCCCTTCGACCGTGGGAGCAATTCTACGGGCAGCAAAAACCTTGGGGGTTCGAGGTATACGCGACGCGGGCGACGCGGGCAATCGCGATTTTCTCGGTTGCGGTACGCGTGGCTCCGACGGCGGGCGGTTCAGAGATAAGCGTGTCGTTTGGCGCGTACGTCTGGCAGGCCGCTTTCGTGGCCGCAGTCACCATCGTCGGGATTGCCTGGTTCGGGCCCGACCTGGTGCCGGCATTCTTTCTCGCGGCTACAACGGGCTGGCTTTTGGCAATGAGCATCCTTTTTGTGGCCATGACATCGAGAGTGAAAAGGGCAGTGGTGGGAGTGTTGGTACGTGCATTCGGACTCGAGGTGCGGGAATGACGGCCAGCGAAAAGAGAAGGGGCGTGAATAGCCGAGCACACCAATTGACCAGGACTTATCTTAGTGCGTACACACCACGCCGAGAGCCAATCGGTAGGCCCGCTCGGTCGTACGGCGACGCCGGTAACGTAAACGTCGGTAGTGGCAATGCGATGCTGGATAATGCCATTGGCCGGCTGGATGCCATTGTGGATGGCACCAATTCCGGTGATGTGGGCACGGTGCTGGAGCAGTACAGTTATCTGGGGCTGAGCACAATCGTGGCCCGTAACCATCCCCAAACCGGCATCAATCTGACCTTGGTTGGCAGTTCCGGCAGCATTGGTTCGGGCGGCGACCAGTATGTTGGGTTGGATCAATTCGGCAGAATCGTGAACCAAAACTGGATAAACACAACGGGCACGACGAACACGACGGTGGACGGTTATACCTACACTTACGATTCCAATGCAATATTGTCCGGGAAATTCGCGTGGGTGAAAGCCTCGAGATAATTTCGTCCGATGCGAGGGCCTGCTGCGGAGGCAGGTCCGAGGTTAGGCGAGCGGTATGGAAGTACTGGCAAGTTAAGCGCATGCAGCAGCGCGGCGGGCGAGGGGGTAAATAAAATCTCCCCGGAATCGCTTAGGGCAATTTTTTCAGCGCCTTTTTTCTGGCATACCGTTGGCGTGCCAGTTCCTTCTCTCGCTCCCATCGGGCCAGCCCCTCTAACATGCCGGTATCCACTTGGCCATCCATCAAGGTCATCTGGTAAAACAGCACGTCATATTGACTCGGTGGACGCCCGCGCAGAAGCGTATGGAGCAGCAGGGCGATCACCATGACATAGAAGATAAAATGCATACCCTCCCGGCGGTGTCCCGATAGCCATCGGGATGGGGAAAATGGTTGTGGACCTTGAGCCCGCGGAAAAATAGTTCGATCTGCCAGCGCTGTTGGTACAGCAGCCCGATGATATAGGCCGGCAATTCTAATAAATCCGTGATTAACCGAATAGCGTGGCTCCCCGGGCGGGCAGGATCCACGATGACAATTTCCCTTACCAGCAGGTGCGGAGCCTTATGATTCCGAGAGCCTGGAAAATACCCGGTGTAATCCGAAACGACGCCCTGCGAAGCATCTTCGGCGGTCAGGGGGTGGACCCGCACTTGAGTCAAGGCGATGTTGGCCTTGAGCCGGGCGACATAGTGGGACTTGTGCCGGTGCAATTCCTCCAGGCAGTTGAAGCTGAAGATGCCACGATGTCAATGGGCGCTTCAAAACCAGCCACCAAAGGGCGCAATTCAGAGGCTCAAAACCAGCCAGTGATTGATCTCTTTATAACGTCCAATAACCTTTCCTGTCAATAACAATTTGGGGGTCGATTTTCGCAAGTTGTTCGCCATGAACCCAGTGCCGTGCCGCGTGGTTGGCAATGTGCAGCACCGGCGTGCCGGCGGTTTCGTCGTCTGCAAGGTGGTTGCCGCGTGGTTTTTCCATGGGGGAAGAGAGTTGTCCCGATGCGTCGGGACCCCGCCGGCGGCGTGTGCCGCGATGTCTGGTCCTGGGTCGGCAGGTCGGCGACGCCCTGTGCTTCCTGCGGCCGCAGCGGGGAGGCAGGATGCTTTTGCAGACGGTAGCTGCGGCCGGTGATGCTGATGATCTGCGCGTGTTGCAGGAAGCGATCCAGAACGGCCGTGGCGGCGGGGGCATCGCCCATAAGCTTCGCCCAGTCCTCCAGCGGGCGGTTGCTGGTCATCATGGTGGAGCGGTTCTCGTGCCGGCGAAGGATGATCTCCAGCAGGTATTCTCCGCTTCTTCGGGGCAGTTGTTTCATGCCCATATCATCAATAATCAACAGGTCGGGCTTGAGATACCGTCCCAAGGTCTTATCCTGCCGTTCCGGAGGCTGCTCTTCCAGAAAATCCCTGGCCAGATCGAATATGGACCGGTACAGCACCAGGAATCCGCACCGGATGACCTGCCGGCCGATCGCCTGGGCCAGAAAGCTTTTGCCCACCCCCGGCGGGCCGAGGAATAACACATCCGCTTTCTGGCGGATAAACTGTCCGGTGGACAGATCATAAATCTGCCGCCGCGCAATGGTGGTATTGAATGCAAAGTCGAATTCATCGAGGCTCTTGCTATCGCGGAATAGGGCCGCCCGGGTACGGCGTTGCACCTGGCGGCTGATGCGAACGTCGATTTCATCGCGCAGCACCAGTTCCAGGAATTCGCCGTGATCCAGACGGTTGCCCGCCGCTTCCGCCAGACGCACCTCCAGCGCGGATAACAACCCCGAGAGGTGCAGTTCCCGCAGGGCTTGGGCCAGTGATGGTCGTATCATAATAAAGGCTCCTTTTCCAGAGTTGATTCCTGTCGGGCCAGTTTTCCCCGCAGCACTTGCCCGTAGTATTCCAAGGGACGGATGATGGGATGTTCTTGAATAAACTCGAAGCTGATCTGGCGTTCCACAGTCCGCCCCTGACGCCGCAGGGCGATCAACCGCCGCAGGTTGCGCAGACGGTAGGCTCCGTGCTCCAGTGCCACCTGGCAGGCCGCGTCAACCTCCACGGGGGCCCAGCGATGGGAAAGACTCAGCAATCCCAGCAAGACCCGCACGCCCGCGATACTCCGCTCCCGCAACATCTTCTGCCCCCACGCCCAAGCCTGCGGGCCGATCAGGCGGGTCTGTTCCAGCAGCCATTCCTGGCCGCGTCCCACCCGGCTGATTTTCTCGGGTGCGATATGTCCAACCTGGGTGGAGAACTGACCCGGCGATAATTGGGCATGAACCGCAATGGACTTCATCCGTACATCAAAAATACGCACCATCCGACCATTCCACCGGACTCAAACGCTTGGCCCTGCGCCAGCCTCCACGCAAAGTGCGGGAGAACCGGTTTGGAGCGCCCGTGGACAAGTTCCCAGTTGTGGCGGTTTCGTCTTCCGCGCAAGGCACGGAAGAAGGCTATGCCAATAAGCCCCGGCAGAAGGAGAAAAACAAGTTGGACCGTGCAGGTATCGCCGTTTTCCATCGTCGAGGATTACCGCTGCAAAAAACCCCGTCAACGAAGGTGCAATGCTACGGTATGAATGCCCCGGCGTTCAGATACGTATGGTGCCGGGCGGGATTCAAACGGGGGCGAGTATGGCCCCGTCTCGGTCGAACCTTGGGTGAAAAAGGGAATAATTTTCCCGCCGCTTGCATTCGGTAGGTGTTAGGGTATACTGGTATGAGTGATGACATTAAAGTTGTTAATGTTGTCGGGCCGCATCCGTCATCACCGCGACCCGGCAGAGATATTTCAGGAGTATCCCTATGCGTATTTCCCGTTGGTTGTCCAATCGTCTTTCCGCCCTGATCGCCTCGGCGGTACTGCTGGGCTATTCAAGCCTTTCCGAGGCTTCCACCTTCAGCGGCAGTGGCGGAGCGCCGCTGCCGTGGGAGACGCCGCTGGCCCGAGTACTGGCGAGCTTCACCGGCCCGGTGGCCAAGGCCCTGTGCATTCTTTCCATTGTGCTGCTGGGTTTTGGCTTTGCCTTCTCGGAAGGCGCGGGAATGAGAAAGATTCTCGGCGTACTGTTGGGCGTGTCCATTGCCGTTACGGCGACCAGCTTTGGCGTGAGCTTCTTTGGCTTTGATGGCGGAGCGGGCTTCTGATGAGGAGTTCTGCTGACAAACTCGAAGGACTTGAAGTGCCGCTGCATCTATCGCTGACCCAGCCGGTTCTGCTGGGCGGTGTGCCCAGAACCTTTGGCATTCTCAACGGCACCACCGCCCTGGTGTTGGGGCTGGGCCTCCATGTCTGGTGGCTGGGATTCCCATTGGGCCTGGTATTGCATATCGCCGCTGTCGCGTTGACTCGGCTGGATCCGGACTGGTTTGAGATTTTCCGGGCGCACATTAAGCAGCCGGTATTTCTGGATGGGTAATAAGAACATTTTTCAGTTTGAAATGTTGAGTTCGCGAATTTGCGGCTGAATACCGAAAACTCAACACGCGTACCAAACGACTTGTAAGCAATTGGATAAAAACCATGTGGAATTTAAGTGAATATCAAAAGCATCCCCGACGTTTGAGTGATTATCTGCCATGGGCGGCCTTCATCGGACCGGGAGTAATTCTCAATAAGGATGGGAGCTTTCAGCGTACAATTCGCTTCCGCGGGCCGGACACGGGCAGCGCCACGCCCGGTGAACTTATGGCCATGCGCGCCCGCCTGAACAATGTGCTCAAGCGCCTGGGTTCCGGCTGGTGTATCCATGTCGAAGCCGCCCGCAAAAGCGCCCCATCGTACCCCACAAGCTCTTTTCCCAATTCCGCCGCTGCACTCATTGACCAGGAACGCCGGCAGACGTTTACCGGCGTGGGAAATCACTGCGAATCCAACTATTTTCTAACCTTGACCTTTCTGCCGCCGGAGGATCAGGTGCGATCCCTGACCAGTGTTCTTATTGAACGCCCCATAGATAAGGCCGGTATTTCCTACCGGGCCTCGTATGAGACATTTCTGGGCCAGATCACCCAGATCGTCAATTTGCTTTCCGGTTTTATGCCGGAGGTGACACCGTTGGATGATGACCAGACCCTGAGCTACCTCCATGACTGTGTATCCGAGCGTGTTTTAAAAATTAAAAGGCCATGGCAATGGTTTTACCTCGATGAAATGCTCACCGATACAACCCTAAGCGGAGGATTGAGTCCCAAACTGGGAAAACATTTTATCAAGACGGTCTCTATACGAACCTATATTGGCCAAACCTTACCCTGTTTATTGGATGGTTTAAATGAACTGGCCCTGGAATACCGCTGGGTAGCGCGTTATCTGCCCATGGACAAGGTGCAGGCGACCTCGCATCTGGGCAAACTGCGCCGCCAATGGTTTGCCAAACGCAAGGGGATGATCACACTCCTGAAAGAAGCGATCATGAAGCAGGAGAGTCGGCTGGAAGACTCAGATTCACTCAACAAGGCACAAGACGCCGATGCGGCCTTGCAGGAACTGGGGGGAGATTATGTATCGTTCGGCCATTTTACGCTGACCGTTACGGTCTGGGATGAAAACGAATCAGTCGCCATCGACAAGGCCCGTGCGGTACAACAGGTGGTGGACAGTAGCGGCATAATTTCCCAGATCGAAAGTTTTAATGCCGTACAAGCCTGGTTGGGAAGTTTGCCGGGCCATGGTTATGCCGATGTTCGCAGACCGCTGATATCGTCACTGAATGTTTGTGATCTCATGCCCGCCAGCAGCATCTGGTCCGGACCGGAGGCGTGCAACCATCTTAATGGCCCGGCCTTGCTGCAAACCCGCACTGCGGGGTCAACACCGTTTCGGCTTTCCATTTATCAGGGCGATGTGGGCCATACGTTGATTGTTGGCCCCACGGGAGCGGGCAAATCAACACTGCTGAACTTATTGGCCTGCCAGTTTTTGCGTTATGACAAGGCCCGGGTCTTTATCTTTGACAAGGGCCAGAGTGCACGGGCCATGACGTATGCCATGGGCGGGATGTTTTATCCCATGGGGGCCGACGGGCTGTCCAATCAACAAGCCAGTATGCAAGCCAAGAAACAGACCGGTACGCAGGCCAATGAACCAGCCAGTGGCCAAGTGGAGGAGCAAGTTGGAGAGCAAGTTGGAGAGCAAGGGGAGAGAGAGGAGCAAGGAGGGAGAGGAGAGCAAGTTTGTTTTCAGCCGCTGGCCCGGATTGATGAGGAGGGCGAATTAGCCTGGGCGCAGGATTGGCTCTTGGACTTGTTGGTACGGGAAGGCATTACCGTTACACCCGGCCTCCAACGGGAATGCTGGTCGGCTCTCAATAACTTAAAAATGCTGCCGGCACGGCAACGCACGATGACCACGCTGCGGAACCTGGTGCAGGAGACCACGATCCGCCAAGTATTGGAGAGTTTTACCCTCGCCGGCCCCTATGGCCGGTTGCTGGATGCCGATCAGGAAACGCTCTCCGGAGGCGATTGGCTGACCTTTGAGACCGAGCATTTAATGCACGCACCGCGTGTGCTTTTGCCGGTGTTGACTTATTTATTTCATAAACTCGAAGAGCGTTTCAATCAGGGGCATCCGACACTGCTGATTCTGGATGAAGCCTGGATGTATCTGACTGATTCGACATTTGCCGCACGGATACGCGAATGGCTCAAGGTGCTGCGTAAAAAGAATGTCGCGGTAATCTTTGCCACGCAGTCGTTGGCGGATATTGCCGAGAGTTCCATCGCCCCGGCGATCATTGAAAGCTGCCTCACGAGAATCTTTCTACCCAACGCGGCGGCATTGGAAGATACGTCGCGCCGGGTGTATCAATCCTTTGGCCTCAATCTCCGGCAACTCCAGATACTGCAATCCGCGACGCCCAAACGGGATTACTACCTTCAATGCCGACAGGGATCACGGTTGTTTCAACTGGATTTACAACCCATTGCCAAGGCCTTCTGTGCGGCTGGGTCCCCGGAGGATCAGGCTCGGATCACACGGGTATTGGCCCAACATAGGCAGGATGGCTTTGTCACCGCGTATCTCAATGAATTGGGTATCCATAAGGAATATCTCCAGAGTTTGTCTCCGAAGAACAATACACAGCCGGTGCGGTAAGACAATTCCATCAACAAATTCCCAGGCTACGGAACCAGAAAGGAATGGTTATTATGAAAAACCAAAATGTAAAAACCGACCAACCACCCATTGGCCAACAATATAACCGCTGGCGTAAGGCGGTGATTGCCGCGGCGCTGGGAGTATCACTGACGGCCGCACCGGTCATGGCCTGCTTTTTTGGTGGGATCGTCTTTGATCCCAGCAACTTTGTTGAGCACATTCTGGCTGTGGCCGCATCGGTGCAGCAACTGGCCCGCATGGAGAGTCAGTTGCAAGCCCAGGAAAAAATGCTCGCAAATCTGGGCAGCAATCCATGGCCGGGCATGGCCCAATCGATGCAGGACACATCCGTTATTCTGCAAGCCGGGGGGCGTTTTGCCGGCGGCAATCCCGATACCCAGATGGCGAGTAATGAACCTCTGTCGTTTGGCGATGGAACCACAAACCCGAATAGCACAGCGATGGCGGAGTTACGTACCCAATGGAATCAGAGCAATCGGGCCGCGGTTATTCAGAACCGGCTTTTGGAAAACCAGATTATTGCCAATATGCCATCCGATTCACAGCAGATTGGTGGCATCGTGGCCGCCTCCAATAGCGCCCCCGGTTTGACGGCGGCCATTGAGGCCCACAATCAGTTGTTGGCGAATTTAAGCGTGCAGATAAGCCGGATTATCGCCCTGGAAGCGGCCAAGAATCGCCTGCGCGCACAACTTTCCGCGCAGGATCAGTCGCGTCAGGCGTATCACGCCGCCGTGCGGCGATGGGTGATGCACGATTGGAATAATCCAACCCAGAGCCAGCCGGTTACGGACCCGTTTACGGATTTTTATGGGAATTGATATTGGATGGATCCAATGACGGCAATCCATGAATGTTTTGCCACAATGAAATACGACGAAGGTAAAGATTCAGGAGACTATTGATGCAATCAGAACAACCGACAACCAAACAGAGAAAACCCATTCTGAGAAAACGCGCCTTGGCTCGACCGCTCTGGTATGCGGCCATTGCGGTAAGCACCATGATTACGTTGACCGTGCCCACGACCTCATGGGGATTTGGGATCGTGTTTGATCCGGCGATTTATGCCAAAAATATCCAGCAGGTTCAGCAGGATATTCAGATGCTTGAGATCATGCAGCAGCAACTTCAACAAGAAGAAATGATGCTGGCGAGCCTCAATATCGACATGTTTCCCCAATTGGAAGCTTCGATGAACCAGTTACAGGCCATCATCGAACAGCCGGCCTATCTGGCTGCCAATATGCACGCGGTTATCAGTACCGTCTATCCACTGAACTTTGCCAATTTATCGAATACCCAGATGCTGGTCCTGCAGCGGCAATGGCAGCAGAATCAGAGATCGGCTCTGGTGGAGAATCGGCAGATACAAAACCAGATTGTGGCCCAGATGCCCGCGACTTCCAGCCAGGTGGGCCAGTTGGTCGCCGCCTCCAATTCCGCACCGGGTGCTACCAGTGCCCTGCAAGCGGGCAATCAGATTGTCGCGACGCTGGCCGGCCAGCTTCAGCAGTTGGAGGCTCTGGAAGCCAGTAACCAGAGAACTTATGCGCAAAAGCAGGCCATTAACCAATCACAGAGAGCCTATGCCGACCAGCAGCGTGTGGCGGTGATGCGGGACTGGAACACCCCGGTAACCACCCAACCGATCCCGATGCCGTTTGGTCAGCAATAAAAAGATGTCCAGGTAAAGCGGTCAATGTCAAGCCGTTACATAAAGGAATCCCATGCCCACCATCAATCTGATTCTGAACCAATACCTGCAAACCATCAATAGCGCCTTTGGCTTGATCCAGGGCCATGTGGTCTGGCTGCTGAATTTTCTAATTATTATGAATATCGTTTTATCGGCAATGCTCTGGGCCTTGTCGGAAGACCAGGTCATGGTCAAATTGGCGCGAAAAATCGTTTACATTGGATTCTTTGTATGGCTGGTGCAGAATTGGCAGAGTCTGACCGATACCATCGCCCAATCGTTTATGTACCTGGGCTTTGAAGCCGGGGGAATAGGTTTTCCCCAGGTCTATCTGCTGAACCCCGGCAATATCGCCTATCGCGGCTTTACGGCCAGTTCCCCGATCATGGCGGAAATCGGCAATCTGTGCGGGCCGATCGGCTTTTTTAAGAATTTTCCGCAGATTGCACTGCTGACCTTGGCGGTACTGGCCATTCTGGCCGCATTCTTTATTGTTGCCATACAGGCCGTGGTAACGATTCTATCCTTTAAACTCGGCTCATTGGCGGCCTTTGTACTGATTCCCTTTGGAGTGCTTTCTAAGACCGCATTTATCGCCGAACGTCCGTTGGGCTGGGTGGTATCATCCGGCGTAAGACTCATGGTGTTAACCCTGGTGGCCGGAATCGGTGATCTGGCCTTTGGCCACCTGCAACTTAATCCCCAAGCTATTACGATCCGTTCGGCTCTGGACATCGCCTTGGGAGCCATTGTGTTGATGGTACTGGCGATTATCGCCACTCGACTGGCTGGTGATCTGGTCTCCGGCGGACCGAGCCTGGGTGCGGCCAGCATGGTTGGTGCAGCGGGCGGAGCCGGCGCGGTGGCTTTTGGCTCCGGCCAGGCGGTATATGGCGGCGGAACCTTTTTAGCAGGCTCTGTGGTTGGGGCGTCACTGGCATCCGTGCGCGCCGCATCCGCGATAAGTTCCAACACAGCCATCGCGGCCAGCAGTGGATCTTTGCCAACAACCAAGGCCGGAACTTCAGCGCAGACAACCGCATCACGCTCTTCAGCCGGGGCATCACCAGCTTCTTCTCCTTCCGAGCATCTTCGGTCCGGTAGTCAGAAGATCAGTAATGGGATCGGCAAGATCGGCGGATCAGGGGGCGGAGGCTTAAGTGCGGGCCGCAGCGGACTATCCGAGGAATAACCAGATAGCCGCGAAATGGTTGTTATTGGAAATGTAACAAGATAGTGGATCAGTTTTTGGAATACTTTTTATTGGCAACTTTTTATTGATCCACTTGCCAGTGAATGCATGTATTGAATGGAGTTTACGAATGGGATTTTCATTACACACCACCAGTTATGGCCAGAACAACAAGACTGATTTCCAGACACCGTACAGTCAGGCGGCCAAAGCCTGGGATCAGCGGATCGGCACGGCCCGTCAGCAGGCCAGCCATTGGCGGCTGGCGGCTCTGGGATGTCTGTCTCTGGCCATTGTTTCCACCAGCGCCGTAGTCTACATGAGCCTGACACGCCAAGTGGCCGCTTACGTTGTGCCGGTGAACCGGGTGGGAATGCCGGGCCGCATTGAACTGGCCAACGGCGTCTATCATCCCGACGCCGCCCAGATTGGGTATTTCGTGGGGCAGGTGGTGAGCCTGGTTCGTTCCCGGCCATTGGATCCCGTGGTGCTGCGGGATCAGTGGCTTAAGGCCTATCACTTCCTGGTCGGCGATGCGATTCGGGCCATGAACCAATATGCCGCCCGTCAAAGCGGCGTCGATTCTGCCGGCACCCCGATCGCGAAAACAGTACACCTGGTGAGCATTCTGCAAAGAAGCCCAAGCACCTACCAGGTCCGCTGGATCGAAGACACCTTCAGCCATGGAGCAATAGCACGCTCTGTGCATTACACGGGTCTGTTTGACATCCAACTCATTCCGCCGGCCACACCCCAGCAGGTGTTCAACAATCCGCTGGGCGTTTACATCACCGACTTTACCTGGAGCCGGGACTTTGATGCTCCGGTGCAAATGGTGCGATAGCCGGAAAGAGAGGGAGAGAGAGAGAGCCGCCCATGCCCGGCAGGGAAGTCGGCGGCGTGAAGAGAAAACGGTGTACTGACATTGAAAATTGGAATTCAGACTACGGCTTTTTTAGGAAAGGATTTGTACATGAACTTGAACTCCAAAGCTAAAGGTTTCAAGGGTTTTGCAGGCTGGGGTCTGTTGGCGGCACTGGGCCTGTTGGCTGGATGCACCGCGCAACAGCCGGATATTGTTGTCGGCCCCGATACGCGGCTGGTGCCCGCCCATCTGGCCCCCAATCCGCCCCCGCCCAAAGTCGTCGAGGTCAAGGTGCCGGTGCTTGAGCCGCAATTGCGGCCATTGCCGGTAACAATGCTCCGTAAAACCCAAGCCGGACATGCTGGTAATGTTTTGCAGAGTATTGCCAATGCGGTGGCCAGGGCCACACGAAAGCCGACACCCCAAGGATTTATTGATGCGGTGCAATACTACAACTATGCCCCGGGCGTGGTGTATACCGCCATCACCAGTCCGGGCTTTGTTACGACGATTGCACTTGCTCCAGGCGAAAAGCTGGAAAGCTGTGCCGCCGGGGATACAACCCGCTGGATTGTGCAGGAAGTCCATGCCGGGTCGGGGCCGCAGCGTCAGACTCTGGTGCTGGTCAAGCCGCGTTTACCGGATTTGAGCACCAACATGGTCATTACCACCAGGGAGAGAATTTATCAGATCGATCTTCAGAGTGTAGCGGTGGGTGTCTACCAGACCATGATCGCATGGCATTATCCATTTGGTGATCTGATCATGATTCGCCACACGATGCAACGTGAGAACAGTCACCAGGCGGCTATTCTTGGCCGGAATTTGCATTTATCGAAGATGAATTTCAATTATCTTATTCTCAAGCAGAAGGGAAAAACGCCGCCATGGACACCTTTGCGCGCTTTTGATGATGGGGAAAAGACCTTTATTGAGTTCCCACCGGAACTTGGCGTTACCGCGGCTCCGCCCCTGTTTGTCTTAGGGCACAATGGACGTGCCCAGATCGTCAACTACCGTATTGCGGGCAATTACTACATCGTCGATCAATTGTTCCATGAGGCGGAACTGCGTCTGGGCGAAAGTCCGCAAACCATTGTGCGAATTGTGCGGGCCAAACCCAAATAACATAGAGAAACGCAACTCCCAGCAATGCCATCAGGGATCAGAAAGATTATTCAACATCATGGCCCATGTAATGAGAGGAAAAGCGATGGATGAAACGACGAATAAAACCCCCAATGAAATCATTGAACCGCAACCCGCGGTAGAGAACGTGACGCCGGAACCCAGTCTCGGCGACACGGATGAGGATGGTTCGGTCTTGCCCTTGGATGCGCAGTCTGCCACGACGGCACCACGGACGTCTTCCGAGGCGCATCCGATAGTAAATGCCGAATCGCCGGTGGGTTCCGCCACCCATTTGACAGGAGATACCCAATCGCCGATGCAAACGCAAAGGCACCCCAATGATCTGGTAAATGGTTCCACCGAAAATTCTCCGGATCAGATGCCAGACCCTTATCGTCTACCGGCTGAGAAACAAGAGGGCCAGACGGTGCTGCGCATGCACGCGCCGCAACCCAGGGTGACGCGCTTGAAACCCAGGGCGGTTATGCTGATATTGCTGGCCGCCGCAGGCGCGGTGGGCACCGCCCTGGTCATAGGTCTGGGCGGTGCGCCATCGGTTCGGCAGGTACAAATAAGCCAACCCTCTTCCAATAGTGCTGTGCAGCCGTCCAGCGAAATTGCCGACAACAATCCTCTTTTGAGCACGTTGCCGCAGACCTACACTTGGCCTCAAGCGGATAATCATGCCGCCGCTACGGGTCCAGGCCCTACAATAACGACAGTCAGAAACTCATCTGGGTCTGCGGCGTTACACTCCAAATCGACCACCGCATCAGATAGGCAGCGACTGCGTGAATTAAAATCCTTGCAACGCCAGTGGCGTCAGGCGATGAATGCTCCGGTGGTTTTTGCCGGTATGGCGGACAATGCGTATAACAATGGCGGCACGGCAACGCCGCCGATGGCAAATCCATCCTCGCTGGGCGCAGGTAACGGCCTGATCGCTTCTGGCGGTGTTATTCCATCGGGTATGCCAACACCCGATGGCAATTCAAGCCATGGCAATCAAGGTTCAGGGATTCAACAAGAGCACCGAGATTTTCTGCAAAGAGCCGCTGCGATTCAGCCGTATCTGGCCCAACCGTTGACGCCGCCGGCATCCCCTTATGAAATTCAGGCTGGCACCGTGATCCCCGGTGCTCTGGTCACAGGTATCAACAGTGATCTGCCGGGTCAGATCATCGGCACGGTGACGCAAAACGTCTTTGATTCCGTTTCTGGCAAATATCTGCTCATACCGCAGGGATCACGGTTGTTAGGCCGCTACAGCAGTGTCGTGGGCAATGGGGAAAACCGTGTGCTGATTGCATGGCAACGCCTGATCCTTCCCAACGGCGATTCCATTGTGCTCGATGCCATGCCGGGTACAAACCAGGAAGGTCAATCGGGTCTGCATGATAAAGTCAATTACCACTTCAAAAAGCTCGCCGAAGCTGCGGCCTTAAGTACGGCGATTGCCTATGGCGGCAATCTGGCCATCAATCCCAACAGTACCAGCACCAATCAGGATGTGGTGGGCAACACCATCGCCCAGAACGCTTCCCAGATTGGCCAGAAGATTATTGACCGGCAACTCAACGTGCAGCCGACGATCACGATTCGGCCCGGCTGGCCGTTCCGGGTTCTGGTCAACGAGGACATGATACTAAAGCCGTACCGGCCTTGAGGCCGCGGAAGAATGTCGAAACATTCGGTGGAAGCGGCCCTCGCATCAGACAAGTAAGACATTACAACCAAATTAGTAAAAGGAGAATAAATTATGACTGACATATCATTACCGGCATTTCATCATACGGCGACAACCCAGTGTAATATTAAAGTTGATTACCGTATGGGGCTGGATTTGCAGCTCTACCGACAGTTCTACAAACAGGCCTACAACGCGGAGGTTGCCGATGCGGATCTGATCCGTGAGATGGCCCGGCGATTTATGGATTCGGACCGGGAATTTCAAACATTCAAGAGCCGGTTGGTCACCAGCGGCACGCGAAAAGGACCAAAGCCCAACGCCACTGGGGAGATAAAGAAGATGGGGGGATATTCAGCACCAGCGGCGAATTGACCCTGAGTAAAAGAGTGAATGGGGAGTCTCTGGCCAGAGGATGTTTCCATCCCGTTGGCTGTAAGGCATAATGATACAGCCAAGGGACATCAACAAGTTGTTCGGAGTTATAAGTATGGCCATGGAACCCGCCGGCACGTCAGACCCGATTCGGCATGTGGTGCTGTTGATTCTGGAGAATCATTCTTTTGATCAGATGCTTGGATGTTTCCAAGGAATCTATCCATCAATGGATGGCGTGGATCCGGCCCATCTGCGAGAGAATCAGGAGGATGCCGGTACTTTCTATCGACAGTCGGCCACCACCGAACGGCAGATGTTTGTGGATCCACACCACGAACTTGAGCATGTTGCGGTGCAGTTGGAAAATCAGAACAGCGGCTTTGTACGGGATTTTGTCCGAGCCTATCCGGACAGCACGTCACTGGCCCGCAATTTTATCATGGGCTACTACCCGCTCGATTTTTTGCCTGCGCTGCACGCACTGGCCCGGCATTTTACCATTTGCGACCATTGGTTTTCATCGTTACCCGGTCCCACTTGGCCCAATCGCTTCTTTGCCCTGACTGGAACCTCCCATGGCCGGGTGAATATGCCACAAGATGGCCAGCACCTGGTGGATGTAAAGGGATGGTTCGAGCAGGATCAGGATACCATTTTTGATCGGCTCAGCGAAAAGGCCATCGACTGGAAAGTTTATTTTCAGGGGATTCCGCAAACCGTGGCATTATGCCATCAACGCAGAGCCCTCAATGCCGCCCGCTATTTTTACATGGGCCAGTTTTATGACGATGCCCGCGGTGCGGAGGAAGACTTTCCGCAATTCTGTCTGATCGAACCGGACTTCGTGGGTTCAGGTGAAAATGATGACCATCCCCCGCATGACATCATGAAGGCCCAGAAACTTATGGCCGACGTTTACAACGCGTTGAGATCCAATGCCGCGCTGTGGGAATCCACACTGCTGGTGATCATTTATGATGAGCACGGTGGCTTTTATGACCATGTGGTGCCGCCGCCTGCGGTTCCACCGGATGATCATCAGCAAGAGTATACGTTTGATCAGTACGGCCTTCGGGTGCCGGCTATTCTGGTATCGCCATGGGTGAAGCGGGAGGTCAATGCTACTCTTTTTGACCACACCAGCGTGCTCAAATACCTGATTGATAAATGGCACTTGGGGCCGCTGGGCCGCCGGGCGGCCCTGGCCAACAGCATTGGGATAGCGTTACAGACGGGGATGTCTCTACGCGATGATACTCCCGTTCGCATTAATCTCACCACTCAACAGCTGGTTCCGCCTGATGCACGGGCTGAAGATAAGGCGGAATCCACACGTAGTGCCCATCACATTGCATTGGGGTTTTTGACCCATTATCTGAAGATAGCGGTCGTTGAAAACTTGCCACTATTTTATACCGCCTGCGCCCGATTTCTGGAGGATACCAAAGGCTTAATCCAACGCTGGTTGTCATGGTTCTACAAGGAATCGCCCGCAATAGTGGTTGCGGTTCAGCCCGACAAACTGGCCCGGGATAAACAGCCGCTGCGGGAGCAATTCGCAAAATTCCTTGGACATCAGAAGCAGCGGGCACTTCCAGCTTTGGCCCGGATACTCAGAGACCCGAAAGTATCCAATGACCAGAGACATCATGCACTGCGAACTCTGGCGGTCATTACCGGCCGTAAGTTCCATCGTGAACAAAATGGTTTGGTCAATGCCGATCAATGGCTCAAGAAATATGGTTATTGAGATGCCGTCCGATTGGACATAACCGCACACAGAATATATTATGTGTATGCGGTTATGTCCGTTGATGGCGGCACTGTTATGAGAAAGTCATATCATGAATACACCGACTCGCAACGCATATAAGGTATTTCGATCCCATGGGGGCGTGATGCGCACCCATGAGGCGCTGGCGGCCGGTGTCCATCGCCGAACACTCTATGCCATGCGTGATACGGGTGAACTGGATAAACTGACGCGTGGCGTCTACCGTCTGACCCAACTGCCCCCGTTGGGCAATCCAGACCTGATCACAATAGCCAAACGCATTCCCGCCGGCGTTGTGTGTCTGATCTCCGCACTCTCTTTTCATGAACTGACCACACAGATACCCCATAGAATTGATCTGGCGCTGCCGCGAACAGCACGTCACCCTCAAGTGGCGTATCCACCTCTGCACATCTACCGCTTCTCGAAAGATGCCTTTAAGGCGGGCATTCAGGAGCAGCGGATAGATGGTGTTACAATTCGCGTCTACAGCTCAGAGAAAACGCTGGCTGATTGTTTCAAATATCGCAACAAGATAGGTCTGGAGGTGGCTCTGGAGGCCCTGCGAGCCTACCGCCGCCGTCACGGCGCACGGTTTAATGCCATACTGGAATATGCGCGAACATGCCGGATTGAAAAAGTGATTCGTCCTTATCTTGAGGCCAGTATATGAGCCAGGGACTGGTTCAAAACACCGCCGCCTCAATTCATCAGCGGTTGTTAAACGTGTCCAGGCAGACTGGGCGATCTTTTAATGATCTGGTTCTGTACTATGCCATGGAACGATTCCTTCACCGGCTTTCAAAGTCAAAGCACCACGACTGTTTTGTTCTCAAAGGTGCGCTGATGCTTTTTGTCTGGAATGCGCCAATCACTCGCGTGACGCGGGATATTGATTTACTGGGGCGCATCAGCAATGACTTGGGGGGCATCGGCACCGCAATTGCTGAAATATGCTCTGCCACGATTGACAATGATGGACTGGTGTTCGATCCACGCAGTGTTGTAACTGAGCCTATTGCCGAAGACGCTGATTACCAAGGTGTACGCGTCCGATTCCCAGGGCACCTTGGCAACATGAAAATTCCGATGCAGATCGACATCGGTTTTAGTGACATCATGACGCCGGATGCCGTGCCAGTCACTTATCCGGCCATTTTTGAGCATTCCGGGCCGAGGCTTCAGGGTTACAATCGGGAGACTGCCATTGCCGAGAAATTCGAGGCGATGGTGAAACTCGGTGAACTCAATACCCGGATGAAAGACTTCTTTGATGTTTGGTTGCTCTCTGGAAATTTTGCATTTGACGGAAGACTTCTGGCAACGGCAATCAGCGCGACATTCAATCGCCGCCGGACAACGGTTGAGTCTGATCCGGCCTGCTTTTTGGGGCGTTTCAAAAATGATCCGGCCAGAGTGCGCCAGTGGAAGGGGTTTGTACGGCGCAGCCGCCTGCCGAAAGAACCGGAAGAGTTTCCGGTGATTATGGATTCCATACGCGACTTTCTGGCACCGGTCGCTGGAGCTATCGTGCGTGGCAATGATTTTCATCAGGACTGGCGGCCGACAGATCGCGTGTGGACTGTTCAAATGTTGCTATGAGGCCGCATGTAATAAATGGTCCATGATGGTGCGTCTATCGGAATCGCTTGTTTGCGTGGTTAGCTTTTCAGAAGAACATAATGCAATCTCAAGGGTCGGCAACCACGGAAGTCGGTATTGAGCTGGCGCGGTCGGCTTCAGAACCAGAACCTTTTATGTGCTACCAAGTCAGCAACGGTACTCGCACCGCGGCGATCTGGGATAGGGAGATTGGGCCATAGTACCGGCTGTCAAAACTATTCCAGATGCGGTTGGAATAGACAAAGTATTCATGTGGGCCCAGCACGCAATCCGCACGCCAGTGCGGGAGCAGTCGGTCTTTTTCATCATGGGTATAGATTCTCGCCATTTTGCAGCCATTGATGTAAAGCCAGCGGCCCAGCGTATTGACTCGGTTGCCGGGGCCGGCGGCAATCGGCTTGAGGATGTACCAGTTCCGACCCGTATGGCCAGTCCGTTCTTCGATATAGGGCCATGCCCTGACCGGAATCCGGAAATCCACAATTCGTCCTACGGTAGGCCGTTCATCAACGCACAGATAAATTCCTGGTGCCACGCTGGGTGAGGTGTTGATCACAAGCTGGCGATCCGCCAACATCAATGACAGGATTATCCATACACCCAATACCATCAACGGCCAGAACAAGCTTCGGTAACGTTTTAGTTTAAGCACACCCTGCTCCATCCGCGAGAGCCATGGCCACCTTGAAAAGCCTGCGTCAGATGAATCTGGTGGCCGATCATGGCAAAAAGGGAAGAGGGGAGTTTGTCTGGTTCACTGCCCGAATCACGAATCTGATCCAAAAGCAGTAAAAAGCGATCTACCGGGCCACCTCCACCGGCTGGGCCATGCTGTTCCAGCATGGTGTGAACCAGTACCTTGGCCGACACATCCGGAATCTTTACGCCCAGCTTTCCTGTCTCCAACGCTTCCACCACCGCCAAGATGCGGTGTTGGTTTCCATCTGAACGCCGATTCCACCAGACCACACCAAATCGCTGTGTGGGCAGGAATTCGTGGACGGTTTCCACATAACCGGGATGCACAACCTGGCGCTGTTGGATGGGCTGACCAAAGCAGAGCCGGCAGATTCTCTGGCCGGGCTGGTCATAGCCAAATAGACGGGTGGGGGCTTGTAGCTTCATGAATGATACTCCTTTGTCTAAAGCTGGTTTTTTTATTCAATTAACTGGTCCCTCAAAGCTTTATTCAGCCGTTTGGAACACACACTGCAGGCTTGACCCAATCAAACCCGCAATACCTAACATAATACGAATATACTTGGGCGGTGTCAATCTTAAACATCACATACTATATCACAGTTGCTTGACTTCATTAGATAATTGTGATTAAATAGGGGATATGCCAGCATTTGGTGACATTCTGAAGGAGTTACGGACAAAGGCCGGGTGGAACCAGGAGTTCCTCGCCCAAAAGGTGGATATTTCGCGCGAGCATATTGCCCGTCTGGAAAACCAGCGTAATATGCCCCAGCCGGGCACTTATCGGCGTATCGCCGAAGCCTTTGGCTTAACACTCGATGAACTCGACCGGCTCTGGAGAGCCACCAGAATCGAGCAGTATCGGGGCACACTGGAACGCAAAGCGCCCA
>JAJZCR010000047.1 GCA_021851715.1 Planctomycetota bacterium
GAGGGTGGACTGGTATACGCCATTGTGCCCGTACACGAAAAACAATTGGCCGGAATATGCTTCGGCGGTCGCTACATGCAGACCCTTTATGTGTCGACCGGAACGGAGATTTATGCCCGCAAGGTGCAGCCTGTAGGCGTTCAGCAGCAAAGGCTCGCCGTCGGTTAAGCGGTCGGCGCTCCGAGGTTTTGGCATCGATTATTTGGGGATTAAATGGTTGAAGCTTGCGGTGGCAGGTAAGCAGATAATTGAATGGCTACCGCATTTTAAGGAAAAGGAGCGAGTTATCGGTCATGCAAGAAATGGAGAGAATTTTGCGCCCGTTGACATGGTTAGGCGTATACAATGTGAGAAGCTATTGCACGGGATGTGCCTTCGCAGCAGTCTCGTCGTGAGATAGTCCATGAGAGAGGCGGTAAGTGTGCCTTATGCCAGAGCATTTAAGTTGTCTTTCGGGGATACGTCTGCGTGGGTGTGGCTCGAGGGAATTGAAGAAATGTATCTTTTTAATAAAGGAGAAAAACTATGAACAAATGTCACGCAAAAGTGTCGTTGGTGTCCGCGGGCTTGGCGGCGCTGGCCTTGGGGTGGACGGGCGGTGTATCCCCCGTTCAAGCCAATACACTGGTCAACTTGCCGCTGTTGAATGGCAGTTTTGAATCGCCAACTTATAATGGTACGGCCAATACCATACCCACGAACTGGGGCTTTTTCTCCTCCGGACCTCAAACTGTGGGCATCACCTCGGCAGAGTTCTTATCAGGCTCTCAATCACTGATCTTGACGGCACCTCCATCGAGCGGTGGCAACAATCAGTTTGATGGCATATATCAGAGTTTTAATAACAACCTGACATATGCGCCCACGGATACCTATACTTTTTCCACCTATCTCCTGGCGGATTCTGCGGCACCGTTGACAGGCACCGCAGTGGCGGAAATTGGCATTGAATTTCATACCTCGTCGGGCCTCCTTAATCAGAGTTATCTGACGATTACACCATCCGAACTTTCCGCCACTACCTGGACGCAATTCACGGTGACGGGATCGCCGAGTGCGACGGAAGGCCCCACCAACGGTGCCGACATCAATGTGGTGATCATGGTCAATGGCGGAAGTGCCACGACCTCTGGTGGATCGTTTTATGCGGATGATGCCACGGCCGCGGTTCCGGAGCCGGCCACGCTTCCATTGGCACTGATGGGCTTGGCCAGCCTGGCGCTGATCGTCCGGCGAAAAATCCACCGAGCGTAATGATTGGAATCTGTGGGTCTTGAGGCAGAGCGAATGCGGGGCATCCGTCGGCCCCGTTTCCTGTTTTTTGAGATCGCCATCATGGCGGCAGATCGTGTATCCACTTCGGACATTGTTGGGAGTCTAATGCTGTGCGCCTCAACAACGCCGTGATCGGTGCCCAGCCGCAAGCGGTACCTGAACCCGCCAGCTTGGGTTTGGTAGGAATCGGTGGGTTGGGCTCGTTGCTGCTGAACCGTCGCAGGGCGGTGTGGACCAGGGGCTATATTCGAGAGTGTGTGGATGACAAAATAAAAGGAGGCCGCACCCGCGTACTCTGGATGCAGGATGGAGGCTTGATCTTCTATCCAAGAACGGCCCGACGCGGGTGAGGAGCCTTCCTAATCTGTGCAGGGCTGAAAGGCCGTGAACGGTTACCGGATTTGCTTCTAATTGCGCAGAATGGAGAAATTATTGCGTTCAATGCGTGGATCAACATGCTATATTTTGTATGGGGTTGTGCGCATACCCCGACGAGATCGGGGCGCACACCCCTTAGGACGCGGCAATGGAGTTAACTCTGAAGCTAACGGGATATTTTATGCCAACGAATCCTTCAAAATCGCAGTGCGGTTTTACCCTTGTGGAATTATTGGTGGTGATTTTGATCATCGCCATTTTAATTGCTCTGCTGCTGCCGGCGCTCGCCAAGGCTAGGCAAGAAGCGGAAAGCGTTGCTTGCTTGGCCAATCTTCGTAGCCAGGGGCAGATGCTGATGGAGTACTCCGATACCTTTGAGAATGCCATACCCTTCGCTTGGAACAACACCGCGCCGAATTCGGCCTTCTACGGCACGGATTCATGGGATACGCTGCTGTTTTGCAATAATGAAGGAATAACGCCTGCTTCGCTGACCAATGTATGGTGCTTCCAGCCTACACCCTTAACTTTGGCACAGTACGAAGGGTACATGCAGAAATTCGGCACCATTTTCATCTGCCCCTCGTCTGTTCTTCCGGTGGCACCCATCAGCGGGCCTAACTGGAATTTAATTCCGCCATCCTATGATACAACGTATTGCTGCAACCCTGGTTTTTTTTATATTTTGAATCCGCCCGGTAATCCCTATCCAGTTCAGACCAGTACATTTTCCATTACAAACGTGAGGGACCCATCGGAGAAACTTGCCGTTGGCGATGCCACGCAGAAGACTTCCTGGGGTACACCAGGCTTGCCCTTTTTTGATTGGCCCGCATGGTATCTTCTGCCAAGCGTATTGAACTATCCGCCCAATTATCTCATTCCCCCTTCGGGGATTTTTGCGGGCAATAATGACAACAACGATTATCCCAACGCCGAGTTTGACAGCCTTCGCTACCGGCATGGGGAAACTTCCCCGGACACGGGGTGGGCCAATGCCGTTTTTTTTGACGGCCACGCTGCAAGTATTCCCATCAACAACAATTTTCCCGGCAATCTACCGACCGCTGGCGGGGCCACCGGTTCCGAGGGGCTCAGGATGCTCAATATCAGCAATCCACTGCTGCCTCCCAGTATGAGTTTCAACGTTTATGAATAACTGTCGGTGTTGAATGAACAGCCCCGCGCGTGGGCTGCGTTGCAAGGGGTAATGATCATATGTGGTTGTGTGCCGGAAAATGCGCATCACTGGAAATATCAGCACTTGGTGCCCGTGGCCTTTTTCGGACAGCATGAGCGGTATTATCCACCGGCAGCATCTGTGCGAAGGATGGCGGTAATGGTGGTGGATTAACTGGATCAAACTCTACAGGAGATTTTACAATTGTTGCACAATGATCGTGCTTTATATCCCCGCGTTGGACGCATTTATTTATTGCCTTTCGTGGCAGCAATACTATTCGCTTTTATTGCCGCAACCGCCATTGGACCACCGCGTGCGTGCCACGCTGCCACTCTGTTCCCGCATCGATTTTCGCCCGAACATGGACCGGTGACCTCAGTGGAAAAACCCTTTCGGCAGGATATATGCCTCAATGGACTGTGGCGGTTTGAGCCTTTGGCGTTGCCCCGCGGTTATAAGCAGGGATCAGGTCCACCGCCTCTGCCGTTACCGAGTGCCGACGGCTGGTCGAAAGTGTCGATCCGAATACCTTCGCCATGGGATGTGAATGGGTTTGCCTCGGGCAACGAAGGCGAATTTAATTGTTTTCCGAGCTATCCGAAACGTTGGAACAGCGTTCATATGGGTTGGCTCAAAACTACCTTCACGATTCCACCAGGATGGCGTGGACGGCAGGTTTATCTCCATTTTATGTCTATCATTGGCGCTGCGCGCGTTGTGGTAAATGGCCGTCTGCTCGCCAATCATTTCGACAACTGCCTTCCTTTCGAGGTGGATGTCACACATGTCATTAAATATGGCAGACGTAATGTGCTTTTGGTTGGAGTGCGCGGGCCCAATCTCTTCAATATTACGGGACCGCGAAACAGTCGTTACACCTATCCCACGGGATCGTTCTGGGCGATGCAGGTGGTAGGCATTGACGAGGGCGTATATCTCCAGGCTCGGCCGTTGCTGCATGTGGCGAATGTCTTTATTCAGCCGTGGGTGAACAAAGGCATCCTGCTTGCGGCGGTAAAGGTAGCTAACGCCAGCCAACGGCAACAACATTTTTCGATGGCTGCGACGGTGCGCCCATGGATTTGGATGCAAAGTCGTAACACCATTACGGCGCCGGAATCCAAATTTCGTCTGGGGCGTGTGGTGATGCACATGGTGGGTCCAGGCGGCACACTGCAGCCAGGCCAGAGCCGGACGTTTACGTTGCAAGCCCATGTCAAAAAACGTCTTCGCCTTTGGTCCCTTGGCGCACCGAACCTTTATGGCATGATTGTTTCCCTTGAACGTGATCGTGTGGTCATCGACAACAAATTCAACCGTTTTGGTTGGCGACAGTGGCAGATCAGTGGGAAACATCTTTTGCTCAACGGTCATTCAGTCACGCTTAACGCCGATTCGTGGCATTTTATGGGGGTTCCGGAGATGACGCCGCGTTACGCCTGGGCGTGGTATAAGGCTCTACAACAGGCACATTGCAATGCGGTGCGGCTTACGTCTCAGCCGTTTCCTCCATTTTTCCTCAGCATGGCGGACCAGATGGGCATTGCTGTCCTCGATGAAAGCGGTATATGGGCCAGTCATTGCGGATTTAATTATCAACCAGCCGCAACCTGGAAGCGATTTCGGCGCGCCTTACGGGTGCAGGTTCTCCGCGACCGGAACCATGCCTGTATATTCGGTTGGAGCGTCGCAAATGAGATATATCCGGCGCTCAACGCGGTACATGCTCCTCCGGCAGTGTTGGCCAGAGTATCGGCGAAAATCGTTAAACTGGCGCACATGGTTGAATCAATGGATCCGACCAGAACGTGGGTTTCCAGCGATGGCGATGGTGACATGAATGGACGGCTACCTGTTTATGTTCAACATTATAACACACGTGCTGACTGGGCGGCGGCCGCGAAGAATCTTCACAGGCCGTTTGCCGTCGGCGAATGCACCGAAACATATTATTCAACTCCGCCAATGGTGGCGAAATTGGAAGGAGACCGAGCCTATAAAAACCTCAGGGATTACATGGAGGGATTGGCAATTCAGGCTTACCGGGACGCGGTTGCCGAGCGTCGGTTGTGCGTCTACGGATGTTTGTGGAACATGGTCTGGTATGGTTTAGAGCCGCTGCCTCTGGGTCTCCGAGACCTGAAAGATGTTCCGACTATACATGACGGAATATTTTTCCGGCCGTTCATCCTCCATCAGCCGGGGATGCAGCCGGAGCGATTGGCTCCGTATAGCACCACTCTGAATCCCGGCTACGATCCGCGCCTGCCATTGTATAAACCCTGGCCGTTTTGGCTCGCGGTCAAGGCCGCGTGCGCTCCTGGAGGCCCGCTGCCGTCGCCATGGTCGAAGGCGATGCCCGAAAAGTTGCTTCCGCAACCATTGTCTCCGAAAATTCACAGCGTCGCGTTCAGCGGCAGTTCCTCCGGTTGGCTGTATAAAGAGATCTTGGCGCTGCATGTCCCGGTGCATCGGAGCGAACGCCACGGTGCCAAGTTGCTAATCGTGGATGCCGCCACTCTGAACCACGTTGACCTGCCCATACTTGCGGCGAAGGTTCGTCATTTGACTCGGCACGGCGGCAAGGTGTTGGTGTTGAATGTGGATGCCCGTTCTTTAAGCGCCGTCAATCAACTACTGCCCAAATCCGTTGTGTTGACTGATCGCTCTGCCGCCTCCCTGCTCGCGAGCCGTAAAAGCGGTGTGACTGCGCCGATTTCCCTGTCCACCCTCTATTTCGGTCAAAACCGCAACCCGTGGATTATTCGGCATGGCCTGGCAGGTCCCCTGGTTGGAGATGGTACAGTCTTGCTGTGGGCCTGCCCCACCAATTGGTTGGCGTGGACCCGGAATCCGGAATACCTGAAAACCGCGGCAACCCTGGAATCCCAGTTGGAATCCAAGCCAGCCGGCGCAGCGCTGGTGAGCTGCAAGGCCGGCTCCGGAGAATTTTTAATCTCCACCATTCGCTTTGCGCCGGACGACTGGCGCAGACTCGCCTTGTTGCGGGATTTATTGGTGGATATGCGGGTGGCCATGGGCGCGGCCGGAGCCCGCAACGAGTCCCTGCTCGTCGGCGTGGCCGTCGGTCCTGAAAACAACACGATTTCCAGTACCGGTGTCGTTTGGTATGGGACGGCATCACTGTTTTCGAACCCCGGTGCCAGGATCCGTGCCGATGGACTTAACATCGAAGAGATTCCTGGTTCCTCGATCGAGGTCGCGAAAAGCGGCCAAACCGTGTCCACCACGCACATTACCGACGGCACCCCGGCCAGCATTTTGGCGAACAACTTGTGGTCTTCTTCGTCATACGGTTACGTGGTCGGCGGTTTGGCCCCGGGTAGAAATTATCAGGTAAATCTGGATTTTGCCGAGACCTATTACAACGTCGCCGTAGGTTCGGGAGCGCGGGCATTCGACGTTTCCATTAACGGTAAACACGTGCTGACCGGCTTTAATGTCCAGCAGGCGGCGCTTCGTAAATATGGTCACGGCTCTGGCCCCGCCGCCTTCGGCAGCAATGAAGGCATCACCGAGTCCTTCAGGATAGCGGCTGATGGCAAAGGCCAAATCAGGATCGATTTAGCCAAGCCGGGCGGCAATAATAACCCCGTCATGAGTGCCTTCTCGATTGCCGCAGTCCCTCCGTCTGGGGGCAAACGCCCGCTCAGGTGAGTGCGGTGGCGATCCGTCTGAGGCCCAAATGTAGCAGGCCCAAATGCGCATTATAGGAAAGGATACGCTGGCATGACATCTCAAATTCACCCGGACAAACATCCAGTTCCCCATCAGCGCTGGCTGCGTATCATCCCCATCGCGGTGGTGATGTACATCCTGGCGTTTGTGGACCGCGTCAACGTGGCGATGATCCTGCCCTACGTCAACAAAGGGCTGGGCCTGACTTCCGATGACATCGGGTTCGCGGCGGGTATCTTTTTTGTCGGCTATATGCTGTTGCAGATCCCCGGCGGTATCCTTGCCAGCCGATGGAGCGCCAAGAAGGTGGTTGCCATCCTGATGGTGCTCTGGGCCGTGCCGGCGATAGCCTGCGGTCTGGCGCAGGATCGTCTGGAGCTCTACCTTGCCCGGTTCATGCTGGGCTTGTTTGCCGGGGGCGTCTGGCCGGCGGTATTGGTGCTGCTGATCACGTGGTTTCCGCGGGAAGAGCGGGCCCGTGCCAATGCCCTGTGGATGACCTGCCTGCCGTTGTCGGCGATACTGATGACGCCGATTACAGGCGGGATGTTGGCCGTGATGAGTTGGCGGTGGGTATTTATTCTCCAGGGCTTGCCGCCTGTGATCTGGGTGGTGGTCTGGTGGACGTGGATCGCCGATCACCCCGCCCAAGCGAAATGGATTTCCAAGGAGGAACGACGCTTCATCGAGGAAAACACCGCCGCCGAGGCGCGAGCCAAGCCACCTCCCGCCGGTTACTGGAGAGCCTTTACCAATCCCGTCGTGCTTTGGCTCATTGTTGCCTATTTCTTCTGGATGGCGGGTTTTTACGGCTTGACCATGTGGTTGCCCAGCGTGGTGAAAAGCTTCGCGGGCAGCAGCAGTGCGTCGGCCGTCGGCTGGCTTAGTGCGATACCATTCGTATTCGCTTTGATCGCCATGGTGATCAATTCCATCTGGTCCGACCGCAGGATGAAACGGCAGATGCACGTTTCCGTGCCGCTGGCGCTGGGCGCACTGGCATTGATCGGCGGACAATTGGTGGGCCATCGGCCTATGTTGGAGATGCTGTTTTTGCTGGTGGCGGCCATCGGCGTTTACGGGCCGTACGGACCCTTCTGGGCGGTGCCCAGTTCGCTGCTGCAGGCGGAGGTATCCGGGGCGGCGATGGGGTTGATCAACGCCCTTGGCAACTTGGGCGGCTTCTTAGGCCCTTTTGTGGTAGGCTATGTTCGCGGTCGGACGCACAGCGGATTCGCAGGATTTATGTTGCTGAGTGTTTTTCTATTGATTTCGGCGGCCATCTTCCTGTTTATCGGCAGCGATAAGGAGGAAGGAACGCCAGCCCGCATGGAGGCCGTCTGATGTCGCGCGCAGAGCGTGGATGGCCGAAACCCGGCCGGTCAACTGCCCCAGTGGATTGTTGTGCTGTTGCCTAAAATTCCGTCACAGATCGCGAAGCGTTGGTGGCCATGTTCAACGCGGCGGTGCAAAATGTCGATCGGCACACGAGTTGCTCGCTGGTGCGTCTTCGACGGGTTGGTCTGGTGTCGCCGGGCGACAATAAATTTGCGCTAATGGAAAAGCCGCATGGGGTAGAATTACCTCGCCGGCGGTGGTGCGTCGCTGAGGTGCTTCTGGCGACGCGGCAAATTAGGAGGCCGGTATCAGGGTGTTCTTCAAGGGGTTCTCCAACTGTATGTTTGCCAACCGTGTGGTTGGCGGGCAGTGGGAGAGCAAAGTAATTCCTTTTTAAGGAGGCTACGTGTAGTGACAGAAGTACAGTTTCATCCGCCGCCAGTTGCGGCAAACTGCGGCCCATTCGGTCAGTGGGCAGTTCCATTTGCTCGCACAGCGAGCAGAGAGGGTCCAATATGTGTACCAAAGGTTTATCAAGTTCCCGTGGTATTTCCGTGGCGGCTGCGACGTTCGCGGCTGTGACTCTGGCAGGCTTGGTCGGCACGTCATCAGCCAGCACCATTACCGGCGCGTTTAGTTCGCCGCCGGCGAGCGCGAACAATGCCGCTAACCCCACTACGCCAATTAACATCGCCACCGGTGCCGCAGCCTGGGTTTATTATGGTTATACGCAACAAGGTAGCTACACGGCCGGCTCTTCAAGTGGCGGTATGATGAACACGGATCCTGCCAATGCCGCCTCTTTCAGTCCGTTGAATTTCAGCGCCAACAACTCCCAAACTGGTTTGAGCGGATCCGGCGGCAGTGTGGAATTAACCTACCCCGGCGCTTCACCGTCCAGCAGCACGGCATTCATTTTTGATCAGGCACCCAGTGGCGGCTCAAGCACCAATAATTACTATCTTACCGCAAATTTGATTGCGCCAACTGAAACGCTCAATTTGTACCTGAATTCCTATGACAGCAAATCCAATATAACTGCGACGCTACCCGACGGCGGCAGTTTCGCCGCTACCGGAGTGGTGCTGCCATACAGCCCGAACAGTGACACCGATGGCACCGGCGCAGGCCACGGTTATGGAATTCTTTCGCTGAATATCACCGGTGGTACAATAGGCGAAACGCTAACTTTCACCGACACCAACAACATCACCGGTGTGTCGAACGACAGCTACAGCAATGTCGGTATTCAAGCGGGGAACGTGGTAGTTCCGGAACCGGCCACGCTTCCATTGGCACTGATGGGCTTGGCCAGCCTGGCGCTGATCGTCCGGCGAAAAATCCACCGAGCGTAATGATTGGAATCTGTGGGTCTTGAGGCAGAGCGAATGCGGGGCATCCGTCGGCCCCGTTTCCTGTTTTTTGAGATCGCCATCATGGCGGCAGATCGTGTATCCACTTCGGACATTGTTGGGAGTCTAATGCTGTGCGTAAATCCTCTCCATGGGTTTTCTTCGTGGTTATTGGGTTGGTTACCTTGGCTTTGACGACTATCGGCGGAGCGTCCGCCGCACCTGTCGGCACCATTCGCAACATACCCTTGCATAATGGAGGCTTTAGACGGCCGCCCAGCAACGGCCATGCGAATCAGGCACCGAGCCGTTGGGTGTACTTCGGAAACGTAGCCCAGAGCAAGTCCTCCGTCCACGTCACTAAACAGGCCGCTCATTCCGACCACCAATCGCTGATGTTCACTGCCAACAAGTCCAACGCCATTGAAGGTTATTGGCAGGGCATTGACGCCCAATACAACACCGCCGAAGCCGTGAGCTTTTCCGTCTATTTCAAATCCGATCACCATTCGCCCTTGAAAGGGACCGCCCAGGCCAACATCGGCGTCGAATTCCACCTTCCCGAGGGCGAAGGTTACAAGGTGCTCAATGAACGGTATTTAGCGATTAAGCCCTCGGAGCTTTCCACCACCCGCTGGAAGAAATTTACGGTCACGGTGTCACCGACGAGGGATGTCATCGGCGGCAGTGTCCACTTTGTCATCTCGATGGCCGACGGTGCCTCTCCCGGCGGGACATTTTATGTGGATGACGCTTCAGCCAAAGTTCAGGTGAAGCCTATGGCGTCGACAGATCTACATAATGGCGGCTTTGAATCGCCGCCCAGCAACGGCCATGCGAATCAGGCACCGAGCCGTTGGGTGTACTTCGGAAACGTAGCCCAGAGCAAGTCCTCCGTCCACGTCACTAAACAGGCCGCTCATTCCGACCACCAATCGCTGATGTTCACTGCCAACAAGTCCAACGCCATTGAAGGTTATTGGCAGGGCATTGACGCCCAATACAACACCGCCGAAGTTGTGAGCTTTTCCGTCTATTTCAAATCCGATCACCATTCGCCCTTGAAAGGGACCGCCCAGGCCAACGTCGGCGTCGAATTCCACCTACCCAAGGGCGAAGGTTACAAGGTGCTCAATGAACGGTATTTGGCGATTAAGCCCTCGGAGCTTTCCACCACCCGCTGGAAGAAATTTACGGTTACGGTGGCACCGACGAGGGATGTCGTCGGCGGCAGTTTCCACTTCGTCATCTCGATGGCCGACGGTGCCTCTCCCGGTGGGGCATTTTATGTGGATGACGCTTCAGCCAAGGTTCGATAAGTGCATGGCATTAAAGTCTGAACCGGTGCAGGATTGAGCGATGTCTGTTTTACTGAGGCTGGAGGTGGGATACGTGATTTCCGGAAAAGCCATGGGCTTGCATGGCGATCCGGGGCTTGCGGCGGCAGACGCGGGAGGAAGGAGCGAGTTATCGGTCATGCAAGAAATGGAGGATGGCATTGGGGTCTTTGGGCACGCGGGTGGCTTTGGTTTTCAATATTTGGCCTTGCACCTTCAGACGCCCCAGTCGGATCGTTTGTAATTGCCGGAGCAATTTGTGAGCTTCCATGGCCTGGCCTTTTTGCAAAAGTCGAGGGGAAGTCAGGTTGGGTCTGTCGCTAGATGACAAAATAATTGCGCCGGTGGAGAATTGCGGTCGCTTATACTTGCGGGTGTGCCCATAGCGCCCCAGCGCGCGTGGAAGCCGCGCTGGTGGGCAGCACCCCGGCGGTCTGGGAAGGAGGTTCGGACAGCGCCATCGGTTTAACATGGCGTCATTGGTTTTCCGCCCGGTTCGGCCAATGGCTGCACCTATGAAGAGGATATTATGAAGATCAATAACCTTGAACGAGGCGAAGGCCGGGACGGGTTCGGGCATGATACGTATCTTCGTGTAGGGGTCAGCAACCAGCCACATTCACTGCGGAATCTTAACAGGCTCCGCCGGCCCCTACACGGTTTTACCCTGGTGGAACTTTTGGTGGTCATTTTCATTATGGCCGTATTGATTGCCCTGCTGTTGCCCGCACTTGCGGCGGCCAGGCAGGAAGCGTTGAGCGTCGACTGTCTGGCGAACCTCCGGTCGCAGGGCCAGATGCTCTTTGAGTACGCGGACGCATACGGCGGAGCGATCCCTTACGGTTGGGACATGGGCGGCACAGATGATCAAAGCGGCCCGACAGGTGCCAACGATTATGACTTATTACTTTTCTCATTCAACCAAGGCGTTTCGACCACCGCCATCGCCGAGGCGTATTCTGGAGAGCCCGGGCCATTAGCCCCCACCCAATACGCGGTCCTGGTCCGCAGGCTTGCGGCCACCTTCGTCTGCCCCGCCTCCCTCCTTCCAATGGACATGCGAGTACTGCCACCGCAATACATAACCACCTATGCATCGAATCCTAATTTTTTTTACGGCCTGCTGCCGCCCGGTTGTCCCGCCAGCAGCACCGTCCAGAAAAATACGTTTCGCCTTTCCGCCGTCGTGGACGCTTCGCAGAAGGTTGCCATAGGCGATGTCAACCAGGGCAACTCTGCTGGCAATCCGGGACTTCCGATTTTCGATTGGGAGCAAAATTGGGGCTGGTACACCGGGTACCCCAACGATTACCCTGTTCCCGCGCAAGGGTGGAGTAGCGGAACGGGATTTAACAGCGATTACCCCAATGATCCCTGGGGAGATGGCCTGCGCTATCGCCATGGCCAGACATCCCCCAACTCTGGGTGGGCCAACGCCCTCTTTTTTGATGGGCATGCCCAAAGCATTCCCATCAATGATAATACCCCTGGTGCCCCGCCCACTGCGGCAAGCGCGCAGGGCAACCACGGCTTACGGGTGCTCAACGTGAGCAACCCGGCCCTTCCGGCGTCGATACTGCAGATCACCGGCTGAATGGCCGTAAACGGTTACCCGATTTATGTTATACGGAGTATTCGATGCTTCGCCAATTTCTTCGTAGTCTTCGACAGTGGCCGCCGCTACTCGCCTCGGTAATGTTGGCGATGGCTTTCGGTGGCTGCGCGCGGTGGTCCACCACAAAAGAAAAGGCACCGCGACATGTCGCGGTACTGCGGCCCAAAGCGCCTCCAATCTGGGCGGTGCAGCTTAATTGGTTTCCGAACGGAGGAGGCGGTTTACAAGTTCAGTACGACGGCGATGGCGCAGCTTATCAAACCCCGCCGTCCACGCCGGGTGTCCTTGCCGGGGATGCCGTAAATGTATGGCTCCACTACACATGGAAACTCACCGCTGTAGCCTTTGCGGGCCGCCAAAATTTCGGTGCCGATCTGCGTTTGAGCAGCCAACGTGGCTTCGCGGTGCATCAGCTCGTTCTTTCATTGCGGCCTCCGTCGAAATCCGCGGCGGAGTCAGGACACCACGGTGGCCACAGGGCGAGCATTATTTTTGACACCAGCAGTCCGCTATCGCCCCACAGCAATACCAATCGTGGGCTGCAACAGGTCGGTGCGGGTGGAAACCGGAAGGACAGCATATATACGTGCAGCCAGGTTGCCGGAAGAAGCGCTGAACTTTTTCAGAGGAGTGTCAGTTACATCTATCTGCGGCTGGATCGCAAGAGCAAGTTGTTTTTGGCCCATCCGCACACGGTGTACGCCACAATTACCTACGCGGTCACCATCCGGCCAACAGCCTGGCCGCTTAAAACATTCCTCCATCTGGCGGCGCAAGGCGTTCATTATGCTGAGCTTAACATGTCGTGGGCAGCGGTGGAGCCCGCCTCCAACCACTTCGATTTTCGACTGCTGGATCAGACCCTGTCCAACGCCGCCAAGGCCGACGTTCGCATTATTCCCATCTTCTGGTATTCGGCGTGGCCGGGCAGCCCTGCGCCATGGATCACGCGGATGGATGTGGGATCTTCCGGTGCGGAATCGTCCGTGCCGGTCTGGTGGAGCCATTTCAACCGGCGGGCCTATTTCAAGTACATCACCACGGCCATAGGCCATATTAAGAACAACCCGGGGTTTGGCGGAGCTTTTCTGAATTTCGGCTGGCTCGACTACATGTGGGGGCCGCCACCCGGAGGCAAGGGCGTTAACGGCTACGCGCGGCAGGATATAACGGAATTTCATCGCTGGTTGCCAGGACACTACCTTTCGCTGGCGGCGTTTAACCGCCGCTTCAAAAGTGATTTTGCTTTGTGGAAGGACGTGCCCGCTCAAGGGCCTGGCAAGCCGCTCTTCTCCGCTTACCAGCATTTTCGCAACTGGAGCGTTATGGAAACCTACGGCCGGCTGGCCTCCCTGGTGCGCCGAGAGACCAGCGCCCCGCTCTACTATTACTGGGGTGGTGGCTATAACGGAGCCGGTGTCGGATTTAACATCCCGGATTCCTTTTTTCAGATGGCCCGCCGCTACCATGTGAGTGTCTGCGAAGATTGTGCGGATCGCACCGGGCTGATGTTGCTCTTCGGCAGCTTGGCAAGAGCCTACAAGGTTCCCCTGTTGGAGGAATGGACTCCACATGGCGGGCTGCGTGCCGAGATCCCCCAATTTCTCGGCCACTATGGATTTGAAATGCCTTTTAATGCGGGTATGGATTTTTTCATGTACGGTGGCGGACGAGAGTTTAAAGTAGGCTACCCACCGTATGTACGCTGGATACCGGTGCTGAGGCAAATCCACGGCGTTTATCCGCGGCAACCGGTGGCGGTTTATCTTTCTTTCCGTCCGGTGTTTAAAAAACCAACCAGCTTGGCCGGAACGGCCACTCGATTGGCCGATATTTGGCGCAAGCTGCATCTGGCATTTACGGTCGTGACCGATCGGGAAATCAAGGCTGGGGTGGCGAAGCTGGATCAATTTCGCGCCGTATATCCCCTTAACCGGCAAGACAGTCCGGTTCTCCGGGCGTACGCCGCACACGGTGGTCGTGTCGTCCAACATGCCGCGGAATTATGTCATTATGCCCCACGGTACCTGACGCTGAGTCCAGCCTCGGATAACCTTGAGGCGGTACCCACGTTTGACCGCTTAGCCCGTTCGGTTTGGCTGACGCTTAGTGCGTGGCAGTTCTCCAAGGGCTACAACGGCACCGTCACCTTTCACCTGAAAGGATTAGGCTTGCCGCCAGGCCAATATCATGTGGTTAACATGGCTAACGGTGCAGTCATCGCCAGCGTTAATGGGAATGGATTGGATGTTCCCCTGCACATAAAGCCCGGACACCTGATGGTTTGGCGGATATCGCCGGGACCGCCTCCGGCCAGACATTGATGCCGTCCCAAGTTCCGGAGATCAATAACCGGCCCGACGGGAGAGGTTATAATCAGTTGCGTTCAGGACTACTGTGGATTTGATCGGCCGAAAGGCCGTGAACGGTTGCAAAAATTGTAGCCCATGGTGTAAACTTGCCATGTTGCCTTTAAAGCACGTGACGGGTACTGTTTGGACGTTTGCGAAGAAGGGGCCGGGATGTGGCGGATCTTGCAGGATCTCCGGCATTTCCGGCAACATGTAGAGTGTCATGTGGCTGACGGAAAAACCATTGGTGGGTGCTTAGGCCGCCGGCGGTCCATTGATTTGGCGCGGCTGGTGGTTTTGACCTGGGGGGTTGTGTGCCTTCTGTGCGGTGGCGCGAAGGTGATGGCGGGCGGGAGTGCTCCGCGGCGACCGATACGGTTAAATTTTTGGACGATTTCGCGCGATCGTGGGGTGGAAGCGATTGTGCATCAATTTGAAGCCGATCATCCTGGTGTGAAGATAGTGGCATCGCCTTATGATGGCGGCACGAATGGATCCCAGCGGTTGGCTACGGCTATCATGGGCGGCGAGCCACCGAATATCGTCTACCAGGATCGGTTTACCATAGGGCAGTGGGCTGTGCTGGGGGCATTTTACCGGCTCAATCATCTCATCAGCCAGAGTATGGCGAGGCAGAAGCGAGGTGGCCCGGAGGGTATCAATTCCACAGATTATTATCCGTTCTGCTGGCGGGAAGCATCGTATGAAGGTGGGGTGTATGGCATTCCGACCGGCACCGAGGTGCGTGTCCTTTTTTATAACTCCGACGAACTCCGACAAGTCGGCCTGGTAGATAAACAAGGGCGGGCAGTGCCTCCCAAAACATGGGGGCAGCTTGAGCGGTATGCATTGAAGCTCTGCCGCCACAACGCCGCCGGCGATTTAACACGGCTGGGTTTTGCTCCGAATTATGGCAATAGCTGGCTTTATATCTATGCCTTTCTGGACGGCGGAAGATTTATGAACCGCGCATGCACGCGTTGCACCATGGATTCGCCGCCGGTGGTCAAGGCCCTGGCTTACATGGCTCGTTTATACCGATTGCAGGGCGGCATCAATCGCGTCAATGCTTTTGTCAATGCCGGGTCGGGTGTACAGTTCGACCCATTTTTGAGCGGCAAGCTGGCCATGAAAATTGATGGCAACTGGGTGCTCAATGAAATAGTCCGTTACAAGCGGCATTTGCGTTTCGGAGCAGCCTATCCGCCGGCGCTACGTGGCCATGAGTCGGCGACCTGGAGCGGCGGCTTCGCCCTGGTGATACCGGAGACCGCGTCGCATAAGAAGTTGTCGTTTGATTTCATACGTTTTTTCGTCAGCAGTCGCGGAGCGCAGATTTATAATCGCGTGAACAGCCGGTATTACGCTGCGCGCGGCCGCACGTATCTGCCGGATTTTACCGCCCAGCCGGCCATCAATCGCGAACTGTATCGGCGTTACGTGCAGGGAAATCCCAACATGCCGCCGCGTGTGGCCAGGGCCATGCACACGTGTTATGAACTGCTGAAAAACAGTCATAACCGCCCCGTGACGCCGGTGGGCGAGTACATGTGGAACCAGATGTTGCAGGCCCAAAGCAGTGTGTTTCGCGCGGGTCTGAGTCCGAAAGCGGCTTTGACGCGTGCTGCAAAAAATGTGCAGCGGCGGCTGAACCGCATTTTGCATCCGGTGCCTGCGGTCCGGCTGCCGGAGGGCTTGGTCATGGCGCTGCTTGGAGCAGCGGCATTGGTATTGATGCTGGCGGGTTTCTGGCGGGAATGGCGGAAGAACAGGCTCGCGCAATGGCGCAGATCACAAACGGCCATGGGATGGGTATTTGCGGGTCCGGCGGTGGCGGGATTCCTGATATTTTCGCTGGGGCCGATGGTCGTCTCGCTGCTATATAGTTTTTGCCGGTACAACTTGCTGCACGCTCCACGTTGGGTAGGACTGGACAATTATCAACATGTGTTTGGCGGTCATTCACTGTTTTGGTATTCACTGGCCAATACAACGTACATGCTTCTGGGTGTGCCACTGGGCATGGCGGTGGGGTTGGGGTTGGCCATGCTGCTGAATACGGAGGTGCGCGGCATTCGGCTGTATCGTACCATTTTCTATTTGCCGGCGGTGGTACCGGCGGTGGCGGCGGCGTATTTGTGGATGTGGATATTGAACCCGGTAAACGGTTTGCTCAATTCGCTGTTGAAAGATTTCGGTGTGGCGCATCCGCCGCTGTGGCTCAACAGTCCGTCGTGGTTGCTGGGGTCCAAGGCGGGAATTATTTTGATGGGGTTGTGGGGCGCAGGTTCGGGGATGATCATCTGGCTGGCGGGACTTAAGGGCATACCGGCGCAACTGTATGAGGCTGCCAAGATGGATGGCGCAGGTCCGGTGCGGCGGTTTTGGAATATCACCCTGCCCATGCTTACGCCTTATATTTTTTTCAACCTGATTATGGGGGTGATCGGGACGATGCAGATTTTCAGCCAGTCGTACATTATGACCGCGGGTGGGCCGGACCATTCGACGGACTTTTATGCGCTGTATCTGTTCAATCAGGCGTTTAAATACTTTCGGATGGGCTACGCTTCAGCCCTGGCGTGGATCCTGCTGCTGCTGATATTGGCTCTGACGGCGATTCAGTTTTGGCTGAGCCGCAAATGGGTGAATTATGATGTGGTATAAACCAGGCACGCGGCAGCGTTGGTTGAGCTGGGATGGACGTGCATGAAACGATTTCTGTTTGCGAGCGGGTTGTGGATTGAAGCGGTGCTGATGGTTGCGCTGCTCACCATTATTGTTCACCGTACGTTGCCGGACAATGCGGGGGAGTTGATCTGGGCGCTGGGCGTGATGGCTGTTTTGGCTGGTGCCACGGCTTTTCTGGCACCCATGGCTGTTCTGCAGCGTTTAACGCTGCAAGGGGCGCTGCTCAGCGGGGCGTGTTTGTTTATTTTGCCATTTTTCTGGCTCGTGGGTACGAGTTTCAAATACAATCGGGAAATTTTTGTGCAGCCTCCGCATTGGCTGCCGGCGTTGCCGGGAGATGTCGTGCGATCCCCGTATCTGGTGAAACGCCATACCCGCTTACGACCTCCGCGACACGTAAACAAGGTTCGCTGGCGGGCCATTGCTCCGGCATTGGAACGGACATTATGGTTGCGTGCACGTCCACTGCTGAATCAGACGGAGTTGAACTTAATTGGATTGCGGCCGGCCCGTGAGGTCATTGGTCCGATGCTGGTCAACAGGCTGCAGCAGTTTGAGCCGGTGCGGTTCTGGAATCAGCCGACATCCGCGATCCAGCACAAGGCGGTGGCGGCGATTACGGCCGGGCAGGTACGGGCGGCGTGGGAGCGGGCCTATCGTGGAATCGAGCTATCCGGGATTACAGTGACAGATACCCGCTACCATGATGATGCGGTGAAGCCCGCAGATATTGACTGGAGCGTAAGCCCACCGGCCAAGTTGGTGCGGGGCCAACCGGATCTGGTCGCCTACAACTTTGCGCGGGGCCATGAGTTTACGATTCAGGCTCGTTTCAGATTGCCGAAATCGGTGCGGCATTTGCTGGGCATTACCATTCCCATTCATGAAGACCGGTCCTGGCAATATGTGCGGGTGTCGTTGCTGGTGGGGGCGGAGCGTTACGTCTCTAAAAATATGATGTTTTTGGGCAATAGGCGCTGGCAATCCCTGATATTTCATCTGCATGACCGCGATTCTGCCAATGAAACCAACATGGGTATTTTTCCGCTGTATCGTAGCGGCCCGGTTGAAGTTAACGCATTGCCGCTGCCGGGCACCATCCAACTGCGGTTGCAGGTGACGAAAATTTCGCCGCTGGCGGCGGCTTTTTATAAGTTTACCGATTCTTACCGGCAGGCGTGGTATGCCGACCGGCATTGGCTGGATTATCTGATCAACAGTGTGATGGTGGTGATATTGTGTGTCATCTTTCAGGTGATCAGTTGCTCCATGGCGGGATATGCCTTTGCCCGGCTGGAGTGGCCGCTGCGGGACAAAATTTTTGCCCTGCTGCTGGCCACCATGATGTTGCCGGGAACGGTTACTATGATTCCGGTATTTCTGATCTTTAAGCACCTGGGCTGGTACAACACGCTGTTGCCGCTGTGGATTCCATCCGTTTTCGGCAGTGCGTTTTTCATCTTTCTGCTGCGGCAATTTATGCGCAACATTCCCCGTGAACTCGAAGAAGCTGCGTTGATGGATGGTTGCGGTTGGTTTGGCATTTATTGGCGGATCATTATGCCGCTGATGAAGCCGGCGCTGGCGGCCATAGCCATTTTTACTTTCATGGGGGTGTGGAATGATTTTATGACGCCGTTGATTTATCTTTCCAGCCCGGATCGGTACACCCTGCCGCTGGGTATGTATGAATTTTCCAGTGCCCATGGCGGGCAGTTTGGCATGATGATGGCGGCGGCCACAATGATGACCTTGCCCGTGGTGGCGGTATTTTTCGTGGCTCAGCGGTATTTTATTCAGGGCATCACCCTCACGGGTATGAAGGGCTGATGTGGGGCGGAAAAACGTGGAACATCGGCCTGATTTTGGAGCGAGTTTAGAAGCAGTGCCGGCACCATTCCTGAATCATCAAATATTCAGGGGGGGGAAAATGGAGCGCGGATCATGTGAGCGGTTCCAACACGGCGCGTCATAGTGGTTCGGCGGGTTTTTGTAAAAAGGAGTTTTTATGGCGATAAATCCGGCCTTGGGGGTGGTGTTTCATTGGATTGGCGGGTTAGCGTCAGCAAGTTTTTATGTACCGTATCGTAAGGTTCGGCATTGGTCCTGGGAGACGTATTGGCTGGTGGGCGGATTTTTTTCCTGGATTGTGGCACCGGCATGCTTTGCGGCGTTGCTGGTACCGGATTTCTGGCGCGCTATTTTGTCTCCGAAGACTGAGCTGGTTCATGCTTTTGGAAGATCGATGGAACTGCACAATGGCGGCATTCTGGCTTTAACCTATATTTTCGGAGCCTTGTGGGGATTGGGCGGATTAACTTTCGGCCTCACCATGCGTTATTTGGGTATCGGGCTGGGCATGGCGATCGCGCTAAGTTATTGTGCCGCCTTTGGTACGTTGATGCCGCCGATTTTTGACGGTTCCATCCTGCAGATCGCCCATACTTTTTCCGGACAGGTTATTTTGCTGGGGGTGGCGGTATGCCTGCTGGGTATTGCACTTAGTGGAGCCGCTGGTATGTCCAAGGAAAGGGAGATGCCGGAGGCCCAGAAAAAAGCCGCGGTGAAGGAATTCAACTTCGGCAAGGGGATTCTGGTGGCCACGTTTTCCGGAATCATGAGCGCCTGTTTCGCCTATGGCCTGACGGCGGGCACTCCGATTAATACCGTGGCCCGGCATATTCTAGCGCAGCACCATCGAGCGGTATTCTGGGACGGGTTGCCGGCGTTGATAGTGGTCTTGCTGGGCGGGTTTACCACTAATTTTATCTGGTGTGCCATTCTGCACTTTCGCAATCGCAGCGCCCATGAGTACTTGGCTTCCACCGCCCGGCCGGATGAAAATCGGATCGCGGCGGCGGTAGATGGCCCTGGCTATAGCCCGCCCCCGGAAGCTATGAACACCGATCAGGGGGCCGCGTTGAGATCCGCGGCCAAAGGCCCATCGGTGCCTCTGCTGATCAACTATGTCTTTTGTGCCTTGGCCGGAACTCTTTGGTACCTGCAATTTTTCTTTTACACCATGGGACAAACCCAGATGGGGCCGTATAAATTTTCGGGTTGGACGTTGCACATGGCGAGTATCATTATTTTTGCCACGCTCTGGGGCGTGGCGCTGCATGAATGGAAAGGCTCCAGCAAACGAACGCATGTTATTATTGCGGTGGGTTTGGCGGTGTTGGTAGGCTCCACCGTGATTGTGGGCTATGGAAACTACCTGAAAATCCAACCGAAACATACCGTTCCGGCGGTTGAGAAAGTGCGGGTGGCAGGCCGACACGCCCAATTCGCGCGGATTGTCTAATTGGGATAATGGCAACGGACGATGGAGCGGAGGCCGCCGCGTGGCGTCCACTCACTGATGACGGTTAATCGTTGCGGTTTGAGCACGGCGACCAGATCATTGAGAATGCGGTTGGTTATATCTTCGTAAAATATACCGCGATTACGGAAACTCTGCAGATACAGCTTGAAACTTTTGAGTTCCACGCAGGCCGCGGCAGGAACGTAAATCAGGCGAATGGTGCCGAAATCCGGCTGGCCGGTTTTGGGACACAGCGATGTAAATTCCGGAGCGATATGTTCAATTTCGTAGTCCCGGTCGGGATGCGGGTTAGCAAAAGTTTCCAGAAGGCTCTTGTTGGTGCTGGGCATGATGGGACCATCCTTTCAAAAAGCTGTTTAGTTTCATACGCCACGCTGATTGCCATACAAACTGATGTGCCAACGTGCTCCAAAGCGGTAGCCACGGGCTTTGCAAAGCTCCGCCAGCCACACGCCTTTTTTATGGAGTTCGTCAGCATCAATTCCCTCCGGCATCAGAAATATATTTTCCCGCTGTGAAGTCAGATCAGGAATCTGGGCCAGCAGGCGTTCCAGTTCGATGATATCCTCCGGGCCGCAGATGACGAATTTCCACTGCCGATGTTTTATCTCCGTGGATCGTGCAAATTGCGTCAGGGTGGGGATATCGATGCGGGTGGATTCGTGAGCTTTGGCAAAAGTGCCGCCCTCCCGGTCGTGCGGAGTCGAATTGGCCAGTTTCGGGCTGATGCTGGCCAGGTCGACGGAGATGTTTCGCCAGAGGGTGCCGGCCGTTTCGAGGGTAATGTACTTGTGCCGGACCTTGAGCTGCGCCGCCAGTTCCACCACCTCGGCCTGAATCAACGGCTCTCCGCCGGTAATCACAACGTGTTGCACTGCGTGGCGGGCGACCTGATTCAGAATGGCATCAACGGACATTTCCGTGCCCTGCGGGTTCCACGAGGCATAGGGTGTATCGCACCACCGGCAGCGCAAATTGCATCCACTGGTGCGGATAAATATGGACGGCATTCCCAGCCATTGGCCTTCGCCCTGAATACTTAAAAATATCTCCGAAATTTTCATCAGCGCGTCTCCGCTGCATCATGAACATAGGCTATCGGATCCGCGACTTGACATGCGGCAAACCCGGCGAGCCTCAATTTACACGAATCGCAGCGGCCGCAACTTTTGCCATCCGGCTGAGGGTCATAGCAGGAAATGGTATCCGCATAATTTACGCCCATCGCCAGGCCGAGCCGGATGATTTCGGATTTTCGCAGATTCATCAGCGGGGCATGAATTCGAATTCGCTCATTTCCTTCCACTCCAGCCCGGGTGGCCAGATTGGCCAGTGCGGCAAAAGCGGCGATAAATTCGGGGCGGCAATCAGGGTAGCCGGAATAATCCAGTGCGTTGATCCCGATGAAAATATCCCAACTTGCCAGCACTTCCGCCCAAGCCAGGGCAAAGGCCAGAAAAATAGTATTTCGCGCGGGCACATAGGTGATGGGAATACCGGTCGCCATTTCATTCGTGGAGCGGTCTTTGGGCACAGCCACGTCGCTGGTCAGCGCCGAGCCGCCAAATGTCCGTAAATCAATCGGCACTTCGATATGCTGCTGCACCTTCGCCGCCGCGGCAATACGCCGCGCACAGCCCAATTCCAGGTTATGCCGCTGGCCGTAGCGAAAGCTAAGCGCAAAACACTCAAAGCCATCTTTTGCGGCCATGGCCAGAACAGTTGCGGAATCAAGTCCACCGCTTAAAAGAATCACGGCTCGTGCCGGCATCTTCATACTCCAGATAGCCCCGCGATTTTAGCCGCAGGGAACTATGTAGTTTACCGGCAACGCGTCATGTTGGATATTGCAAGTTTGCTGGCATGCGTATGACGCATGCTCGACATAGTGGCGGAAGAAATCTGCGATGGCCGCGAGATTTCTCCCGAAACCTACCCGGCGATAAAACTGTCAATTCGCGACAGCCAGGCATCGGGCAAATGCCGTCGAATACCGGCTGGTTCTGTCAACAGATTTGTTGGGCAGATCATCGATGCAGCACATCGGCCATGGAATAGCGCCCGGGATTTTTGCCGGAGATAAACCGGGCGGCCTGCAAGGCTCCGCGCACAAAAGTATCCCGCGTGGAAGCGATGTGTTTGATCTCCACCCTTTCGCCCGGAGTGGCAAAGTACACCGTGTGTTCTCCTACCACATCTCCCATGCGCAAGGCGTGCATGCCAATGGTTCCGGGTACGCGTAGAGCGTCTGGGCCGTGCCGGCCATGTACCAAATGTTTGTCCAGGGATCGGCCGGTAGCCTTGGCGATGGACTCGGCCAGCGCCAGCGCAGTGCCGGAGGGGGCATCTTTTTTCTGGTTATGGTGTGCCTCGACAATTTCAATGTCGTAAGATTCGCCTAATTGCCGAGCCATATCCGCCACCATGCGCAGCAGCACGTTTACGCCGAGGCTGGTATTGGCCGCCTGCAAAATGCCAATATGCGCGGCGGCGGCATCAATGAGGGCATGGTCCGCGGCGGTCAGTCCCGTGGTACCGATGACCATATTCACTTTTTTCTTACGGCATGTCTCTAGAAGGAGTCGTATTCCAGCGGGGGCGGAAAAGTCGATCAACACATCCGCCGGGGTGGTTAACTCCGCGGATATGCGAACACCCGCACCGCAATCCCGCCCCAGCAATGGAGAAGCCGCGGATTCCAGTGCGGCGACCAGATGGAAGTGTTCGGGTTGCTCCAAAGCCAGCGCAACGAGACGGGTGCCCATTCTTCCACCCGCACCGGAAATTGCTATGCGTATCGGATCCAAACTCATCAGAAAAACTCACAATCCTAAAAAAGCCCCGAAAGTTTCATCAGCCCAGCGCATCCAACCGATCTTCACTGCGAGGTTCGCGGCCGAACCATCGCCGGTGGTCCATGGGCGAACGCTGGCTGCCATGCAATCCTAACCGTAACGTCCATCAGCGCAAAGAGCAGGGCAAATGATGACCGGGCTTTGCGGGGATTGTTCCATTGAAGTGGATTTTTTTGTCGAGCCTGGCATGTGAGCCATGCGTATTTTCCTCAGGAACCCTTGCTGGAATCGCGGGTCTGCGGTAGGCTCGCCCGGGTTGGTAAGTCCTTGTGGAGTACAAAATGGCGTATCTTGAAAAAAATGACCGAACTATTGCGGAATCTCAAGGGTATACGAATGGCTGGGCAATGCCGGGCGGGGCACAATCCAATCTGGTTCCCATTGTCGTGGAAAAAAGCGGGCGGGGCGAACGCAGTTACGATATTTTTTCCCGGCTGCTGCGCGATAGAATCATCTTCCTGGCGGGGCCGGTTGATGACGACATGGCAAATCTTATTATTGCCCAGCTTTTATTTCTATCGAATGAGGATTCCAAAACTGACATCAACATGTACATCAACAGTCCGGGTGGATCGGTGACGGCCGGCCTGGCCATTTACGACACGATCCAATTTTTACGGTGCGATGTGGCCACAACCTGTGTGGGTTTGGCGGCCAGTATGGGGGCGTGGCTGCTGGCTGCGGGCAAAAAGGGTAAACGCTATGCCCTGCCCAACAGCCGCATCATGCTTCACCAGCCCTTGCTTTCGGGTGTGATGCAGGGTACTGCTACGGATCTGTCCATTGAAGCCCGCGAGTTGCTGCGGCTGCGCGAACGCATGTTTGAAATTATGGCCAAACACACGGGCCAATCCGTGGAAAAAATCCACAAAGATTGTGATAGAAATCTCTGGCTGGAAGCTGACGAGGCGGTAGCTTATGGTGTGGTGGATACCAAGCTTGAGCGCATGCTGCGGCCGACACTGGGACGCGGTGGGGATATGGCTCCGCCAGGCGGTGAAACGGATGTGGCGGATCAGTGAGGTTGAGCAGGGTCGCGCGCCCGCAAGGCAAGTGGACTTCCGCCGGCTAGTGGCCGGAAGCAGGGACAGACAGGGTTGGGATGCAAGCGCAATAGAGACGATGATGCGGTCGACAAATTCAATTTATTCAGGCGTCGGCGTTATCGGTGGTATGTTGGCGCTGGTCGTGCTGGCCGGATGTGCCAGCACGCCTGATGATTACCGGGTATTTCAACAAAACATTGCGCTGCAAAATCAAAATGCAGCCTTAAAATCCCAACTCAAGGGCGAGCAACTCCAGGTTAAAACCCTTGAGGCACAGATTGCCGCCAAAACTCCGCGGGTGGCCACCTTGACTTCGGCCCGGCTGGCGGAACTTTTCACCGTTCATGCGATTAAGATACAAAGCGCAACGAATACGGCCAAATTTCATGGTGGAAAAAGCTTGCGAGGGTTCCGCGTATTTGTGGCGACTTTGATGGCGGGCGGACGGCCGCTGCCCGCCACCGGAAAATTTACAATCAGCGCGTTCGATCTGGCGGCAAAAACCGGCTCGACCAGGATTGGCCGATGGGTTGTTAGTGCCCGCCGAAGCAAGAAGCTCTGGTATGGCATGTTCGGCCTGAACTGCTTTGCCTTTGATTGCCCCTGGAAGCATCCGCCGGCGCATGCCAACATTACGTTCCGGGTGCATTTTCGCGATGTGTTGACGGGCCGGGTTTTTGCGGCTCAACGCCTCTTGAGGGTTCATTTGGCCCGACGATAGTCATAGGCAACGCCAGAAAATACGCTCACCTATCGTCCTCGGACGGTTTATCGCCCAAACGTTTTCCCGCAAGCTTCCAGGCATCCACATACTTGGTTTTGCGGGCTTTTTCCGAAGGATATCCCAGCAGCAGCGACCGCAGAGTCAAAATCAGGGATACCGTAAACAAGACGCAAAGCACCACAAACGCCAGCAGCAAACCGGCCTGGGCAAGGTTCCACATCGCTCGCCGGTGTTCGGAGGTTGATGTGGCTGGTTGTGCATGGGGCATGGGCGTCCAGACGCCGGGTGCCGTTGTGGGCACGGCGGAAGGCGTCAGCAGGGGATTAATCGCCTGGATCCACAGAGCCACAATAGCCACCACGATGGCCAGGGAAAGCAGGCTCCAGATAAGCGAACGGTACGACATATCATCCCGCGGTCATGACTTCCAGGCGGTTTTGGCCCTGGGGTCAAAATGGTGCTTTTCATCCATTTGTTTAAGCTGCTGCTTTTCCGCGTCAGTCAAATCTTCGGGCAATTGAATGATAATACGGCACAACTGATCGCCGACCGGACCACTTCGCCCCGGAACTCCTCGTCCCTTAAGGCGCAATTTCATACCTCCGACAATGCCCGCTGGTACACGCATTTCCAGCGGACCATCGATGGTGGGCACGCGAATGGTGGTTCCGGAAGCGGCCTCGCCGGCGGAAATGGGCACATCCAGAATGATGTCCTGGCCGATGCGCACAAAATAGGGATGCGGGGACACATGGACGCTGATGATTAAATCTCCGCGGCTGCGGCCCCCCATGGCGGGCTGGCCCCGTCCACGCACACGAACTTTAGCCCCTTCGTGCACACCGGGCGGAATTTTCACCGCGATGGTTTCGGAATGAGCGCGATTGACCGTATCGATGCGCAAATCCAGGGTTGTACCCTTGATGGCTTGTTCAAAAGTCAGTGTTACTTCATGGGTGATATCCGCCGCGTGCGATGTTTCCGGTGGTTCGGCAACGCCTCCGGAAGCAAAGGGATTGCGGCTGCCGCGGTTTCTGTGGCCGGTGAATCTTTCAAATATGTCATTGAGGTCCACCTCGCCAAAGTCCACCGTTGCGCCACCAGGCGTCTGCGTGGCATAGCGAAATCCACCCTGTCGGCGACCCGCAGCGGCGGCGGCTGCCGCCGCATCCGCCGCCGCACTGCTGCTGACTCCCGCGTGGCCGAACTGATCATAGGCCTGACGTTTCTTGCTGTCGGTCAGAACATCGTAGGCTTCCTGCAGCTCTTTGAAACGGCGCTCGGCGGATGGATCGTTGCGATTGACATCCGGATGGTATTTGCGGGCCAGCTTGCGGTAGGCTTTTTTTAAGTCTTCGGCACTGGCGGTTTTGGATACGCCGAGCACTTCGTAGAAATCTCGTTTAGTTTCAGCCATATTTTTCAACCCGAAATAATCAACCAACTTTCTTGCATTTTAGGCATTATACAAATGGGAGTGCTCTTTTGCTCACGGCTCTAGGCAATAATGGGATCTTCCAGTTGTGGGCGTGGATTGACCACTATGGCCCTGGGTTCGGTGGGGCACGTGTGTTCGCACAGGCCGCAGCCAATGCAGCGGTCCAACTTCACGAGCATCTTACCACTGGATGAACTGATCACCAGGGCGTTGATGTCCGCGGGACACGCTTCCAGGCAGAGCCGGCAGTCTTCGCCGGAACTGCGCAGGCACTGCTGGTGGTCCACTTCGGCGCAGCCGATGCGGATGGCGGATTTATCCACTAAAACCAGGGCCCCTGTAGGGCAGTTTTTCATACAGGCAAGATCTTCGCAGACTACGCACGGTGAAATTTCCGCTACGATGTACGGAAAGCCGCCGGCCACGGTTCCCGCAGGGTCTATTTGTATAGCCTTGACGGGGCACACCTCCACGCACTTGGCGCAGCGGGAACAGGCGAATTCAAAATCGCCCGATGGCAGCGCTCCCGGTGGACGCAAAATGGTCCGGGGGTGCGGGCTGGTGTTGTAGGAATCTGGCGGTTCTGACGGCAGATCGTCATCGTCGGAGGAAATCGGCAACTGGCCTTGCAGCGCATCGGTAACCGGTCCCATGCGATGTTCCAAAATCGCAGACAGCGGACCTACGGCATCGCGCATAAGCCGGGCGAAAAACGCACGCCGATTGGGACCAGGTATGCTCGGGGCTTCCGCGGCAGACGGTGCCGGTTCGGAGGCGGCTTTCTCTGATGTGAGTGGCCCAGTTTTTGCATCACCGCCGGCGGCAATGGCTGAATCCGGCCCGGCTGCCGGTGTGACATTTACGCTTTTAGCGGTTTCCGACGAATCGATTGGATACGATTGTGCTGGAATGGATTCATCCGGCTGGCTCATCAAGACCTATTATAGTATTTTTTTCGAGTTTCACATCCGCTCCTATCGTGTCGTGGCCGAAACTGGCCCGCGGTTTCCCGGCTTGCGCCTGATATCGACTATATCTGTGCCGCGGATCAATACCCTTATCGCCCAATCCCATGTACACTCTCGTTAGGCGTTAAGGAATCAGGGAACCGAACCTCATGGTGAACAATTCCGAACAACCACCAGCCCCTAGGGCGCTGGAAGGGTTAGGTCATCGTGTATCGCGGCGGCCCCTGGCCGCCTGGAAACTGGCTTTGGCGGTGATGGGGCCGGGTCTGGTAGTGATGCTGGCCGACACCGACGCCGGCAGCGTGATCACCGCGGCCCAAAGCGGGGCCCAATTCGGCTATGCGCTCCTGTCGCTGCAACTCCTGCTGGTGCCGATTCTATTTATCGTGCAGGAATTAACCGTTCGCTTGGGTTTGGTAACGCGTAAAGGCCATGGTGAATTGATATCGACTTGCTTTGGCCGGGGTTGGGCGTGGCTTTCTGTGGGCACGTTGATGCTCAGTTGCGTCGGTGCTCTTTTGACCGAATTTGCGGGGATTGCGGGTGTGGGGTTGTTATTTGGTGTGCCAACCTGGGCCAGCGTACTGGGCACAGTGGTGTTTCTGGTGATGGTAGTGGCCTCGGGTACGTATCGGCAGGTGGAAGCGGTGGCCATTTTGATAGGCCTGTTTGAGCTGGCCTTTCTGGGAACCGCTGTGGCTTCCAAACCGGACCTGGCCAGTATGTTCCAGGCGTTTCGGGATGTCCCCATTCACAACCATGTTTTTCTATTTCTGGTGGCTGGTAACGTGGGCGCGGTGATTATGCCGTGGATGATTTTTTATCAACAATCTGCGGTGGTGGATAAGGGGCTGCAAGTAGAGCACCTGAAACCTGAACGATGGGACACCTTGGGTGGTGCGCTGGTGACGCAGTTAATTATGGCGGCGGTGTTGACACTGTCGGCAGCAACCATCGGGCGGACCAACCATTCTGCTCCGCTCGATACGGTGCAGCAGATTGCCCATGCCCTGATTCCGATTCTTGGTTCTAGCTGGGGTAAGGTCGTATTTGCCATGGGCATGTTGGGTGCGGCTTTGGTAGCGGCCATTGTGGTGTCTCTGACGGCGGCCTGGGGGCTGGGCGAAGTGACGGGTTATAAACGCTCGCTGGCCCATCACCCGTTTGAAGCACCATGGTTTTACGCGGTGTATGTGGTATGCCTGCTGATAGGAGCTATGACGGTACTTTCCGGCATTAACCTGGTGAACCTGACGGTGGCGGTGGAGGTGATGAACGCCTTGCTGTTGCCGATTGTTCTGGGATTTTTGTATTTGTTGGCGCTCAAGGCGTTGCCCGATCCGTGGCGATTGCGCGGTTGGTATGCGTGGTTGGTCGGATTTATCGTAGTGCTTACCAGCGTTGTGGGTGTGTATGCGGGAGTGATGGGCATTTTTTCGTCGTAATGGGCTTGAGGCAGCCGATCACGGTTCGTCGGTGGTGCTGTGCACGTTGGTGCTGGACACTTGTTTAATCTGGCGGGGATTTTCCGCCGGTGGCATCTGCGACATCTGGGATGGCGGAATTTGCGCAGGCGGGCGGTAGGCGTTACCGTCGTCATCGTCTTTGGCGGCTTTATCTACTTCGTTTCGGGTTTCCTTGAGGCCTTTTTTGAACTCGACAATGGTTCGTCCCATGCTGCGGGCGAGGTCAGGCAGGCGGTTACCGAAAAGAAGCAGGGCGATAACCCCGACGATGAAAATATCCGGACCGTCAAAAAGATTCTGGAACAATCCAAGGGTCAGCCAGTGTTGTAAGCCAATCATAATCAATACCTTGTGTTGGAAACGGTGCCAATGCCAAAAATCTACCACCCGCCTGCATTGCCACAATTCAAGGCGGATCATCCACGCATGGGTGGTCTGGTTCCAAGCCGACTATTAACATTATACACTCTTCTTCCATGCAAAGCACCTTTACGTTTCGGCAACGCCAGGGCGAACGCATACTCGGATTAGGTAGGTTGGGATGAGTCGAAGGCGTGGCAGAGTTGGCGCATGGGCGTGAAGAGGTTCAATTTCCGGTGTAACAACCACGGATCCGTGTGGTGTTAGATTT
>JAJZCR010000119.1 GCA_021851715.1 Planctomycetota bacterium
CACGATAAGCCGCTTGGCCACGCTATAACGCACCAACTTACAACGAATTGGCACCGCTGCAGCCTTCGGCTCCATGAGCCAATCCGATTTTGTGAATTTTAGGGCGCGACAACGCAACCGGCTCCTTATATCCGCGTTCCTGATGGCGGAAGTATCCTGCTGCGTCAGACGGCCACAGGTCAGCGGTCCATTACGCAATGGTCAATTTTCAACCAGGCCGCCGATGCCGCCCATTATTTGACGCCCCATCGCTTACGCTTGACAATACTGCCCGGCAGGTGGAAATGACGCAGCCAACGTCTATGAAAATCAAGTTATTTTAATACAGGTGAGGTTTGTCGGATTTTGTCATACTAAATGGACAGTTGCTGCTGGATGAAGATGCACGCATCGCCCCGCTGGATGGTGGATTTCTGCATGGAGCTGGCTTGTTTGAAACCATGCGGGCCCGCCAAGGCCGGGTGCCCTTGCTGCAGGCCCACCTTGACCGGCTGCACGCCAGCGCCGCCTCCATGGCGATGGATTTTCATCTGGAAACAAAAGTGATTGCCGATTGCATTGAGGAACTGCTTACGGCCGAGGATATTGCCGAAGCCCGAATTCGCTTAAGCGTCAGCGCCGGTGATACACAGGCCAGGGATGGCGGGGCCACTGATCGCGCATGCACCACGCTCATTTCCGCCGCTCCTTTTGTGGCCTACCCTCCAAGCCTTTACGAAAATGGCATGACCGTGCTGGTATCCAGCTACCGGCAAAATCCGCGGATGCCTTCCACCGGCCATAAAACCCTGAGTTATGTAGACCGGCTGCTGGCCCTGCGCCAGGCGCAGGTGGCCGGTGCAGGCGAAGCCCTTTGGCTGACCGCCGCCGAAAACGCCCTGGCTGAAGGCTGCGTGAGCAATGTTTTTATAGTAACCACGGATGGTTGCGTATACACCCCACCCTGCCAATATCCAGCGGATACGGCGTTTAGAATGTCCCTTCCAGGAATTACCAGAAATGTCTTGATAACATCAGTAAATAAACAGGACATAAAAATCCGAGAAAAAATGCTATTTATTGAAGATCTGCTGACAGCTTCCGAAGTGTTTTTGACCAACGCCATCATGGGGGTTATGCCCGTAAGCCGCATTGAGCGCCACGCCGTTGGAACGGAAAAGCCGGGGCCTGTTACAAGAAAACTGGCCCAAATGTACGACCAATATGTAACGGAGCAATTCGATGCAACCCGCCCCAATCAAAAGCGTGCATAAGTCGGTATTACTTTCCGAGCTTACCGCCTGCCTGGAGCAAATCGCCCCACTGCATCTGGCAGAGCCGTGGGATCATGTCGGGTTGCTTTCCGGATCGGGCACCGCCCGAATTAAGCGAATTTTAATCGCCCTGGATTTAACCCGGGAGGTCGCAGGTGAGGCCGTCCGGAACGGTGCGAATTTGCTGATCTGTTACCATCCACCGATCTTCAAACCCATTCTCGACTTATGCACAGGGGGTGACAAACCGGAAAATCTGGCCGTGGAATTGGTCTCAAAAAGAATCTGGATTTATTCGCCGCATACCGCCTTGGACGCAGCCCCTGGCGGCACCAATGACGCTCTTGCAAAATTATTGGGGATGGAAGTCTGTGGATCTCTGGACTTCCGTACCACCGTCACGCGATACCTGAAACTGGTAACCTTTGTGCCGGAGTCAGCAGTGGAACGTGTGGCCGAGGCCGTATACAAGGCAGGTGCTGGCCATATCGGCAAAAATAGCCGGTATTCCCAATGCAGTTTTCGCACCACCGGCACCGGTACATTTTTTGGAGATGAAAGTGCCACCCCGGCAATCGGCCAGAAAGGCCAATTGGAACGGGTATCGGAAATCCGGTTTGAAACCGTGCTGCCCGCCACATCGGCAGGTGCCGTGGTTGCGGCGTTAAAGCAGGCCCACCCATATGAAGAGCCGGCCTTTGACTTATTGATGATGGAAAATCCACCGGAAGAGGTCGGACAGGGTCGCCTGGTGGAGTTGCCAATACCATTGTCATTGGAGAATTTGACCATGTATATCCGCCGGGCACTGCACCTTGCGCGGGTACAGATGATCGGCCGGCAAAATGCAAGGTTGAAGCGTTTGGCCATTGTGGCCGGCAGTGCAGGACGCTTGCCGCTGGAAGCCTTTCAGCGCGGCGAAGCTTTTGATTGTCTCATCACCGGAGAACTCAAACACCATGATATGCTGGCCCTGCGTGCCGCGGGGCTATCGGCAATTTGCCTGGGCCACGCGGAAAGCGAAAAACTGGTACTTTCGGCGCTGCGCGATCGGCTGGCTCAAGAATTTACCGGGTTATCCATCGCCGTCAGCCGCTCTGATCCTACGCCCTATGCCTTCCTTTAGCCGTTGACCTGCGGCTGGGCTACCGGCCGCGTGCCCTTCACAGCCTGGCGAATGGCCAGACATCGGGTCAGCAGAGATTCCAGTTGATGCAGCGGTAAAATGGTCGCGGCATCGGACGGACTTTTTTCGGGTTCCGGATGCACCTCAATAAAAAGACCGTCGGCACCCGCGGCCGTCGCCGCCGCTGCGAGCACCTCCACGTATTGCCGTTGACCGCCGCTGGCCTTCCCCAGTCCACCTGGCAACTGCGTGGAGTGAGTAGCGTCAAATAAAACCGGGACCTGCAAGGCCTGCATCTGCGGAATTGCGGTCATATCATTGACCAGTCGATTGTAACCGAAAAACGTTCCTCGCTCGGTTAGCATGACCTGCTGGTTCCCGGTGGAACGCAGCTTCTCCACCACGTTGGCCATTTCCCACGGCGCCATGAATTGGCCCTTTTTGACGTTGATCGCCTTGCCGGATTGACCGGCGGCCAGCAGCAAATCGGTTTGCCGGCACAAAAAAGCGGGTATCTGCACCACATCCACCACTTCCGCCACAGCCGCCACTTGCTCGGTTTCATGGACATCCGTGGTTACAGGCAAATGCTGGGAGTGGCGGATTTCTGCCAGCACATCCAGGCCGAAATCCATGCCCTGCCCGCGAAAACTGCCCGCGCCGGAACGATTGGCTTTATCAAAGCTGGCCTTGAATACGTATGAAACGCCAAGCCGGCTGCATATCTCCGCCACGCTGGCGGCAATGTGCCGGCACAGTTCGCCATTTTCAATAACACAAGGGCCGGCGATCAGAAGAAACTTTTCCGGCCAGTTCCACATTTTCGGTCCCAGTAAAATTTGAGTCATGCGATAAACCTCAGCGGCAACCAGCCAATAGCCGGTCAATATAACCGATATTGGCGCGTCCCGCATTCGAAAGAAAAGGTGGACTTCTACCTGTGAATGTCGCAGGCCTGGCGTCCGGTACACCAGCCTCACCGGGGATTTGCAGGATTAACAATGGCTTCGGACGATTCAAGGCAATACGCTGTTTATCTCTAAAACCCTGCCTGGCTGCCCGAATAGATGGTGGTGTGACCCATTTCGCCAAGCTGCCGGCCCGGACTGACGAAACATGGGCCATGCCAGGCACCCTGATGGGCACCCACGTATTGAATGCGCCGGCCAAAGCCATCCATCACCGCCACAACGCCATACATATGGCCTCCATGGGGCATCGGGATCCAGCCGTTGACTGTCAAATTTGGCCGCAAAAAAAGCATCGCGCTGTGGCGATTTTCCACCCAACGCCCCTGGGCCGTGTGGTGAGAAAATTGCCGCTGGTAACGGAGCAAAAATCCGTACATTGAATGATGACCGGCTATGGTGGACGGGGCACTGCCGGTAACAGCCACATATTGTTCCAGGGCGTGCTGGAGTGTGTTAAGCGTCATGTGAGTGGCCACCATGGCAACGCTGCTGCGCGATTGGTAATGCATCCAACCCACCAGGGACAGAAAGAAAATCAGCGCCGCCAGCAGCAGGGGAATGTCATGCGGTTTTATTTTTAGCAGTCTTTTCATACTAGTCTCTCCTGCATTCTCTCTGGCCGACGCGAAGGCTCTATGCGATTCCCTCTATTGTTATTCTATAAGCCGGCACCGACCGGCAGAAGAAAAAACTTTAGACTTTTTTCATTAGCGGACGTATGAACGAACCGTCCAGGCCGGATTGGCGATAATAACGGTGATACCGGTTATTAAAATGTAATTGGCAATTTTCGACAATCAGGGGGCATAACTGTAGATGTACCCGGAGGTAGGATCGGTTACACCCGAATTGGGCTGTGGGCCATTGGCCCCGAAGCTGTAAAAATAAGGGGCATGAGAATCTTGTGCCGGCGGGGCGGTGCTGCTTCCGGTTGTGACGAATACCCATGCAGCACCGGTGGCCAGCAACGGGGAAGCCGGTGGGCTGGTCGCCCACCCCGGCGGGGGATAGACCGCCGCAGCGGCCGTGGAGCTTGGCGGCATGTATTGGATGGGGTAGCCATAGGCGTCAAGAATTTCCACTTCGCCTGGCAGATAATCTGAGGAACTTTGCGAACCAGTTGGCGGCGGAAGCTCGCCTGCCACCACCATGTATTCGGGTATATCCGTAATCACGTTGGCATGCTGCTGCCATGTGGTGCCGCCGGAGGCTGCGTAGGCGTGCATCGCCTGGTAACCTTCCAGGAAGGCAAGCATGTTGGCAGGCGTCTGGCCGGTTTTATGAATGTACTGTTGCAATGCGGCCTGCAAATTCCTAAGCTCAGTATGAGTTAACGCCCTCTCGGAATTCTGCTGCACCTGCGACCCTACCGCCATGACAATACCAGCCAGGATGGCAATAAGTAAAAGCACCACCATCATTTCGATAATTGTAAAACCGTTTTTCCGACGCATGGGCAATTCCTCGCTTGTCCCTTGCCACCCAGCAAGCCACCAAAGCCCGCTTTTAGCTCTCCAACTCGTTTCCATAATTATAACATAATTCCACGGTATTGGTGCAACTATTTTATCCGCACTGTTCCAGTACCAGCTTACAGACCTGATGAAATTCTTCATCGGACCTATAAACGTCGCGGAAATCGACCGCCGACTGATAAACCTGTACATGCGGCCCCACCGGCCGCCATTGCACCGCGTTGCTCGGTCCGAAAATAGCCACCACGGGCACTCCCACCCACGCCGCCAGATGGATCATACCACTGTCATTACCCAGGTAGCACCGGCTTGCCGCAAGCAGGTCCACCGCTTGAACCAAGGACATATCGCGATGGACCACAAATTCCCGGCCCATCCGGGCGACATCGCTGCGGCTAAAACGCTCCAGTTCCACGTCGCCCAACAAAAATTCCACGTGAATTCCAGATTCGTTCACCGCGTGTGCCACACGGATAAAATTTTCCAGGGACCAGCATTTTTCCCGCCCGCCGCTGCCGGGATGAATCAGCAGCGGGCCATCGCGGCGTTGGGCCCGATTCGCAAGTACCGGCGGCAGCAACTGCAGCGGCGCAAGCTGCCAGCGATGAAAACTGGCCACGTGATGAGGATAATCGGGCGGAGGCCGCGGCGAAAAAAATAAAATCTGCGCACCCGGGCACGCTTGCCGGGCATTAGCGGCCCACGCATCCTGGCCGGAACTTACCGCTGAAAGCAGCAGGTCGCTATCCGCCCAGGGCAAAAAAGCGTCCGGCCCAGAAGCTCCTGGGCCAACTTGGCATGGGCCAAACCATGCCGAGTGGCGGGCATCATCAGCATCGAATGCCGATTCCGCCAGCACCAGCTTTACCATCAGGCGACCGAAAGAACACCGCGTTACCAAGGTTCGCTCTGCCGCAGGCCAGCGCATCTGCAGGCTCGCCAGCAGTGAAGCCAGCAGTACAGTATCGCCCAGCGCCCCTTGATGAACCACCGTGATTCTCATGAATTTTGCCAACAAATCAGCATCATGCACTGCTACTTATCCACTATGATAAAAGCCGTAACGAAAATAGACAAAGGCCATCAAAAGACCGGCCAAATGATCAGGAGTGGCCTTAACTAGAAAATGAGCAGCCGCAGACGCCAGCAAGAACATGCAAGGCCGGGAAGTCGAATCTGCAAAAGATGCCAATATAAGGGAAGTGCACGATGATGCACGTATGTGCGTACCCGTAAAAAGTAGGATACTGGGCGCGGCAGGATTCGAACACACCCACGAAACATTGGCGTTTAATCGCGCCGAGCAAGCTGGTGGTGCAAAAAGTGGTGCAGTGCCGGCACAATTCGGCCCGGAATTCACGGAAGTGAAAAGATTGTGGCCGGAACTGCCGGCGGAAATTCGGCAGGTGATTGTGGCTACGGCCAAACGTGGTCTAGCCAGACGGCAGACGCAAATGACCGTGGCTGGCCTTGGCGGTCTGTAGCGCCTTGGTACTGGCGTGCGCGATGATCGCCCCGGCTGGTGCCTGGTAGAGCCGAATTGCGGCTTGCTGCCCGCATTCTTAGTGCCGCTACCGCCGGTGACGCCGCCCCCGCTGCGGCGCTGTGTGGTTTGATACCATGTTCCCAAAAAGCTGGCGGGAGTTGGACTGGGTTGAGAAAACAAGGTTCTAACTCACCTTGCCCCCGAAAAGGTAAATCGAGTTTCCGACCTTCCACTGATGCCAATGCCAAAACCCCACCGGCGTTATCACCAACGAGGCTTTCGGCAACAGCAACATCCACCACCAGATGCTGGATGGTCATCGGGACTCATCATCCCGTCTGTGGGGATCCCGTGTTGGGCCAGACCTAACCGATGCGCCATCTCCTGCCTATGATCTCTTCCCCATTGCAGAGTGGCATATATGCTGCGCCTGCCGCACATGGTGCCCACCGCCAACATGCTTAAAAACGCCGACAGCGGATGGCGACGGCCACGCCGACCACGCGGAGCCGCAACTGAACGAAAAGGCCTCAGCTAACGATATGCCCTGAATCACGGCCAATCCTTGGCCTCCTTTTCCATGCGACCTATTCTCGTCCAGCCTTCCATGGTCGGACACGGCTATCATCGCTTGTCAAGCGATTTTACGCCACCCAAGAAAACTAAAAGACCCCGGGGGACCCATCACCGGCCGAAATGTGTGGCGCACCGGTAGCGCTGCATGTTCCACGTGGAACAAAATATGTATATGCGTGAATGTGTGCGCACCATTGCGCACGGCGGAATGTGGGCCGTGTGGAACCAGCACCGAAAGACCTTTGGCGAAACCGTCCGGCCACATGCGGTGGGTTGGGCAGGGGCCAGCCGTTCCTCCCAAATTACAGAAGAGGCCAGCTAGCCCGGATTATTCACGGGTGTGGCCCGAATGGGCGCTGACGTGCGGCGTTTTGCGTAGGTAATACGCTATGCCCAAGGGCCTATCCTCTTTTAATTATTGTTCCATAAAACGTGTACCAATTGGAAGGCTAAAACAGCGAAAACTAGAAAAAACATGTGTTCTTTTAATGAATCGGTGCCAAACGCAACAATTAGGAAAATGGCGCATAGCGTAAGAGTGCCGCTGAGCACTTTTACAAGAGTGTTTACCACAGGTACCCCCTTTGGTTTTTCATGTTTGTGTAATACATCAACAAAAATAGATTCTCCGCTTGATGGACTTGAGAGTGTCAATATGCCCGTGCACCCAATGCACCAGGACCAAAAGCGATCCCTGGGCCGCCTTCATAAACCTGACTCCCAAAACCGGGAAAAAACTACCTTAGCAGCGCGCCCAGTTTTTGGGGAGTATTACAAGCATCAGAAAAGGACTGGTCAAGACGACATGGATGTACGCACTTAAGCAAGCCTGTCGGCAACGCATCGTGTTTGAACGAGATACTATCTAAAGTTGTGGACGGGGTAAAAGAGGCGGCGTAACCTAAAGGTAAGTGTTTAACTTTTCTTTTTTTAGGAGTACGCCACCATGGATAAGATTATCACCGAAAATCTGAAATTGCCA
>JAJZCR010000120.1 GCA_021851715.1 Planctomycetota bacterium
TGCTCGCTTGCGCAAATCCAACATAATGATCACCATCGCCAGCCAGCCGATGCCCGCTCCTGTCCCAGCCCAGGTACCGGCAATGTGGGCATAATGCACCAACACAGGCAGGTGCAGCCATCGCTTGGCAAGTGCGGGATCGGGATTAGGGATAAGTTTCATCAGGTTTAGCCAAGACAAAATGCCGGTCGCAATTGCGGTACCCTTGCCGCAGCCGCCACGCCCCGGCCATTTCTTCTCTGCAAAGTAGCGCCGATAGCTATTGGCCAATGGCAAAAGAACGAAAAGACAAACAACTGTGGAAATGATCGGCAGCAGCAACAGCCACATTGTCCACGGCCAGCGCATGCGGTAGGGCTTGGGAACCGCCCAGGCCGCCGACCACAGCAACCATACCGCCGCAATTTCCAATGCGATAAGCAGAACCACAATGGGAAAAAAGACCGCCTCGAAGATAGCCATTTGACGTTCCTCCTTGAATCGGACGGGAATAACCACGTACCACAGGCGTCCCGCCTGCACGTGAGCGGTCGCCCTGCTCGTCCGCCACCGCCGCACTACCGCAGCGCTTGCCACTGTTGCCACCTGGCCTGAATTTGTTTTGCCAGCGGGCTGGGCCGGGCGGTAATTTTGGCGTACCAATCGCCTAGCCACGCGCCTTGGGCCAAGATGCGCTGCTTTTGTACCGGCTGGGGCAATACTTGATGCACCAGGTAAAGCTGATTCAGCACCGCGTAAAACACATTGGCGGAATACCGCCCTTTGGCACCGTAAATGGCCAGGTAACTTTGCCCATCCCGGCATAGGTCAACCGTGCTTAACCCTTGAGTGTCGTTGATGACCGCCATATAACGCAGGGTTTCCAGATTCCGTTGGTAGCGGTAATAACTCTGCGGGTAGCCCAGCACCAGCGGCCCCGGATGGTTCTTGTTTCGCGGCCCTTTCGCCGGCGGACCGGAGGCGTTATGGGGGGCGGGCATCCTGCCCGCATCGCCGGCCGGCTGCGTTACCTTTTTAGTATTCTCCACTGCAATCACGGCGTGCCCGATAGAGATTTCAATGAGCCGGCGTTTGGCAACGGGGCTGCGCATTTCCCCGAGCCGCTGGTCCAGCAGGTACATATACAACCGGCCCGGCCCTGGGCCGGAGGCGGGCAGGCCCTGGGCGATGGCAGCGCGCACCCACGCCGAACGTTTTTGTTTTGCCAGCACGGCAAAAATTCTCTGGGCAAAGATGATCACCTTCACCCGATTTTGGCTCACCCCACGCGCATGGCACAGCGAGGCGAAGCTGTGAACAAAGGCCGCCTCATCATCCAACCGGGCGAGGCAAAACGTCCGTGCCCGCGTGGCCGGGAACCACAAATAAGGCCTCGATTTATCCGCAGCGAATTCTCGCATCTTCGCCGCATATTTTCCCAAATCCGCCCGGTTCTTCGTCACCACCGCAGTGGCAATGCGCAGGTACCAGGGGTTGAGGATCCTTACCGCCGGGGCCTCCGCCGCGGGCTGCGTTAGGGCCCCACGTGCCGACGCCGGCGCAGCCGCGGCACCCAAGAACAGGCAAATGGCTGCCGTTGGTGGGATAATAAATATCCAGGCAAGGCGGCTGGGATCCCTGGGGGGTCGCGCTGAACCCCAGACCAATACTCGCGAGCTATTCGTCATGATGCTTTTTCCCCTTTAGAAGGCGCCGCAGGCGCTGCGGGCTGCCAACCGCAAGGCCGGCACTACCTGTCCAACCACGGGCGGCGGATAATCACCTGCGGAAGCTTTGGACCCGCCGGAGTGTACGTGTAAAACCCAACGTCCGAGTTCGCGTAGCTCAAGACCCAGCTCACGGCCGGAAGCTTCAGCCCCAAGCCAGGCTTAATTTCCCTAAGCACCCGCTTGGCGATCGGGCGGAGGAGGAAATCCTCGCCGTAACCGAACACGAAGGTGCGCATTTTGGAGTTGGCAATTTTTGTCTCCGTCAGCCCCACGCCCGGCGAGGGATTTTTCTGGTATACATAAACGTAGCAGTGGGGTTGCCCCTTTTTCGCCCGCGCTTCCATGAACCGCCGCGTCCGGATGTCGCTGTCCGGAATCCCGAACGACGAGCGGATGTTTCCGACCGGCCCGCGCCCACCGGCCATTGCGGCCCGCGATCCAAGGGCTTGCAGGCACCGCTGGGCTTCCCACAGCCGCCGCATGGCAACTTTTCCCGCAGGGGACGAAACCGCATTGATCAGCGACTTCATGGCCGCGAGCGTGCCCTTGTCGCCGTCAACCCCAGTGACGGCGAAATAACCCAAGGTGCCCATGTGCATGTTGGTCATCCGCACGAAAAACGCGATCCGCCGCTCCATTACCACTGCCACCGCGATGTTCGCAAGGCAGCAATAATCGTAATCGCGCTGCCACAACGTCGCCTCGCGTCTTCTCGCATCCCAGGGGGAAAAAGCCTCGAAAACGGCCACAAAAAATCCGGGATCCCGTTGCACCTCCTGCCAATAATGTAGGTTGTTCCACCGCTTCAAATGCATGGTCGCGGCGGCCGCGCGGAGGAACTGCTTGGCAGTCCAGTGCCGCGCAAGTGCCCGCAGCACCACCGCCGCGGGAAACCGTGGCCAGTACATCGCCTGCTCCCGGACGTACCTGTTGACCAGCCCCAGCCGCACGTATTTTGCCATTTCCGGGTGGTATTCTTTTTCGAACGCTCGCAGCACTTTATACTGCACATAAATGTCCAACACCCCCTGCAGCTCATGAAGGTAAAGGGAGAGGCCCCTTTTCGCCGGGTTCCCCGGCAAAAGCCAGCCCCCGGCGGCGGGAAGCATCCACGAAGTGGGCTGCGGTTTGTCGCCCTTCGCGTGCGCGAAGGCCGCCTTGCAGATTCGCAAACCTCGGCCATAGCTCATTCCGGCCATCTGGCCCACGTACACCGGTTTGCCCTTAAACCACAGCAGCGTGCGATCGTGGCCCGCGCCCCGGGAGGTAGCCACACCGGCGCCCAGCACCGACAGGAGCGCCGGCACCGCAATCCGGGCGGCACAATGATAACCCACTGCCCCCACTTGGCCACGCGCCCGCCCACCGGCCGCGCGAAACCGCCGGATCGTCTGAATAAGGTCCACCAAAATCTCCTTTTCCTTACGGGCACCGCAGCGGGGGCCCCGGGGCCACCGCCAAGCGCCGGATTGCGGCCAGCGCCGCCGCAACCCCTTCAGCTATTCCCACTGGAATATAAATTCGACGCTTTTGGGCCCGTTCCACTGGCCGCTGGATACCAAGGCGGTGAACGGCAGCGAGAGCACCGCGTAATCCGAATAACTGTTCAGATTCACCGCGTCGTGGGTTGACCAGCCCAGCTCACTGAAGCTCGGTTGTTCGCCGCCGGGGTCGTTGTTAAAAAACGTGGCACCGCTAAACGAAATGCCGTAGAGGCCCCCGGGCGTGAAACCGCCGTTGAAGAGGTCGGCGTCAACGTCGACGCTGTAGGGCGTATTGGTGGTGGTGTCGATGACGGTCTTGGTGGCAGTTTTCACCGTCAAATACGATTGCGGCGACTGGCAGTACAACGGAACCAAGGCATAGAAATAGAAGGCCCCGGAGATGGTTCCCGACGCCTGCGCCGTAATTGTATTCTGGTTCCACTTGTCCAGGGCGTTGGCGTTCAGCGATTCTGTGATGATGTACGGTATCTTCGGGGTGGTGATTGTGCCGGCGAACTTGTGATAAGCGGCCTTCGCCACATCCAATACGAGCCCCACCAAAATAAGGGTCCCGCCGACGCCCACCCCGTTCGGTTGGACCGTGCCCGGTGCCGCCGACAGGGATGCCGAGGAGCTTCCCGTGCTTGGGGAAACGGTGAGGGTGTCATTGAAACTTGCGTCGACCGATCCCGGATTCACCTCCGCGATGCCGCTGGTGGCGACGCCATCGGCTAGGCTTCCGCTCGGGGCGGTACCCACGATTCCGCCGCCGGCGACCGAATAATTGCCGCTCGCACCCTGCACCTTGGCGGAAAAGCCCACGTCGATGTTTCCGGAGGCACCGCCGGACCCGTCGTCCGCGGTCGAAGCGGCACCCCAGGACGCGCTGCATTGGACCCCGGTCAAATCCTGGCTCGCGCTGCTGTTGCCACAACTCGCAACAGCGGTGTTGTCTCCAATTTGCAACGTGGACGGCGAAATTGAAAAAGTTACCAGATTGGAATTCCCGTACCCCGCCGGCGTGGTGGTAATGGTAAAATCACTGCGCGTCAGCGTATCACCGATATGGTAGTTGTACGTTTCGGTTTCGTTGCCGCTGGTGACGGTGCTCGGGTTTGGTATCAGCTGTATCGAATCGACCACGAGGGGTGTGGACTGCACCGTCGCCGGCCCGGCATTGCCGCTGCCGCCCCAGTATTGGTTGGTTGTGGTATCCGTCACGGTCACGCTGCAACCCGTGGAAACTTGCCAATAGCCCGCAATCAGCGGCGTAAATGTCAATGTCGCACCGGAATTCGACGATGGCTGGTTCGGGCTGATGGAATCAGTGTAGCTATTCGCCGGCGGCGAGCCAAACGTATCCGTCTGTGCAGCCTTATATTGCACGCTGGACACCGACCAATCGTAACTGGCCGAAAGCTGGCCCTCCGGTGCTCCGGATGGTGGCGTGTAATAGGCGCTCAGCCCCGCCGTTGCGGAACCGTTGACCAGCACCGGACTGGGTGAAAATGAGCCCATGTTTGCCGTCACCGTAATTGGACCGGCGTAGGTGAGTGCTGCCAATGCAATACGCACGGCCAGTACCAGTACGCAGGCCAGCGCTACCATCACGCCGAGTAACAGCATATACCAGTTACGTGTGTATTGTCCATGTCGGCCGGATGTTATCTTGTTGTTATTCATGTCCTATTTCTCCTGAATTGGCTTGTAAATCACCATCTTTTTGCATAAACGCGCGCAGGCCTTTCCAGCCCTTGAGCCGGGCGCGGAAGGCTTGGTTCATCTTGTGGTCAAAAACTTTACGGTCCGGTAGGGTCCAAATATCCAGATGCCAGCGCCAATTGGCCAGCAGTTTTGCCGGGGCATGATGGGCCACCGCGTAGCGGTAGCAGAGCAGTCGGGCCAGCCAGCGGTGAGCACCGCCGCCTACACCGAAAGCCTGCCGGGTGGCTTGCCATACGGCCATCGCCGGTTGCAGATCATTCGCCGGGTCCACCGACAGTTTCGGCGGAAAATAGCGCACTCCACCCATGTCCGCCATCGGTTTATTCGTAAATCCCGATGGCCATCGGGATTTGACCATTTCCGGGTCGATGAACACCGCCTGCAAAATGGTGTCCAAGCTGGCATTGCGATCTAAGCGGATCATGTATTGGCCCGGCCCGGCCAGGAGAAAACGCAAGTACACCCCGCCCCAGAAATTCACCACCCGGCCCTGAGCCAACGGACTGGTTCTCATGGCCCACCGTGCCCACGCCAACGCCCGATGATTGGTGGGAAACGTGCGGGCGCTCAACGGCTGGTTGGTAGCCGCTTTACCGAAGATGCTGGCAATGGAATACACCTGTGCGACGTAATCCCGTTGGCGGTTGGCTCCGGCGTGGCCATCTTTATTGAAAAAGTACAGGCCCACCCGCCACAGCCCGGCTTTTTTCAGATGCACCCGCACCCACACGTCCGGTCCTTGATAGGCAATTGGATAGGTTTCGCCATGGTCATCCCAGGTCGTTTCCCGGCGATAGCCGAGCTGGGGAATGTAAAGCGAGCGGGGATTGGTCGTATCTTTCCACTGCTCCCATTCGCGCAGGCAATCGCCGGACCCATGGTGCGGGCCGATGAATCCGGAAACGCCGGCAGCGTAATCCCGGCAGCAGACATGGAAATCCAAATCCCAGTGGGCGCTGCACAGCACGGCATATTCCCGCCCATAACGGCCTGTCCAGTCGCCCTCGCTAGCCCAATCATCACGCAGGAACGCCGCGTAAGGGAAATGCGTGCTGGTGGCAAATTTGGTGGCCGTGGCCAACGCCGGCAGCATGGCACCGAGCTGCCTTGCCGTCGGTGCTGCGGCGGGCCGGGGAAATCTCGAAGCCCGGTTGGAAGACAACTTTATCCGTGATGCGGGGCTACGTACCGGTTGGCGGGTTTTGATAGGCCTGTCAAACGCCCAGACGCCGGAGCCGTAATAGCTCATGAGCATAATTTGCTGGGGCGCATTGTGGTCCGGGTCCCGATGGCTATCGGGATTGTCGCTCGTCCGCCGAGGGCGGCGGTGGTCGCCTGCGGCGGCGGACGGCACGCTGATCGGGCAAAAAGCGCTTACATACCCGCCGTTTTTCGGATTCGCGGGATTGCTGGCGAACCGGTAGGACTCATGTGTTCTGGGATTGAGCACTTCAAAGCCGTTACGCCAGGTGCCAATCCAAAAATTGCCCTGTGCATCCTGGGCCAGGGCGGTGATATGATCGCCGGGCAATAATTTGGCCAAAAAGCGTGGGGATGGCCTTCGAAAATATCGCGGCGGATGCCACAGGCCCAGCACCTTGGCGGCGTAATCCTGGCCGCGCTGGTAGCGAAAGCTTATGCCATCATTTTCACTTACCGCCAGGCCCCAATCCGTGGCCACCAGCACGCGATTGCGCCCGGTGATCCGTACCGCGTTGATCAAATTGCCCGGCAAGCCGGAACCGAATGGGCGAATGGGCAAGTGCCACGGCCCTTGGATGATGCGCCAAGAGTATTTAATTTCGCGGTCCGATTTGTAGGAAAGAAAAGATTTGAGGTTGACATGGGCGGTGGCCCGCGGCATGCCGATGGCCAGCCCGCCACACTGGGTGCCGACAAACGCCCGGCCACGGGAATCAAAGGCGACGGCATCAGGATTGGGCGGCAGACCATTGGCTGAGGTGATGTAATGCCAAGTGTGGGCTGCATAACGCGGAATTGGGGGAGCACGCCGACCCACATTGCGGCGAGTTGCCGGAATTGTTCCGGTGGCCCCGCACTGGTAGATGCTGATGCCGTTTTCCGTGGCGATCCAGATTTGATTGGCGGGTTTATCCAAAGCGATGGCATAAACATGGCAACCCAATGGGCCACCGACGATGCCGTAATGTTTCCATTTCTTACCGTTGAATACGCATAGGCCGTGGCGATTGGTCCCGGCCCATAGCCTGCCCCGGCCATCCATGCACAAAGCGGTGATAAAATTACTGGCCAGGCAGCGGGAATTGGTTTTGCCAAAATGCTTCCAAGTTGCCTGCAAGGATGGTTGCACGCCAGGCCGGTGGGACAAGCCCACCGGCTCGCCCAGCTTGCCAGGGCGGAAGGCGAGGCGGCCATGATAAACGCCGGAATCTTCCGAACCTACCCACACGCCGCCGTGGCCATCCGAAACCATGGCGGTAGTGAAATTGGCGGGGCAATGCAGGGATTGCAGCGGCACGGGGACTTCGGATTTTTTCTTGGCCCTCGCGGAGACATGTTGGTTGCCCACGGGTTGGGCGTTGCCACCCCAGGCGGCAAAAGCCGGGGCCGCAAAGGACATCGTGGCCGCTGTTGCCACCACCATAAGCAGGCGGGACGCCCGCACCACAAAACCTTGGACAGGCGGCGAATTGGAAATGCTTGGGGAAGGTGCCATTTCAGCCGGTCCCCCCACATTCTGGCCGAAAGGCAAAACAATTTTCTTTAGAAATTGAGCAACCCGGAACCGGACCGCCGAAGATATCAGGCCTGGCTGGTCGCCAACCTGACTGCCGGTTGGCAGCGATCGCCGTTGCGCCGTTGCGCCGTTGCGCCGTTGCGCCGTTGCGCCGTTGCGCCGTTGCGCCGTTGCGCCGTTGCGCCGTTGCGCCGTTGCGCCGTTGCGCCGTTGCGCCTATTT
>JAJZCR010000048.1 GCA_021851715.1 Planctomycetota bacterium
TGGTCGAATTCACCGACTAAAGACGCCGCGTCGCACGACGCGGCGTTTTGTTGACGGGCAAGACGGCCAATAGCGACAACGGTTTTCCACGCTCCGCGTGGCTCCCACTTCACTTCACGATTCGTTACGTTCGGGTTCGAAACGATTTTTCTGAAAAAATCACATTGTTCCGTGTGATCATCGGATTTCGCTAGAAAACCGGCTTTTTTCGCGTCTTGTATGAGCGAGACGATCGGTTCGAGAGCACTGGAGCGGTTACGCTCCAAGGTGGCGATTTGCTCGCTACACTCGTGCTTTTGGAGCACGAGTGCGTTCTTGGTTTCGCGATATTCGGCGAGTGATAGTCCTTCATCCAGAAAGGCAGCCATGAGCCGGTCGAGTTTGCGGTCGAAGGTTGCCAATTCATTGCGAAGGGTCTGGAGGTGTGCCGTAGCAGCGGCGGCCTCCGTCGTCCGTTCGCGTTCCAGTTCGGTAAGCATCCAATCGGCCCAGTCGACAGGCAGGGAGAGTTTGTGGAGAATGCCGGCAACCTGGATGGTGACGACCTCTTCTCGGACATATGGCTGGGAACAGGTTGTCCACTTGGTACACCGCAGGTAGTTGTGGCCCTTCTGGGTCTCAGTGGTGATGGTACGACCGCATTCACCACAACGGAACAATCCCCGGTAGAGGTAGGGTTTCAGGGTTCTACCTTTCGGCTTGCTGTGGCGGTGCATCACCGTCTGAACAGTATCGAAGAGTTTCTTGCTGATGAGCGGCTCATGGCTGCCGGGATGGAGTTCACCGCGGTAACGGAGGACACCGAAGTAAATAGGGTTCTGGAGGAAGTACTGGTAGTTGGAGACCGACAGGAGGGCACCCTCACGACTGGTCAGTCCCAGCGCATTGACCGCCGCATGTACTTTGGCGAAGGTATATGCACCGCTGGCATACAGTTCGAACGCCTTGCGGATGAGCGGAGCACGTTCCGGATCAGGTACGATGGTTTTGGTAATTGGGTCATTGCGATACCCGATGGGTGCCCGCTGCGGCCAGATGCCACGCTTCAGTTTCTGGCGAATACCGCGATTGATGTTCTCAGAAAGGCTGTCGACATAGTACTTGCTCTGGCCGAAGGCGATGGAGAGCATGAATTTACCCTGAGGCGTGGCGTCGAAACGGTACGTCGGTGATTTGATGTCACGGATTTTACCCGTGTCCACCAGATAAATGATACGGCCGCCATCAAGTGAATTCCGGGCCAACCGGTCGGGTGCCCAGACCAGGAGACCGGATGCTTCACCCGTTTCCATACGCGCAAGCATTTCATTGAAGACGGGCCGGCCGGGAGATTTAGCGGTGCGGCTTTCCACGAACGTCTCAATGACGGCGAGTTGCTCTTTGGCAGCCAATTCCCGCAATTCTGAAAGTTGGTCGCCGATGCTACGGGCCTGACGATCCTCGCTTTCCGTGGATTTGCGGGCATAGATGAAGTACTTGATGGTGGTGTCGCCAGTCATGATTGTTCCCCCTGGTGCCGGTTTCCACCGGTCACGTTTGAATATGACATAGCATAGCGCGAAGGGGTGGGTGCGCCAAGGGGGATGTAAGCACGTACGCGATTCTGCTCTTGCGTCGCATCGAGTTAATGGATAGAATATGCAACCTCTTAGGGATTTCTATGGGATGCGCTGACAATGACCGAACAGCACAATGAGAATTCAGAAGAAAATTCGGAATACGAAGCCTATTGCGTCCACCGTGATCAACTAGAAGATGCAAGATCGGCTTCGGCCTCATTATTTGATAAGTCCGTGCTGGCAGGGGCCGGCGGAGGATTGGCGCTGTCCCTAACGCTTTTGGGAGTGATCGGAAAGAGTTCCAAAACTCCATGGCTATTGCTGATTGCTTGGTCACTGCTCGCCTTGGCATCCGGCATAATTTTATTCAATGCTCACTTGACATATACGGCTAATACAAAATGCATCGATGAAGCAGACAAAATATATAAGTCCCATCCTGACGAGTATCGGAACAAATATTTAGAGTGGGATAAGCGTTCCAAACGGCATCAAGCGATAGAGTGTCTTAATGTACTGGCACTCATATTTCTTGTTATCGGCGTTACTATCTTAATCGTGTTTGGTGCACTAAATCTCAATTGATATTTGATCTGCCGGGACGATGTGCTATTGCAGTATACTCAGTAATCAAAAAAAATTTCAAGGAGTTGCATATGGCCAAACGTTTAGTGAATGAAAGTAAAAAACCTCCTACTCCCAGAGTAACGCAGAAACGAAAGAACACATCGAATAATAAGCGTAGTAATAGATAATGGAGACCAGCAATGATGAAATCTGATAAACAGGTATTTTTGGTCGCACATAATATAGATAAGACGCCGTTATCAGCTCGCCCGGCTCGGCCACGAGTGGCGCAGAAAATATCATCAAATGCAACAACTCCTGTCACGCAAATAACCGAGAGTAAAGGTAATAAGAGCAAAGTAAAATAACTGCACATTAAGGAGTAACATTATGGATGAGTCAATACGTATTCAGAAAGTGGATGAAGGCGGATATGAACAGAGATCAATGAGACCGCCAACACCACGCGTTTCCCAGAGAACGTCTGCCACGAGACCTGGCACAAACGCAGATCGTAACGCATCTAATTCTGACAATCGCGGCGATAGCAGCAACAAAAAATAGGAAATACTATTTATGATTAATGTGCAATGGCCAGGAGCTCTTGTACATGCTGTTGTTAGTAAATCGTGAAGTGAAGTGGGAGCCACGCGGAGCGTGGAAAACCGTTGTCGCTATTGGCCGTCTTGCCCGTCAACAAAACGCCGCGTCGTGCGACGCGGCGTCTTTAGTCGGTGAATTCGACCAAATCGCAATGAAGCGGAGAGAGCGGGATTCGAACCCGCGGTACAGGTTGTAACCCGTACACCGGTTTAGCAAACCGGCGCCTTCAGCCGCTCGGCCATCTCTCCAAGGTTTGTCAACCTTATCGGCTGGAATCGGGAAAGTCAATGAAAGCCAATGGTTTACAGCATCTGGGGGTGTCACGACCATCACCAAAATTTCATCTTTAACGGGGCTGGCTGAGGGCGTTCCCCTGGTCCTGGGAAGCCGCGATGTTGTAGCATCAGGCCAAAACCCCGGTAACGAAAATCCGCCTGCCCTTTGCCGTCCGCCGCAAAAAGAAAGCGGCGGGGCTTTTGAAGGCCCCGCCGCGTACATTGACTGTTTATACCACCCTGGCTTAGAACGCGTAAACCGCATCCACTGCGAAGAAGGTCTGCTGGTTTTTACCCGCAGCTCCGCCGCCCTGGAACACCCGATGATCCGCGACATCCTCGCGAATTTCCGGGCGAATCTGCAGGCTCTTAAGCACATTGGTATCCGGGAAGGGAGTAATGGACGCACCAATCGTGAATTCGCCATAATTCACGGTTGTGCCAGGCTCGCCACCCAACATGAAGGATTTACCATCGTACATGTACTCGGCCCGGCCATTGAAGGTCAGGTACGAGTTCACGTAGTAGCTGGCGTAAAACGCGGTATCAAACCAGCACGCGGATTGGATACTGCTGCCGGGCGTTCCAAGATAGGTAGCCCGCAGGCCCGGTGACCCGGGGGTAAGATAGCTGGAGGAGGAGGCTTCCGCGATCGAACCGCCAGCCCCGTCGTAGCCAAGATTGGTGTCGTTGGCCAGTGTCAACTGGCCATTGAGGATGTTCGTGGGGTGCCAGGAGGTGACCATATCACCAACGGTGCGATAGTAGCCGTTGCTATGGGAGTCTTCCGGCCCAAAAAGAATACCCGGCTTGAACATCCACTGGGAATTGGGTTTGTAGCAGGCACCCACCAGCCAGCTCACCATGCTGTTGTCATCATTAAGGGATTGATTGTTACCGCGATCAACCCCTGCCAGGAATGACAACTGCTGGTTGACAATGTATTTGGCCATGACACCCGTGAGGGTGTAAGGCAGCACATGGCCAAACGCCAGACTGTGGGAATAAAACAGGTTGTCAACCGGGTCGATTTGCTCCAGACCGAATGGGGTATCGAACTTGCCGGCGCGAATCAACACGCCGCTGTCGGCACCAATCGGCACGCCAAAATCGACATAGGCCTGCTCCAGGTCGAATTGATCCAGTGGATTACCTTCAGTGTTGTTAGCCCAGGAATGATAAAAGTTCAGGCCATTGGCGTGAATAAGATCCGCATCTGACCCGTAGATCATTTCGATCTTTCCGCCGATATCCCAGCCGCGCTTGCGGAACGACGGATTGGCGAAATTGATCACCTTTTCCAGGTACAAACCTACTTGATCAAGCTGAATGTTATTGCCTTTTTCCGTGTTAAAGGCGCTGCCCGCATAGGGTCGGGGAGAATTTTGGAAGCTGGTGGTGTAACCAATATCCAGGTAACCACCAACTTTAATCCCCAGATTATTCATATCCTGACCGACCGTGGCCCCATTGCCATCCGGAATTCTGCCCATCGCATACATCAGCAAAGGCTGATTCTCCGGCGCAGCAGCCGGGGCTGCGGGTGCGGCCATACCATTCGTGGTGGCGGTGCTGGCCGGGGCACTGTCAAGGCTCACGGTGGTGTCCGTGGCGGGAATGGAACTCGCGGCTCTTGCTGAAACCGGGCTGGTTAGAAACAACCCCGCTCCAGCCATAGCCGCCGCGATGGCCATGGAAAATCTCAAACTTCTCTGCATAAAAAACTCCTTTTCTTAAAATGCTCGGCCATACAAGCCTGCGGTTTACGCCGCCGCCGGCTGATGGCACTGATTCATGCAGACTATTTTGGCTCGCACCGTGGTTATCGGTACGTTGGCCTTTATATTCATGTTCAAATTTTTACTTTGCGAATTCATAGCCAAACCACGCCTTTAAATCGCTTCTGGCCGCCCACCTGATCGCTCAACAGCGTCAGTTGGACAGACTCGATGCTATCGTACACGGCCAACCGGCATTCTAGTCTCCGTATGATGCCTGGGTCCATCAGGCTATGCTTAAGCTACAATTTACCCTTCTTGCGGAACGGACCTCGTTTACTCCTGGAGTGCGACATGCCACTGTCACACCCCTGTTTTGCCTTTTGGCATTATCGGCCCGAAGAGTCCGGAAAAAACAATTTTTTTATACCCGTACCGTTCGGATTGCCCAAGTGGAAGCATATCAAGCTTGGTTAAGATTGCAAGTGCATACGATTAAGAAGTGGTTAATGGCAGGCTCAATCGCAAGCGTTTTCGAGGCAAAAACCATAAAAATAAAGGGGAATAAGCGTATATTGCGGACAGATCGAGAAAAAAATGCGCTAAAATAGGGCGTACGCGAACATCAATAATCATTTTTGCAACATTTGTCCGTGATCGGATATTCAAGTCGTGCTTAAGCGCCTGGCCAAAGCCAATCGATGAGCCTGTGTGTAATGAATGATAAGGTTGTTCCAGTCAAAATATTCGCTTAAGCGTTCTACGCGATTACGCAGTTCAACTCTTGCGCGGCGGTCTTTTAGTGCAAAATTGAAGAGAATTTCAGTCAGTTGATGGGCCGCTGGATCAAAATCCACCGTTCGCCGGTTAACCACAAAAAGCCCGTTGGCGGACGGATCGGGAATGTGGCTTAGCACATAACTGCCGAAACCGGCCAAGTCACTGGTAATGGCCGGCACACCACTGGCGACACATTCCATAGGGGTGTATCCCCATGGTTCATAATAGCTGGGAAACACGCCCATGTGGCAGCCACGAATGAATTGATCGTAGTCCAACGCGATCAGGGGAGACGTCGCGGAAAGAAAATCGGGATGGAAGACCACTTTGACCGGATCATCCTTGGCGTTAAAGAGCCGGCAGGCCCGGAGTTGCTGCAACACCGAATCGTGGGCATCATCCCATAGATCGTGGGTGACAATGGACGGCTGCTTCCAGGTGCGCCAGGCGTGCATGCCGCGTTTAAGGCGTACCACTGCTTCTTCCGGCAGAAGCTCGGCGGAGTTGGGCAGTCGGCCCAGGCTCACGGCGGAAAGCAGGGCTTCGCCCATATCCCGGGAAACGTGTTCGCAACTGAGCTTAAGCTCGTCGAACATGGCCTGACTTTTCAGCACATCCACGTTGATGGATTTATACGGGGCTCTGGTGATGATAAACGCCACCATGGTCACCGGCACATTGCCGGTTTTCAGCCAGTGGTTGAGGCGGGCCAAAGCCTCGATAAACAGGTTAATACCCTTGTTGTTGTATTCATAGCGGCCGCTGATAAATACGTACAGTGTGCGGTCCAGATCGAAACTGTAGGAAGGAAAAAAGTGCCCTGCGACAAAGGTGTGAATCGCTTCCTTGTATTCCTTGTGGAGATTTTGAAATTCGTGCAGGGCGGAAAACTTCTGAATGTTAAGCCCGTTGGGCGTAATCACATCCGGCTTGCGGCCCAGCATTTTTTCCGCTTCCAGGGCCGTCACATCGGATACGGTGGTGAACGCATCGGCGCAGTGGGCGGCACCGCGCTCCACGCAATACCGTGGATAAATGGCATATTGTCCCGCCACATGATCCGGATTGATCAGGTCTATCTTGGCGTAAAAATCAGAGTTATCCGTGCACAGGTAGCGGCCTAAAAGCGTGGCGTGCGTGGTAAACACGGTGGCTACGGGCAATTTCAGATACCGCACCCGCATTAATCCCAGTCCCGCCATCCATTCATGGAAATGGGCGATGATGGGCCGCGTGCCGGCGATGACCTTGGCCAGTTCCTGCAGAAACATGCCGGTGACAAACCCGAAGGCAATCACGTTGTTCATATCGCCATCCTGGTCCGGCGATTGAATGTGATGATCCGTCCACAGCAGGTACTTGAACTCGCCCAGGCGCGCAAACGCCGCCTGGTAGTCCAGCAGAATCACCTGCGGACGGCCCGCCACCAGCCAGTGCCCGAAATGGGCGCGCACGTTGAGTTCTCCCAGGCGCCGCATGGTTTCGGCCAAATGCGGGGGTGGAGCGGCCGCTTCAAATTCCACCGCGCTGGTATCAGCATTGTACGGCCCGACCAGGCAGTAGCGGTCCGCCCATGCACTGACCATATTGGCCGCCTTGGACCGCATCACGGTGTAAATACCGCCGAGCTGCCAGCACACTTCCCAGGCGACTTCAAAAAGCAGCGGCTGGCTTTCATCGGGCTGGTCCATGCGGGTGGTGCGTGGACGGATCACAATTTTGGGTGGAGGGGGGTATGTTGCCGGCGACCGGTGTTCCATCGGTGCGGTGGTGCGGGGTGCCGGCAGGGCAAATGGATCCGCTTTTCCAGCGCCCGGCGGGGATGCGTTCGCCGCAGCGCCCGCTGACGCCCCCGCGGATGACGGATGCTGGTTCGAATGGTCGATTTCGGTTAAAGCTCTGGGCGGCGGGGATGGATGAAGCCCGCGTTGTGTGCTTTTGCGTCCCGTTCTTTTAGATTGCGACATGAGTATCTCCGCCATTTTACCTGCGGGTGGCCTGGCCTTCGCCGGCCCCGCGGGTGCATCAAGGATTCCTATTCTAACGGCGTGCGTGCCTTTTGGGCATCACACGACGTTTGGCTTTCCGTTTGCCCTCCCGTTTGCCGGTTTTTGCCCCGCGGCCCCCGGAAGCTTCAGACAGGATCGTCGCCGACGGGCACGGGCTGCTGATGGGGCAATCGGCGCAGCGGGGATTACGGGCGGTGCAGTACGTGCGGCCATGGGCAATGAGCAGATGGGAAAACAACGTCCAGAGCTGCTGCGGAACCAGCCGCATCAGGTCTTTTTCCACTTTTTCGGGATCGGTATGCTGGGACAGCTCCAGGCGGCGGGCGATCCTGCCCACGTGCGTATCCACCACGATGCCGCAAGTTTTGTCAAAGGCGTTGCCAAGCACGACATTGGCGGTCTTGCGGCCCACGCCGCGCAGACTCGTCAGTTCTTCCATCGTCTGCGGCACCTGCCCGTCATAGCGGGCGATGATATCCCTGGCGGTTTGTTGAATGGCGCGGGCCTTGCTGCGGAAAAAACCGGTGCTCTGAATGATCTTTTCGATTTCGGCCGGCTCGGCTTCGGCCAGGGCCCGGGCATTCGGGAACCGGGCGAAAAGTTGCGGCGTAACCATGTTCACGCGGACATCGGTGCATTGCGCTGAAAGAATGGTGGCTACCAGCAATTGCAGCGGATTGGCATAGTGCAGGGCGCAGTGGGCATCGGGAAAAGCTTCGCGCAGGCGGGCTATGATGGTTTCGCAGCGGGTTTTTCTTTGGTCAGGCTTATCCAGCTCCATGGGTACTCCAAATCACGCGTGCGGGCTTGTCGGGGATGGAGGATGGCCGGGTGCCGTTGGTGCCAGAAATTGCCGCCGGGTGGGTTGGCTGATTCCCCACGCGGAAACCACCAGCATGAGCAAAAGCAGGCCGATTTCGCTGACACCCAGGGCCTCGCTGGTCCGGTGCAGTTTCCAGAAAATCTGGCGATGCGTCCGGGCCATGGCGGGGTGGGAATCAACATTGGCGATCCATTGATGATGTTGCCGGTGAATGGCCGGCGAAATAATGAAAATATCATACACAGAGATTAACAGCAGCAGCACCGCCAAAATCAGTCGAAGCCAGACCCAGATATTCAACAAATTCAGGTGCAGTACCATCTGGGCAAAAATGGCCAGAAACATCAGGGCCAGGCAGGCAATTTCCACGACGTTGAAAGCCTGCAGGATGCGTCCAAAGATCAGGCCGGCAAGCTGCCGCGACTGGTTCACATGCGCACTCATACCCGCCACATGCACGCCGGTATGGCCGAGGATGGAAAAAAGCTGCCAGGCCACAATACCGCCCAGCGTAGCCAGTCCGCCAAGGTAGATGGACAACCCCAGCCAGAAGATCACCTGCGTCATGCGGAAAGCGGACATCTTGCTTCATTCCAACGCCGGCATCTATTCTTGCGCCGGACAGGCTGTATTTTAGCCGAAGCGGGCCAGGGCTGCTATTTGCGGGGGGGGTATTGCACGGCGCATAAGAAACCGGCGGGGCTTTTTGAAGGCCCCGCCGGTCAGTCGCAACTGCAACCTTATCAGGTGTAGCGATCAGAACGTGTAGATCGCGTCGATACCGAAGGTGGTCTGGTAATGCTTGCCATTGGTCAGCACGCCATGATCCGCCATGTCAAAGCGCAGTTCCGGGCGGAAGTAGAAATTTTTGCTCAGGCTGCCATTGGGGAATGGGGTGATCTTGGTGCCGAGCGTAATTTCACCATACTGCACCGTGGTTCCGGCCGCAGGCGGGTTATAGTCGAAGGCGTCCATGGTAAAGCCAGCACCATCGTAGTAATACTCTTCGCGGGCATTGAGCTGCACGTAATTGTTGACGGTGTAGCTTTGATACAGGGCTTCGCTGAACCAGCCGGCGGATTGGCCGTTGCTGGCATTGCCGGCACCGTCGTAACCGATGGTGGTATCGGACACCAGGGTCAGATTGTTGCCGAGGATGGGGGGTGTATACGTGATGAGCGGCTCAACCACCGTGCGGTAATGGCCGTTGTCGCCATTGTTCTGCGGTCCGGTGGAGAGGTTCACCGTCGCGGTCAACTGAGAATTGGGGGTGTAACTTACCGCGCCGAGAAAATCCACGGAACTGTTGTTGTCGCGCAGAGCCTGGTTCCAGCCGCGGGTTATGCCGGCGTAGAAAGTCCACTCGCTGTTGGGCACGTACTCGGCAAGCACCCCGGTCTGGGTAAAAGGGATGCCCATGCCGAAGGCGAATGAATGGGAGTAGAAATAGTTGGTGGTCGGATTGATGGTTTCTTCGCCGAGCAGTGTTGCAAACGTGCCGGCTTTGAACTTGACATCACCCGCGCTGCCCAGATGCAGAGCCAGCGTAATGTACGCCTGTTCCAGGTCGAATTGGTACAGGGGGTTCTGGATGGCGCTGGTAACAGCGCTGCCCTGGGTAGCCCAACTGTGGTAAAAGTTCAGTCCGTTGGCGTGAATATTGTCGGCGGTGGCGGCGTCATAGCCGTACAGCCATTCGACCTTGCCACCGATGGCCCATCCGCGTTTGAGATAGCTCGGATCGGAAAGATTGATGGCTCGGGCTACCGTCAGATCCAACTGGTCCATCTGGAGATGATTGCCGTACTCGGTATCAAACACACGACCAGGGATAACGCCGCCGGCCGGCCGGCCGCTCAAATCGGACGTGTAGCCCGCCTCCACGTAACCGTAGATATCGAGCCCGGCGGTTTGCAGATCCTGGCCGAGAGTCGAGCCGTTCCAATCCGGAACCTTATCCAGCGAATACATCAGCAGCGGATTGGTGTCCGGTGCCGGGGCCGGCGTTGCGGGTGCGGCCGGTGCCGTGGTGCTGTCCAAACTCACCGTGGTATCGGTCACCGGAACGGCGGTGCCGCCAGCGGCGCGAACGGATATCGGACCGGACAACATCAGTCCGGCACCAGCCACGGCTGCGGCTACGGCCAGGGTAAACTGGAGAGTGCGTCGGTGGGTCATTGAAAAGCTCCTTTAAAAAATAACACAATACCACACGCTGTTTGGGAGTTATAGCAAATGGTGTGCCAGTGCCCTCGACAGCTTCAGGATTGAGAAATTAGCCCGTCAAGGAGATCGGCGACGCCTGTGGAATGGTTAAGATTTGATGAGCCTGGAAGCCTTTGCTTATAAAATAGGCAATCCGGTGCCGGCAGCAAGCGAAGCTGCGGTGGGAAAAGCAGCCCTGGCGGCGGCGAGCGCCCCGTGTGCCGCCCATCCCGCTGCGGCCAAAGGTTCGAGTGCTGGAGTCGGGTTGACGGCCAGGCTGAGGATGGTGGGGCGGGAGTAAACCAGAACGCTGCGCTGGTGAAGGATTGTCCGCTCCCTGACGTTCACAGGCTTGGAGGAAGAAGCTAAAATGTTGGTCGTCCAGGGAAAGTGTTTACTGACGGTTTACTGCCGGGCTTTAAAGATGCTACGCCGCTGAGGACTGGTGAGGGCGCAAAGTTGATTCAGTTTTGGTGGTGCATACGATGAATCCTCCACGCGACTGGCAGCCCGATGATGATGATGCGGAAGACGAATGGCCGGATGACGATCCGGAATTCGATGAAACCCCGCGCAACATGCCCTGCCCAAAGTGCCGGAAAATGATGGATATCGATGCCTGGCGTTGCCCGCACTGCGGGGAATACATTCCAGATACGTATCATCCGCGGAGCCGGCTTCGCTGGTTGTTGGTGCTGGCGTGGGTGCTGGTCGCGCTGGCCCTGGCCGGGTATGTACTGAGTTTAGTGTAACACCAGATACAGTGTATGGGGCGGCAGTTGCAACTGTATTGTGCTGCCATGGCGGTGCAGCGGCACGGTGGTGGCGGCATAGCCGTCCGGATTCAAAAGCGTGGCGGTGTGAATGACCGCGTTGTTGAGGGTGATGCCGGCCTTGATATCGCGCACCTGCCAGGGATCCTGACCGGTGGAAACCACGCGATGCCCGCGAAGCCGCTTGCCGTTGACGGTCAGCGTGGCCGGGGCGCTTTTCCATCCGGTGGGCCGGGCCATGGTGCCCACCTGAACCAGAATTTTGCGGCTGGTCCGCAGCGGCAGACCATCCAGGGAAACCAGCAAAATGGAGGCGTAGGTATTGCGGCAGGTGATGCGCAGCCCGGGCAGATTAAATACCCCCTTGCGGCCCAGAAAGCCCACCACGCCCTTGGCCCGGGTGGTGTTGAGCGTGCAGATTCCCAGATGATAATTCAGCTTTATCTGTCCGGTATCGCTGACAACGGTTCCCTGTCGGGGATGTATATAAGGGGCCAAGTTGCGGACAAAATTGTGGCCTGGCCGCTGGTGGTAGCTCGCCAGTACCGGTCCTACGAGAAACGTCAGCGGACTTACGGCGGTTTTAACGCCCAGACGCATGGCGGTTACGCCGCGATCGCGGTTGGGATCATAGCCGGACCCTTCGGCGATGATGGGTACGCGGCGATTCCACAGTCCCTGCATGGTGCGGCGTTCGATGACGGCGGGCTTGCCGGGCCGGATATAGCCGCGCCGGTACATCAAGGCCGCCGCGGGAAACTGGCCCAATTGCTGCGGAGTGCCGATTTGCCATTTGGCCATGGGTGGCTGCCACGCGCTATGGGCCAGGTGCTTGAACGGCTGCTGCCATTGGCTGCTAATTGCAAACCAGTAATAGCCGGCCACGCCGGAGAGCGAGCTGTACGCGGCCACCAGAAAAGGCCCTTCCGCCTGATATTTATCCGGGGCCACCCATTGGCCTTCCGTGACGATCATCGGATATCCGATCACCTGTTTCAGGTTGACGGGAATGGATTGCGGATGAAGCAGGCAGGAAAAGTTGGTGTACGTATCGCCAGGCTGAATCGCCCATCCGTTATTGCGGCCGATGTGAATGCCGGTGGTATAGCGGTTGACGGCCATCACCTGGCCCGGGGTGTAGGTCCAGCGCTCCACGTCATTGAGCAGCAGTGGATCGACCGTTTTCCAATTGCCGGCGTTGACAAGCTGCCGGGCACCGAGATTGCGGTGGATAAACAGCACCATTTTTTTATTGAAGTGGTACATGACGCGGGCGACAAAATGCAATTGATCCGCCAGCCGCACGGCCATTCCACCGGCCTGGTGCTGCGTCCAAAACCAGTTGCCGAACATGCCCGCGATGCCGTGGGCAAAATCATCACCGGGGGCATGGACACCTTTCCAGGCGGCCAGGGCGTTGTGGAGCGAGCCATATTTTTTGATCAGCCATCGCGCGTAGAGCCGCTCAATTTCCAGTCGCTGGGCGGTTTCGCCGCCATGCACATCGACAATGGACTGCATATTCCAAAACAACATGGAATCTTCATTTTGCAGGGAAACAATGGCCACGGCCGGGTCTTTCCCCAGAGGAATGCCGGTATACGGATTGGGGCGGGTCAACAGCGCCCGCAGCCAGGCCCGGTAGCCGCGCTGCATGGTGGGATCCCAAAACAGCAGCGAGGCGGCCGAGGCCGGATTTCCCGGTACATGCCATGATTTTTGGATATGCACCACCACGGCCCAATACGGCGAAATGGTGGTGTAGATGCCCTGCTGTTTCATGGCGGCCACCTGTTTCCACACGGCGTGCAGTGCGGCCTGATTCACATCCGTAATGCGGGAGCCGGGATTGGTGGGGGCCAGGGTGCAATGGAACCGCGCCATATTCACACCGTAACGGGCGAGGAACCGGGCGGCCTGTTTTGCGGCCACAAACCCTTTGAGATTGCCGGCAAAACTGCCCACAGCCCAGAACCGTATCGGCCGGCCATCGCCACGTATAAAACCGTGGCCATCGGCGGAGGTCCTGATAAAACCATGTTCGCCGGCCACTTTTTCGTTCAGGCTGCGCAGATCAAGCAGCGGCCTGGTGCCGGCAGGCGTTTTCCGCGGCACAAAAGGCCATGTTGGGGCGGCGGCGGCATGGCCTGCGATAGCCAGAATTGCCGTCATCAGCATCAATCGAAGGACTCGCGAACTGGTGGGATAGGGCATAAAAAAGAGTCTCCGCAGCAGACAAATTCCACTGCGCAGCATTATAATCCCCGGGCGGTTTTCGTCACGGGCAGCCTGGGGCCATGGCGGAAATCGCGAAGATCCGGGGGCGGGGGATGAGAGCCGCGGCCCCGGTTGATGCGAAGGCATTGTGATTTCAATCTTTAGGAAAGGCAGACAAGTGACTACATCTCCACGCCAAGGCGGCGCCGAATCCAGCGGCGGATTTTCATTGACCCGGGGCATCGTTTTGCTGCTGGCCGGGGCGTTTCTACTGTTGATGCTGGATGTCCGCGAGGAACATCTGGAGCCGATCAAGCATGGCTATTTGTTTCCGTGGATTCCCATTATTTATTCCGGCATCATGTTCATCTGCTGCCTGGCGACATTTTTCCGCTGGCGCAGGCCGATGCGGCATATGCTGATGGTGCTGTTTGTGGTGGGTATCGGGGTGGGGCTGTTGGGATTCTGGTTTCACACGCATGGCGATCCACTGCGGGCTATACGGTTTGCCGTGCAGGCCTGGCGGTCCATACCACTGCCGCACTATGGCCAGCCGCCGACATTGGCGCCATTGTCTTTCGTGGGGCTGGGGCTGATCGGTGCCCTGAGTTGCAGTGACTGGGCGCAAAAGCACTAGACGGTGCCATCCGCCGGTGTGCGGCTGGGGTTGCGGCGCAGAGATTCGAGTACATCGCGGGCCACCCAACTCATGGCATCCATGGCACCCTGGGTACGTGCGGCCAGATGCGGGGCAAAAATCAGGTTGGGTATGCCCCAGAGCGGGTAATCCGGCCCGGGCGGTTCCGGATCATGCACATCCAGTGCGGCACCGGCGAGTTTGCCGGTCCGCAGCACATCGGCCAGGGCCGCAGCATCCACCACTTCGCCCCGGCTGGTGTTGATTAAAAAGGCCGTCGGTTTCAGCAAAGCCAGTGTGGCGGCATTCAGTAAATGTTGGTTGCCGGGCTGGTGGCTTACGTGAATGGTCAGAATGTCCGCCCGGTGATAAAGCGCTTCCTTGGGCACGCTTTCCGCGGGAAACGTGATCTTGCCGGCAACATCAAGCAGATCGTTATACAACACGTTCATGCCGAAGGCGTGGGCCACCCGGCCTACCGCCGTGCCGATGCGCCCCATGCCCAGAATACCCAGTGTGCGGCCATGAATTTCCAGGCCCCGAATGGTTTTGCGATAGCGATGAAAGGCCTCCGGCGATACGGGAGAAGTTAAATTGACCAGCGGCCGTCCCAAATGAAAAATCAGGTTGAAAACATATTCCACCACCGCGTGGGTATTGGCGGCGGGGGTGGAAATAACCTCTATGCCCCGGGCCTTGCAGGCCTGCTGGTCGATATTTTCCAGACCCACCCCGGCCCGCCCAACCACCCGCAATCGAGGGGCATGCGCGAGCAGTGCGGCATTCACCTGCGTGTAGGTGCGTACGATCAGGCCGTCGGCGGCGGCCAGATGGCTTTGGAGTGCCGCCGGATCGCGCGACGAACACTCCACCACACGGACCTGGCTTTGCAGCCAGCGCAGCGGCTCATCTTCCAGGCCTTCCGTGATCAATATGGTCAATGGATTCATTGAACACCTTCAAGATAAAAAACGTGGCGAAGTTTTATCCGGACTTCCGGCGGCTTCCTTTAATGACGCTGCGCACGCAGATATTCCAGCAGCAGGCGCACGCCGAATCCACTGGCCGATTTGCCCACCAGGTAACGGTCATCCTTTTTGGGATTGGAGGTTCCGGCGATATCCAGGTGCGCCCACGGAATTTCCGCCGGAACAAAATGCCGCAGGAACATGCCGCCCTGAACCGGGTGGGCCTCGCGCGGGCCGCTGTTAGCTATATCCGCGTGGGGGCTTTCCAGAAGTGAGGCATAGCGATCATGCAGCGGCAGCGGCCAGAGCCATTCTCCGCTGTACGTACCGGCGCTTTGCAGCGCCCGGGCCAGATCCTCGCGATTGGACATGAGTCCGGCATAAACACTGCCCAATGCCACAACCACGCCGCCGGTCAACGTGGCCATATCAATGACGGCCGCCGGGCGGTACCGCCGACAGACGTAGGATAGAGCATCAGCCAGAATCAGCCGCCCTTCGGCATCGGTATTGGTGACCTCCACGGTTTTGCCATTGAACATGCGGATGATATCGCCGGGGCGGTAAGCCATGGCATCCACCGAGTTTTCGGCGGTCGGAATTGCTCCGATCACCGGGACCGGCATTTGCAGGTCGGCGATGGCTTTCATGGCTCCCAGCACCGCCATGCCACCGCACTTATCAAATTTCATCAGGCCCATATCTGCTGCGGGCTTGATGGAAATGCCGCCGGTGTCGAAGGTAATCGCCTTGCCCACCAGGACCACGGGCTTGGCGGAGCCGGGGTGGCGCGCGGCGGATTTGGGCTTGTATTCCAGCAAAATTAAAGCGGGTGGTACAGTGCTGCCCTGTCCGACCGAAAGCAACCCACCCATGCCCAGAGCCAGGGCCTTTTTGTGGTCAATAATTTCCACGCGCAGGCCGGCGGTCCGGGCCAGGGTGCGGGCTTCCAGCACCAGCGCTGCCGGGTTGACCACATTGCCTGGATGGCAGGCGATGTATCGGGCATAGTTGGCACCATGGGCAATAGTGGTACCGGTCGAAATGGCCTGGCGGAAGGAGGTGTGAAGTTTGCCAGCCTCCAGAATCAGATGAAAAGTCGGCAGTGCGGCCCAAGATTCGCTTGGCGTACCATCTTTCTTTTCGGCAGTTTTGAACGGGGCATACTCAAAGCAGCCCAGCGTAAGCCCTTCGGCCAAAGCTTCCAGGTGCCGGGGATTGGCGGCAAAGATGCTTTCCATGGATTGCAGATGGATGCTTACGGCATGGAGGCGGAGTTGGCGGGCTTTGCGGGCGATGGAGGCGGCGGTCCAACGCAGTTGATCGGCATCCAGTGATTCCGACTTGCCCAGGCCGCCGAGCAATAATCGCCGGCCCGGATGATCCAGCGGACAAACGGCCACGTCGCCGGGTTTGCCCTTGAAGTCTGAGTGTTGCAGGGTCATGTTCAGTGCGCCGTGAAGTTCCGCATTCAAGCTGCGCAGCGGATCGGGAACATGCGCGGTTTTCTCCGGCAACAAAACGACGATGGCGTCGGAAGCGGCAGGGCGGTTGTCCCGGAGGTGAATCTGCGGGGGTTTGATGGCGGGCAGACCAATCACAGGTTGATAGGGGGTGGAACGGTTCATGCTTTTTACCTTTCAAAACACGGCAAGAGTGTAACAGAGCGCCGTTATGGCTACGAGCCTGTCGGGGCATACCGCCAAAAAGAAGCGGCAGCAAACCGATGTAGCGGGCAGGCTGTGAAAAAACTATTTGCATTATTGATGGGGAGGTGATTGGTGGTGCGACGGCTTGATGCGGGCCAGCGCCTGTTTGGCCGGCACGAAGCCGGCGGCGGTTGATCCCGCGTCTGGCCGCACGGGACGGGTTACATCAAAAAGACGGCCGCAGCAATGACGGTGGTCCACAGGCCGTTTTTATAACCCTCCGCGGTCTGCACGATATTCCTGGTGCGGACGGTATTGCCGCTCATGCGGTAAATTTCCTTGCGTTCATCGTAGTTGCGGGCCGGATCAAATTCGATGCCGAGTGTGGTGGCCAGCATGGTGGCGGACATATCTTCGACAAAGTCGCCGATTTTTTCTTCGGTCATGCCGTAGCCCTGGTGCCGGCTGATGTAACCGTACTGATCACGTACCGGCATGGCCACGCCGATGCCGGCACACAGCAGGCGGTTGGGTTCATCAGTGCTGGATTCGCTGATGACGCCGAAGGCCACCTGGCCCGGAATAAGCTGGCGAATGCCCTGGCCCACCGTGATGATTTTGCACCGGGCCGGCAGAATGCCCGATACTTGCACAAGATTAAATTTTTCTATACCAGCATGTCTAAATGCGAGTTCACGTGATTGAGGCAGGTATTTATGGCGCCCCACGCCCTTGGTAAAAAAGACACGTGTGGGAATAGGTGCTGTCCATTCATGGGGCATGGCTGATCCTTTCAAAACATCCGCACCATAAAATAACCGTTTTTACTCCGAAGGGCACCTTATTTTTCCGGTCTCTGCCGGCATGCCCGTCGGCGCATGTGGGGCACTTGGCCCGGTATTGGGAGGAATTCGGTTGCATTATGCGCAAAAATGCTTATTTTATAGAGTGTTTGGGCGACGGTTCGAAGAAACATAACCGGTCTTGGATGATCGGTCGGCCGGCTGCCCGGCTTTTTAGAAAAGGAGTTTTCCATGGCCAAGTCCCTCACCAAGTCGCAGACCGCGGCGAAGCTCGCCGAACTGGTCAGCAAAGCCACCGGCTCAGAGATGAGCAAGAAGCACGCGGCTGCCGCGCTCGATGCGCTGGCGGAACTCGCGTACAAGGAAGCCAAGAACAAGTTCACCGTGCCAGGTCTGGGAAAGATTGTTCTGGTCAACCGCAAGAAGCGCATGGGCCGCAATCCAGCCACCGGCGAAGCCATTGAAATTCCGGCCAAGCGCGTGGTGAAGTTCCGCGTCGCCAAGGCCGCCAAAGATGCGATCCTCGGCGGCAAGTAATTTCTCTCCGGCCTGGGCCGGGGTGGAAACCCAATCGCCGGATTGATATTTTCCGGCGGTTTTTGCACTGGTCGTGGTGGCATCGCAACCGCCAGTCGCATGTCTAAGTTTCAGCAAAAACAAATAAGACCCTCCACAGCCGGAAAGCCGGCTGGGGAGGGTCTTTGTCTTTATATGGACAGGTTTAATGTTTTGACACGACCTTGTGTTGCCGCCGCGGGCTATAGAGAGTCCACGGGACCCAGCAGTGCAGCGATCGTCCGGTCATCCAATGTTGATGCATCCGGGGTATGCGGGGGGTTGGATGGCAGCTTTTTACTTAAACCCAACATCTGCAGCCAGTGCTCTGCTTCTCCAGCATTTACCAGCCCGGCGGATTTTTCCGGTGGTTCCGCTCTGGCCCGCCGGAGGCTCTTTGCCGCCGCCGCGACGATCAACATCTGCAGAAATTTCTCACATGATTGGCTGCGGGCCTTTTGCCGGCGGGCGTCGCCGGCTACCGCCCGGTCATTGCTGACCACGGTGATGTGGCGGCGATCCGTACGCCTGGAAAGCAGATCACGGATGACATCGTCGGCCTTGCTTGAGCGTCCGGAATAAATCAGGCTGACGCCGGAGAATTCATCCACGTCCGGTTCAGAGGGTTTGGGCCGGCCATCGAGTACCACGATGGCCGCGGAGCGGGTTTTCTCCAGCAGGGTGCACAACTGCCGCAGTGAAAAACCACCCCATGGGCCGCCAAGCGCGGCACCCGCATACGTGCAGTTGTAGCCATCAATGATCAGCATCCGCAGCCCAATTTATGGCCGAGCTGCCCGATCGCCGGGAGCCTGGCCGGAGGTTTGTCCGGAATTTTCAAAGACCACCTGCCCGGCGACTATCGTGGAGCGAACCTGTCCGCACACCTGCCACCCGGAAAAGGGGGTGTTGGCACTGCGCGAATAAAACCGGGTCGGGTCTATCTGCCATTCTGCCGCGGGATCAATCACCGTGATATCCGCGCGGCATCCCACCGCCAGCGATCCGCGGTCTTTGAGTCCCAGTATGGCGGCCGGCCGATGGCTCATGAGTTCAATGAGCTTGAGCCAGGTGATGTGGCCGGGATCAATGAGGGCCCTGGCATAAAGCGGCAGCGCCGTTTCCAGGCCGACAATACCGAAGGGGGCCTGGTCAAATTCCCGCTGCTTTTCTTCGGGGGCGTGCGGGGCATGATCGGTGGCCAGGCAATCAAGGGTTCCGTCGATAACTCCCGCGATGCACGCTTGCACATCCTCCCGGCTACGCAGCGGCGGATTCATTTTGAAACTGGTGTCGTACCCGCCGCACCGGTCGTCGGTCAGCAACAGGTGATGCGGCGTGATCTCGGCGGTAACGGATTCACCGCGGTGTTTGGCCTGGCGGAGCAGATCCACCGCGCCGGCGGTGCTTACATGCTGCACATGGTAGCGAGCCCCAATGCGCCGGTTCAGCAGCAGATCGCGGGCGATCATCAATTCTTCCGCGGCCGCGGGCAGGCCGCCCAGCCCCAGCCGCAAAGCCGCCGCCCCAGCGTGCATGGACCCTCCGGAAAGTGTCGGTTCTTCACAATGCTGGCTCAGCAGGCCATCAAACATTTTGATGTATTGCAGCGCCTTGGTCATCACCGCCGCCGAAGCAACACCCACGCCGTCATCGGAAAATCCTATGGCTCCGGCCTCGTGCATGAGCATGATTTCGGCCAGTTCCGCCCCCTGCCGGCCCTTGGTGATGGCGCCCATGGGCAGCACCTGGCAGAGACCCGCACGGCTTGCCTGGGTCAGGACGTATTCAATCTGCGTGTCGTTATCCAGTGCGGGGGTGGTGTTGGGCATGCAGCAGATGGTGGTAAAACCGCCGGCCACCGCCGCTGCCGCCCCCGTGGCAATGGTTTCCTTGTGTTCCTGGCCGGGTTGGCGCAGATGTACGTGCATGTCGATCAAGCCGGGGGTGACCAAACATCCCGCGGCGTCAATCCGTTTGGCGTGCGGGGCCTGGGCCGCAAGACCCGGGTCGCACGCGGCGATTTTGCCTTCCACCAGCAAGACGTCCGCAGGCCCTTGAAAGTTACGTGCAGGGTCCAGCACAGTGCCATTGACAATCAGTACGGGATCGGAATTGGCGGTGTGATGCGGTTTGATCGAGAGCGTGGTCTTCATGGGGAACGATTATAATCGCTGCCGCGCCCTGCCGCGAGCACGCCCGCCAGGCACCTTTTTGCTCCGGGCCAACCGGCCCCGGCCACCGCGCTGTCCTTAAGGATCGGGCAAAATAACTTCGCATTTTCCAGCGGGGCCTTGGGGCTGCGGGCCTTAACCGCCAATAACCGAAGAGCGTCCGGTGTCGGCTTCGCCGACGTCCGGGGTGGGTTGGCGGGCCGATACGCGCTGGGCGAGGTTGCTGGGGCGCTGCTTTTTTTTGCGGCCGTTGAGGGCCGCATCGATCTGGCGCAGGGCCTGCTTGATGCGCATTTCATTTTCTACCAGGGCAATGCGGACAAAGCCTTCACCGTTTTCACCAAAGCCGCGGCCGGGGGCCACCGCCACATCCGCCTCCTGCAACAGACGGTAGGAAAAATCAATGGTGCTCTGGCCGGCCAGATGCTTGTCGGCCACCCTGGCCCATACAAACATGCTGGCCCGCGGCGAGGCGACATCCCAGCCGATTTTGCGAAGGCCCGTGACCAGCACGTCCCGGCGTTTTTGATAAATGGCGGCCTGCTGGGCGACAAAATCATCCCCTTGGCGCAAAGCCAGAATGCTGGCGATTTGAATGGGTGCGAAGTGGCCATAATCGTAATAACCTTTGATGGTGGACAACGCCCGGACCATTTCCGGGTTGCCACAGCAGAAGCCCACCCGCCAGCCGGCCATGTTGTACGGTTTGCTCATGGTCGAAAATTCCACCCCCACCTCAATGGCCCCGGGCGTAGCCAGAAAGGACGGGGCGCGATAGCCGTCAAAACATGTTTCACCATAGGCGAAATCGCTGATGATCAGCACGTTGTACTGGCGCGCCAGGGCCACGGCATTCTGATAAAATTCGGGCTCCACCGTCATTGCCGATGGATTGTGCGGATAATTGAGAATCATCAGCTTGGGACGGGGAAAAAGGTTGCGCAGCACGTGTTCAATGCGCTCCAGAAACGCATCGTCATTGCCCAATGGCACGCTGATGACATTGCCGCCGGCCAGAGCCACGGCATACACGTGAATGGGATAGGCGGGATCGCCCACCACCACCGTATCGCCGGCACCCAGCAAGGCCAGCATCAGATGGGAAAAGCCCTCTTTACTGCCGATGGTGGCCACCACCTGCGTTTCCGGATCTAACTCCACCCCGTAACGGCGTTTGTATTTCAGGGCAACTTCGCGCCGCAGATTAAAAATGCCGATGCTGGCCGAGTACCGATGGTTGTGCGGATCGCGTGCGGCTTCGGCGAGCTTGTTGATCACGAATTCCGGGGAGGGATCGATGGGATTGCCCATGCCCAAATCAATGACGTCCGACCCGGCGCGGCGCTTTTGAGCCTTCAGCGCGTTGATGCTGGCAAACAGGTAAGGCGGCAAGCGTTTGATGCGGGAAGAGACTTCGATTTTAAAGGGCGTATCGTTGCCAGTGCCGGCCATGGGAAATTCCTTTGTATGAGGCCACTCGTACCGCTTACAACGATACCGGCAGTGCGGTCACAAGGCAAAGGCCGGCGTGTTGCGGAAGGGGCAGTTGGTCCAAATCCCGGCCGCAGAAATCTGGTCTGGGTTGCGCCGGCGGCTGTCCCCTGATCGCCCTGTTGAATCGCCGTTTTTACCCTTTTTGGGCCTGGTCTTTGCTTGTGATTTTGCACCCCTTGCTTTATACTTTGGCCATGGTTTGGGAAGGGTCAATGTCCCCATCCGACACGGTTGGCAATCGACGGAAAACTATCCGAACTGTTGGCCCTCATCTGCCTGCCGGGGTCAATTTTCCCAGTGTTCAGGAGTCAGTATGGCTATGGATCAGCCCGGTAATGTGGTCATGGAAGCGTATGATGAATCCGCCATTCAGGCACTCAAGGGGCTTGACCCCGTCCGCAAGCGACCCGGCATGTACATTGGTGATACCACCCAGCGCGGTCTGCACCATCTGGTATGGGAAATTGTCAATAATTCCGTCGATGAAGCCATGGCCGGGTATTGCCAGAATATATGGGTAACCATTCAGGCTGACGGTTCGGTTTGCGTGGCCGATGACGGCCGCGGCATTCCCGTCGGCCTTCACCCTACGGAAAAAAAATCCACGCTGGAAGTGGTCATGTGCGATCTGCACGCGGGTGGCAAATTCGGCGGCGGCGGCTACAAAGTTTCGGGCGGTTTGCACGGCGTGGGTGCCTCCGTGGTCAATGCCCTTTCCGAATGGACCGAGGTGGAGGTGGCTCGCGATGGCAAAGTTTATTCCATGGCCTTTGAGCGCGGCGTTAGATCTGCGGAACTCAAAACCATAGGCAAACGGGTAAAAACCGGCACCAAAGTCACCTTTAAGCCGGATCCGCAGATCTTCGCCGAGTTGGACTTTGACTACGAACGCATCGTGGCCCGCTGCCGGGAATTGGCCTACCTTAACGAAAGCCTGGCCTTTTATCTGGAAGACCAGCGCACCGGCAAAAAGGACGAATTCAAGTATACCAAAGGCATCATCCAATTCGTCAAACAACTCAACGAAGGCAAGGAAGTGGTCCACAATCAGGTGGTTTATCTGGAAAAGCAGGAACCCGGCAAGGACAATCCCCTTTCCGTGCAGGTGGCCATGCAATACAACGATGGCTATGCCGAAAGCCTGCACAGTTTCGCCAACAACATCAATACCCCCGGCGGCGGTACGCACCTGTCTGGTTTTAAAACCGCCCTTACCCGGTGCCTTAATTTTTATGCCAAAACCAACAACGTGGTCAAAGACGAAAAAGAACTGCCCAACGGCGACGACCTGCGCGAAGGCCTTTCCGCCATCATCAGCGTTAAAGTACCCAATCCGCAGTTTGAAGGCCAGACCAAAGATAAACTCGGCAACGGCGAAGTGGAAGGCTTTGTTTCCAGTGCCGTCAACGAGGCTCTGGCCACCTGGCTGGAGGAACACCCCGGCGATGCCAAACGCATCATCCAGAAGGGCATGCTCGCCCGGCAAGCCCGCGAAGCCGCGCGCAAAGCTCGCGAACTGACCCGCAAAGGGGCGCTAAGCAGCGGCGGCCTGCCCGGCAAACTTTCCGATTGTTCCAGCCGCGACATGGAATCCACCGAACTTTACATTGTGGAAGGGCAGTCCGCCGGTGGCACCGCCAAAGCCGGACGCGACCGGGTATTTCAGGCCATTTTGCCGATCAAGGGTAAAATTCTTAACGTCGAAAAGGCCCGCGTGGACAAAATGCTCAGCCACGAAGAAATTCGCACCATTGTGCAGGCCCTCTCCTGCGGCATCGGTGCCGCGGATATGGATATGACCAAACTCCGTTACGGCAAATTGGTCATTATGACCGATGCCGATGTGGATGGTTCGCACATTCGCACGCTGCTGCTCACATTTTTCTTCCGCCAGATGAACCAACTCGTGCGCGATGGCCGCGTGTATATCGCCCAGCCGCCACTGTACCAGGTAACACGCAAAAAGCATGTGGAGTACGTGCGGAATGAAGCCGCCATGCGAAAAACACTCCTCGATCTGGGCCTGGATGGCACCAGCCTGGTGATCCGCGATAAAAAGGGGCAGGAAAGCTCGCGGTTGAAGGGCAGTGATCTACGCAAGCTCATCCAGACTCTGGAACAGGTGCAGGATCTGGCCCAGGTGGGCGAGCGGCGCGGCATTCCGTTTGCCAAGCTGCTGGATCTGCGTAAAGAGCATGGCACGCTGCCGATGTATCGCGTTATCCTGGATTCCAAGGAGTATTTTTTCTGGACTGCGGCCGACTATGCCGCCTTTTCCGAAAAGCATGGTGTGGCTGAGCTTGAAGCCGCCGCCCGGTCCGTGGAACCCGCCGATGCCTCCACCAATGGCAACGGCAACGGCCATGCCGATGTCAAAACCCGGGCCGCCGCCGCCGAAGCCATCGAGGCCAAGAAACGCGCCGCCAAACGCCTGGAAAAAAACGAAGAAATGCATGAGAACAAGGAACTGGAAAAGCTCTTTGAAAAGATAAAAGCCGCCGACCTGCCCATGGAAGATTATTTTCTGCGCCTGGAAGAGACCGACAGCGGCGAACGTAAAAGGACCCGCTATCTGATTGAAAACGGAGCCGAGTATCGCCGGGAGGTCGCCGGTGTTGGGGACATCGTCGGTGCGGTGCATGATATAGCCAAGCAGGGAATCGAAATCAAACGCTTCAAAGGTCTGGGCGAAATGAATGCGGAAGAACTCTGGATTACCACCATGGACCCCAGCCGCCGCACGCTGCTGCGTGTAACCTTGGAAGGGGCCGGCAATGCTGAAGCCATGTTCAGCACGCTGATGGGAGAAAACGTGGAACGTCGCCGGGCTTTCATCGAGCAGCACGCCTTGGAAGTCAAGAATCTGGATGTATAAGTTCCCCCATGCTTATCGACACACACTGCCATCTAACCGATCCGGCTCTTCTGCCGGATCAAGCCGCGGTGGTTCACCGGGCCATCGCCGCCGGTGTGCAGCGCATGATAACCATTGGCACCGGGCCGGAAGATCACCTAAGGGTGCTCCAGGCGTTCCGCCAGTACCCGCAGGTTTACGGGGCCATCGCCGTTCATCCGCACCTGGCTGGTGAGATAACTCCGGGTTTCATCGGTAATATGCGGCCGTTTTTTGGCCAGGAGCCGCGGCTGCTGGCGGTGGGCGAATGCGGGCTGGATTATCATGGCCGATCCGCGGATGCGGCAGTTCAGCGCCCGGTATTCATCCAGCAGTTGGAACTGGCCCGGCAATTGAAGTTGCCGGTCATTTTGCACGTGCGCGATGCCCACGCCGACGCCCTTAGCATCATGGCCGACTACACGGACGTTCCCCACGTGGTGCACTGTTTTACCGGCACATCGGAAGAGGCCTGCCGCTGGCTTGCCCAGGGTGCTTATGTGGGCATAACCGGTATTGTCACGTATAAAAACGCGGAGGAAGTCCGGGCCGTGGCCAGATTGATTCCCGATGACCGGCTGCTGGTTGAAACAGATTGCCCCTATTTAAGTCCCGAGCCGGTTCGGAAAATCAAAATCAACGAACCCGCCTTTGTAGTCCATGTGGCCACGTGTCTGGCCGCCCAGCGCGGTACAACCCCGGCCCACATCGAAGCAATCACCACCGCCAACGCCGGGCGATTGTTTGGCCCGCAGTTGAAGTAGGGGCCGGTAAAGCGGGCCGGTAGCCGCAGTTGGATAATGCATGTAGCACGCCCCGCTCTCGTTAAAAGCCCGTCAATCCACGATTGTTGCTCTCTGAAACGTGAAGTCCGGTTAAGACGCGACTGTGGCTAGCTGGCGAAGCGATCTTGGCCCATTGGTTGAAGAGTAGCCATATTTGTTGCCGGTTATTACGATAAACTGGAAAGGTATTTGGCCGGAGATGATCCCTGCTGGAAACACTCCAGGCCCTGATCCCGGCTTTCCCTTTTCCGCAAAATCCCTGGCCACTTGCATTTTTAACTTTATACCGTAAAGTAATGAAGAACCGCCAGCCGATAGCGGCCGTATGAAGAATTGGCTTTTATCAAGGTGTGCCGGTGGAATTGCGCCACGCCATATCGCAGATTTCTCAAATTCACGCCCAGATGGCGGCCAGCCAGATGTTTCGCGGTTATCGCAGCGCTACCGCCCTATTTTCCGCCGCAATCGCCGTGTGTACGGCCATCATTCAGTCGCAATTGCTGGAGCATCCCGCCCGGCATGTCGGGCTTTACCTGCTGCTGTGGATTGCCGCCGCCACTTTAAGTTTAATGATCATCGCACTGGAAATGATTTTGCGCTGCCGCAGGCTCAATTCCGATGTGCAAACACGCCTGACACTGCTGGCGGTGGAAAGTTTTCTACCCAGTCTGCTGGCCGGTGGCGCTTTGACTTACCTGATATTCCGTTTTGTCGCCGTCGCCGTCTGGATATTACCCCCGTTGTGGATGATGTTGTTTTCGCTGGGCATTCTCGCTTCCAGCCGGATTTTACCCCGAGCCACCATTTACAGCGGTAGTTACTATTTGCTGGCGGGAATATTCTGCATGGTAAGTTTTCACGGTGAGCTTATGTTCAACCCCTGGATCATGGGGCTGGTTTTCGGCATCGGCCAACTCGCCACCGCGGCCATACTTTATTACACTCTGGAGCGAAAACATGAACCCCTCTGACCTGGAAAAGACCGCCGGCCGCTACGCCTACGACGGACTTGACCGCATCATTCACGAAAAAGCCCGCCTGAGCATTATTGCCTCGCTGGCGGGATATTCCGAAGGCCTGCTGTTTAACGAATTAAAAGAGCTGTGCTCGCTCACCGACGGCAACTTAAGCCGCCACCTGGCCATTTTGCAGGAAGCGGACCTGGTGCAGATGTGGAAAGGCACGCGGAATAAGCGGCCGCAGACCCTCGCCCGCCTCACCGCGCATGGCCGCCGCCGATTTCTCGAATATGTCACCCGCCTGGAGCGGGTCGTGGCCGATGCGTCCCAGCTTACCCAGCAGCCGGAATCCAGGGCAACGCTGCGTCCGCGAACAGCATAATTTTTTTAACATATTACTTTGCGTTGCAAAGTGTATCTGCCGTTTATCAACCGCTGCAAAAGGAGTGATTCATGCAAGTTCTCAAAGCGCAGGACATGGGCATGTGCTTCGGCGTGCGCGACGCCCTGACCAAAACCCAGACCATCAGCAATCCCGTGCAGGTAACGGTATTTGGACAACTGGTGCATAACCCAGTGGTCAGAGAGCGGCTGGCCGCACGCGGCTTTGGCATGCTCGAAGAGAGCCAGCGCGGGCACCTGCCGGATTCCACCCATGTCCTGGTGACGGCTCATGGCATTAGTGAAAAAACACGTACGGCCCTGCTGGCTGCGGGCAAGCAACTTATTGACACCACCTGTCCGCTGGTCAAAAAGGCCCACGCCGCCGCCCAACGTCTGCAGGAGCAGGGTTGCCACGTGATCGTCATCGGCACGCCCGGCCATGTGGAAGTCAACGGCATCGTGGAGGATCTCACCTCGTTTACCATCGCCGAAAATCCCGCAGCGGTTCAAACGTATCCCTTCACCAAGCTCGGTATTCTCTGCCAGACCACCACCCCCACCGCAGTGGCCGCCGCGGTTCGAGCCAAAGTGGCCGAGCTCAACCCCCAGGCCCACATTCAATTCATCGACACGGTATGCCAGCCCACCAAAGACCGCCAGACTGCGCTGGAAGAGCTGCTCAGTCAAGTGCAGGCCATGGTCGTGGTCGGCGGCCATAATTCCAATAATACCCGCCGCCTTGTGGACCGCTGCCGTCAGCGCGGCATTCCGGCCTACCACGTGCAATGTGCTGCGGAACTCCAACCACAATGGTTTGAAGGTGTACAAATCGTGGGTCTTACCGCCGGCACCAGCACCCTGCCTGAAACTATTGATGCCGTGTACCACGCCCTTTCCACCATCACCAGGAGTCCCATGGTCCAGCCCCTGGTGTCGCCGCCCGCGTGCCGCTGGCGAAAAAAAATCAATCCTCGGTCACAGGCTCGGTACGCCGCCACCGCGCTGGAACCACCCTTCCAGCAAACCGCACCACGTGACAGCGGCGGTCCGACGGTGCGTAACTGTTTACCGTACTGCGTTAAATATTTGCAATAACGGTGTTGGCGCGATCGTCCATGCGCTGGTATGCTTGCTGTCGCTATGGATAGCGAAGTAAAAATACATCGTAAAAAGCTGATTGCAAACGCGGTTGCGGGTCGAGCCGACGGTGTGTCACGCAATACCGTGATCTGGTTCGACGGTTCAATGATTTTCTCAAGCAGTATGACAAACTCAAGGATGAATTGAGTCATTATCGTTCCCGGTGCTACCACCTGGAAGGGGAACTGCAGGCCATACGCCCGGAGGTCTATCATGCGTATCAGAAGATCGACCGGCAGCAAAAACGGTTGGATAAGCTTGCTGCGGAAAATATGGCCTTGCGTAAGGAATTGGCGGGCCTTAAGGAAAAACTTAATCAGCCGCCCAAGGTGCTGCCCGCGTTGGTGAAAGCCAATGTGTCCAAGGACCGGCCCCGCCTGCGGCCTGGCCGCCAGGTTGGCCATGCCGCCGCGCTTCGCCCCATGCCCGAAAAGATTGATGAGCATGTGGAGGTATCGGTTCCCCAAGATGCCGCAGGGGTGGCGTGCTGTCCGCATTGCAGTGTCCAGTTGGCGGAGGTGCAACAACATGACCGTATCGTAGAGGACATCATTCCCTCCAAGGTGGTGACGCGTTGCTATCACACTCTCAGCGGATATTGTCCGGGCTGTCGCAAGCGGGTGGAGAGCCGGGCTCCGGAACAGCCACCGGCAGTGGATATTCCGCATGGGCCAATCGGGATCAATGCCTTGGCTACCGCGGCCTTGCTGCGAATACAGTATCGCCTGCCCTACCGGCTAAGCACACAGCTCTTGGCGATCTGCCGGGCTTGACGGTATCTCCCGGAGCCGTGACCAAACAGATCAACCGTATGAGCCATTGGCTGGAGGGTGAATATCACCGGCTACAGGTCTTCCTTCGCGGTGCTCCGGTAGCCCACATGGATGAAACCACCTGGCGGGTCAATGGGATCAATCAATGGCTGTGGACTCTCTTGGATGACCGCCATACGCTGTTCCATGTGGACAAGAGCCGGGGGCAGAAGGTGGTGGAGAAATTGCTGGGAGAAATTTTTGGCGGCGTGCTGGTAAGCGACTTCTATTGCGGTTATTCCAGAATCTCCGCCCGGAAGCAGAAATGTCTGGTGCATTTATTACGGGAGTTGAAGGATGCCTCCATCAAAAGCCCGGCCTTTGCCAAAGGATCGTTCTGCCGGCGGCTCAAACGTCTGATCAAGGAGATGCTGTTACTCAAGAACAACCAGCCGAAGATCCAAACCGGTGAATATCAACGCCGTGGTAAGCCAATGGAAGTCCGGCTTCACGCACTGGCGGGGCAACGGTGGGATGAACCGCATGCGGATCGCCTGGCCGCACGGCTGCGGAAACACGAAAAAGAACTGACCGTATTCTTGTGGGACGATGCGGTAGACGCAACGAACAACGCGGCGGAACGGGCCTTGAGGCCGGCGGTGGTGATGCGCAAGATCACCGGCGGCAGCCGCAGCGAACGTGGTGCCAGAGCCACCGCGATCCTCATGTCGGTGCTGCGTACCGCCCGGCAGCAGAATCGCCCGTTGTTTGAAACTATCAAGACCCTGCTGATGAACGCCTGGGCCGGTAAAAATCCCGGCCTGCTTACCGATGTGCT
>JAJZCR010000121.1 GCA_021851715.1 Planctomycetota bacterium
TGCCCCCACCCCACCTGCGGACGGCGTGAGCCGCCGAGGCGAGCGTGAGCGAGCCGAAGGCCGCTCTCCCGTGAGGGAGAGCGGGACGCTTTCTGACAAGGCTCATCGCTCGAAAAACGCTGAAAATGGTTGAAAATAAAGGGTAAAATGAAAACAGTGCCCTTCCCCCCAGGGGGAAGGGTGAGGGGAAGGGTAAAAGAGAGGTTATAATGAGGTAAAAGTACCATGTCTTTTACGGAGAAGCATGAGCGACGGCCGTTCGAAGCCTGACCAAAGCGCTCCGTTAGCATCCATGCATTGCGATGTCATGCTCATGGTTACGTATGGGAATGAAGATCATTGGCCAGGAGAGCTGGGCCTCAAACCGTCGGCACGCCAAGCCACTCCAACACCACCACCATCCGCCCGCAATCACGGCTGTGCCGTCCCAACCCTACGCAGAGGGCATGCCCGAGGCGCTGGCGGTGTCCACGGCACTGGCATGGCCGTCTAAAATTGCGATGTCCAGCATACTTAACAGGTAAAACCCCTGGCTCCGCTGTTGCAGAATCACCGTGATGCCGTTGGCCAGCGGAAATCGCCGCGGTGCGCCGGGTGGCAGCCCCAGCACATGCCACACGCTGTGTTTAATCACGCCACCATGTGTGACGACCAGTACATCCTGCCCGGAATGATCGGCGGATATTTCCACCAACTTCCGGCGAATGCGATGCCACAAAGCCGTATCCGTTTCCACGCCCGGTATGCCGGTCCAATCTGAAAGATCTCCATTGGCCAATGGAGATCCCGGTTCAATGCCGCGAAACTGTCGAATTTCATCCCAGGTCTTGCCCTCAAATTTTCCCAATTCACGTTCTCGCAATTCCGCCGTTGTCTGTACCGCCAGGGCCAACTTTTGTCCGATGATTTGCGCGGTCTGGGCCGCCCGCGGTAAATCGCTCGCCCAGATGGCCGCAAATCGCCGCCGTGCAAAAAAGGCGGCCAGCAAATGGGCCTGGTGAATACCAGCCTCATTTAGTGGCGTGGGTGTGTGGCCCTGAATACGGCGCTGGATATTCCAATCCGTCTGGCCATGGCGAACCAGCCATAGCCTGGCGGGTGCGGTTACGGATGGCGGTGTAGTGGACATTTTCTTGCATACTCCATGAAATTGGCGACCCCGGAAATTTGGCAACCGTTAACGGCCTTGCGACCGGCCAGGCTGACCACGAGCCTGACTGTGGATGGAGTTTACCATCCCCCTCTGAAAAATGTACTCTTCGAGTATGGACTTAAAGCGACATGGATGTACGTACCGAGCCTGGTGATCATCATCATATCACGGCACTGGCATGGAAAAATGCGGTGTTGGGGGCACGCGTCGCCGGCAGTTCGCGGGGCAAGCGACGTTGTACTCCCTGCCATGTTGATCCATAGTTGGTCGCCATGAGCCTGCAGTTGGCTCGGCCGCCCAGCTTTATTTGCCCCTCCGAAACTTGTATGATACAGGGTATGTTTCTGGAGTGGCGGCGTTAACGCCATCAGAAATCAGGAGATGCGGCCATGCGTAGCACGAGAAATCAACTTAACCGGACGTGGGTGGCGATGGGAATTCTGCTGCCGATGCTGGCTGGTATCGGCGGGTGTGAACGCGAGCTTTTTACGCAAAAGGATGACGTGGCCAATCAGCGGTCGCTTTACTGGGGCGAGCAGCATAGCGTGTGGGAAAATGCGCAGTCACAACATGAACAAGACCAAATGCCCATTCCAATCGGCTCCGCGGTCAGCGGTTATTGACGTTTTTGCAACTTTATAGTTCGGGAGCGGCCACCGGAAGGACACCGGCATTGGATTCAGACCTGAATCGGCCGAGGAATCGGTGAAGACTCTCGGTAAACCAAATCAGTTTGTAGCGGTAACTGCGGCGTGGGCTTTTTTGTCTGCATGGGGTGCTGTTTTGCCGCTGCGGCTGAATGGTTGCGAAATTGTCTGCTCGCCGGCTTGTGGCTTACAGGCTAAGTCGTTGGTGCCGTGTTACGTGAAAGGGAGAATTATGTTATCAAAAAATTCGGTATATCTTTGGCTTCAGTGGCCGCATCAGTCTTTGTAGCATCAGTTGCACAGGCGAGTTTCACCGCCACCATCACCAGTACAGGGGGTGGTGGGCCGGTGAACCTGACCGGCTCGTCTAATCCGCCGGCCGTCGCCAGTACGCTGCAAATTGGCCCGGCCAATGTCGCCGGGCGAATCTTTTTTGGCGCTGGCCGCCCAGTTAACTGCAGCATCTTGCCGGCACAGTCGCATCTGGACTGGGTCTGCAAACCATCTGGCTGAGACATCGCTTTTATTGTAAACTCCAAAATATTGTGCCCTTTAGGATATAAAATAGTCCTGCCGGGCGTGGTGCTGCATATCTGGGTGTGCGCATGAACGGTTTGCGTTCTCAGAGTTCCCTTCTGTTGGTGTCGCTGCTGGCGGTGGCGGGGCACGCGTCTGCGGTTACCAGGCCCCCGGCGGCCCACGCCAAGCCCATGGTGAAGCGTCACGGCCCCACCATGCGGGATCTGGAACGCCAGATTGCGGCTTTGCGGCGCGAAATTCAAACTATCCAGGCGAAGGAAAACCTCAACTGGATGAGTCGGCAGCGCGAGGCGCAGATTCAACGCATCGTCCGGAAAGTGCTTGGAGTTTCAGCGCGGCACGCCCAACGACTCAACCAGGAAATAACGGCCGGCTACTATCGCGGCTTTTTTATTCGCTCGCCGCAAGATCATTTCCGCCTGAACATCCGCGGGTATATCCAGGCGGGTTATCTCTTCGCCTACAGCGCGGTAGGCAATGCCCAGAATATCAACACGCTCGGCCAACCCACGGGTCCGCCGGCGGTGGGGGACGCCAGTGAATTTAATCTGCGCCGCGCCCGGCTGATTTTTTCAGGGCATGCGTTGAGCCGGCGATTTGTTTATGAAGTTTCCGGTGATTTTGCGGGGGCGAGCAATACCAACGGCTATCTGCAGATGAAAACCACCTATGCAGGCTACCGGATGAGCCGGGGAGTGTTGCTGCGGGTGGGCGTGCTGCGGGTGCCGTTTACGTATCTCAGCGACTACCCGGTTACCGGCGATGACTTCGGTTCTTTCCCGCTGCTTTCCACGCCATTCAATGCGGAACGTTCGCCGGGACTGGATGTTTCCGGCAAGTTTTTCTCTGATCATTTCACGTACGACATGCAGGTGAATAACGGTTCCAAGGCCGGTAATGCGGGCACCGCCATGGATAACCGCTTCGGGTATTATCTGCGGGTGCAATATTCGGGCGGGGGAAGAGTGGCGCGATTCAAGGATGAAGGGGCGATACACCCACGGCATCATCTGGCCTGGATGATCGGTGCCGGCCTGGGATACGAATCACAAAATTCCACCGCCGGGGCCTTGCCCTCTCCACAAACATCCTTATCCATAGCGGGTTTATCCACACCCGATGGCGCAGGGTTCTATCCGAAGTTTTCAGCGAACGGCTCGCTGTATCGGGCTACCGGCGATGCCCACCTCAAGTATGAAGGGCTGGATGCCAGCGCCACCATTTTTTTTCAGCAGTACAACGACCGTCCGCCGGCGGGTTCATCCACGGACAACTTTGCAGCCGCGTTTGGACGACGGAGTCTTTTTGAAATGGCGTACTACGGTGAACTGGGTTATTTCCTGGTGCCGGGAAAATGGCAGATCATCAGCCGGGCAGGCGAACTGTTTACCGAAAGCGGCGACAAACAAATGTTTGAATATGGCCTGGGCTTAAACTGGTACATCTATGGCCGCGGTGCCAGGCTGCAAACGGCCCTGATTTACATACCCAACGCGGCGGCGCTTTCCAGCAGCAGCACCAACATCGTACTTAATGCACAGAATCTGATTTCCATGGTGCAGTTTCAGTTGAAATTTTGAACCTGGCGGGGCGTTCCAACGGACGGGTATCAGGCGGCAGGGGGGCGATGCGAGCTGTGGGCGGCGATTTCCGGGGTGATTTCCCATTGCATCGGTTCGCCGGCCATCCAGCGGCGAAGCTCGTCCACCATGCAGCGACCCATACGGCGACATTCGCCATCCATCGATCCGGCAATATGGGGGGTGAGTATTACGTTGGGCAGAGCATAAAGCGGGGAACCGGGCAAGGGTGGCTCGGGATGGGTGACATCCAGAAAAAAAAGAATATCGGGTCGCACGGCGGCCACGGCCAGAAGATCCGACTCATCCACCACCGCTCCACGTGCGGTGTTGATGAAGGTGGACCCCGGCTTCATGGCGGCAAGATGTTCCCGGGTAATCATGTTTTCGGTTTCGGGGAGCCAGGGGGTATGCAGGGTGACAACATCGCTCTGCGCAAACAGTTCAGACAGTGACACCTGTCGCACACCCAACTGCGCCGCCTCCGTGGTGGACAGGAACGGATCATAAACGACGCGGTGAATATCAAAACCATCCAGCAGGCGGCACAGGTGCCTGGCGATAACACCCATGGAAATAATGCCGACGGTGGTGCCATAACATCCGGGCATTGTGGTGCGGCCCGGATAGGCTCCAGCACGTTTAATATTCATGGCCAGCGGCCACACCTGCTTGAGGCCGAAGATGATGGCGGCAAGGGTGAATTCCGCCACGGGTTGGCCATTGGCGGCGTAGGCACTGGTGAACCGAATACCGGCCTTCCAGGCGGCGGGGGTGGCAATGTCCTGCAATGATCCGGCACCGTAGAAGACGACTTTCAGGTTGGGTGCGGCGGCCAGAAACGCCGCATCAATGCGCGGTCCGCCCCACCCGGAAAAAAGCACTTCCACCGGGGCCAGCAAGGACGGATTTTTCTCCAGCACCTCCGGACCATGGGGGTGGGGGGCGATGTCCACCATGGATTGAATTTCCCGGCAGAGAGACTCTCCGTAGATGAGATCAAAGTTTGCCGAAGGCAGGGCAAAAAGGCCGTGTGGTCGATTCATAGATCAATTTCTTGCACAAGGTTTCAATTCCCCTCAGCCGGCGTCGAGTCCCTGTATCCTGCAGACACTACTTCTGGCTGGCCAGCACCTCGTCTTTAACGTGGTTGGGCACCTGGGCATAGCTATGCGGTTCCATGGTGTAATTGGCCCGGCCCTGCGTGAGCGAGCGCAGGATGGTGGAATAACCGAACATGCTGGCCAGCGGCACGGTGGCATCAATAATTTGCGTGTTGCCGCGGGTTTCGGTGTTTTCGATCATGGCCCGCCGGCTGGAAATATCGCCCTGCACCGGCCCGGCGAATTCCACCGGTGTGGTAACCTGCAGTTTCATGATCGGTTCCAGCAGTACCGGCCCGGCCTTTTTGATTGCCGCCTGCATGGCCAGAATACCCGCCTGTTCAAAAGCGATCTGCGATGAATCGACGTCGTGATAGCTGCCGTCGAACAGGGAGATTTTCACATTCAGCACCGGGAAGCCTCCCAGCACGCCCGACTTACCCGCCTGCCGGCAGCCGTATTCCACGGACGGGATATATTCCTTGGGAATGGTTCCGCCCTTGATCTCATTTTCAAAGAGAATGGTATCTTCGGAATCGTCGCCCTCCACCGGCTTGTAGGGTTCAATACGTATCCAGCAGTCGCCGTACTGGCCGCGTCCGCCGGACTGCTTGACGTGTTTGCCCTGGGCTTCGGCTTTTTTGGTGATGGTTTCCTTGTAGGCGACCTTGGGTTTGCCGACCAGCACATCCACTTTCAGATCGCGGCGGAGCTTGTTGGCGATAATTTCCAGGTGCAATTCACCCATGCCATGGATGATGGTCTGGCCGGTTTCGGGGTCGAAATTGCTGCGGAAGGTGGGGTCTTCACGGCGCAGCGTGGTCAGAGCTTCGCCCAGTTTGTTTTTGTCATTGGCGCTCTTGGGTTCAATGGACATGCTGATAACCGGTTCGGGAAATTCCATTTTTTCCAGCACCACCGGGTGGTCCGGATCGCAGACGGTATCGCCGGTAAGCCCGTATTTGAAGCCCACCACGCCGACAATATCGCCGGCCTCGGCGAATTCACGCGGCAGGCGGTCGGCGGCGTGCATTTCCCAGATCCGGCTGGCGATTTCCTTTTTATCGCGGGTGGAATTGATAATGCGCGCTCCGGATTGCAGGCGGCCGGAATACACGCGCAGGTAGGTCAGATCGCCATGCTGATCGGAAACAATTTTGAACACGATGCCGCAGAAGGGTTCGTTGCTGTCAATCCGGCGGACAAGTTCCTTGTTTTTATCGCGTGGATCATGCCCGACAATCGGCGGTTTATCCAGAGGGCTGGGCAAGTAATAGACCACCGCGTTGAGCAGCAACTGCACGCCCTTGTACTTCAGGGCGGAACCGCACAGCACCGGATTGATCATCAGCGAAATCGTGCCCTTGCGCAAAGCCGCCTTGATTTCGTCGTTGCTGATCGGTTCATCGCTGAGGTATTTTTCCATCATCTGCTCATCACACTCCGACGCCTTTTCAATCATGTACGCCCGCGCCTGTTCGGCGGCGGCCTTGTGATCGTCGGGAATGGGAATTTCACCCCACTCGAGGCCCTTGGAATCCTCATTCCACCGATACGCCTTCATGGCCAGCAGATCGATGACTCCGGCAAATGTTTCCGCCGCACCAATGGGTAGCTGAATGGGAACGGGGTTGGCCCCCAGCCGATCGCGGATGGTGCCCACGCAGAAATTAAAGTCCGCCCCGATTTTGTCCATTTTATTGATGAAACAAAGCCGTGGAACGTGGTATTTGCTGGCCTGCCGCCACACCGTTTCGGACTGGGCTTCCACGCCTTCACGGCCGTCAAACACCGCCACCGCTCCATCCAGCACGCGCAAAGACCGTTCCACCTCGACGGTGAAATCCACGTGTCCCGGGGTGTCGATCAGGTTGATGATGTATTCTTCATTGGCCGGATTGCCGTCAAGGTGCCACGGGCACGTCGTGGCTGCGGAGGTAATGGTGATGCCACGTTCCTGTTCCTCCGGCAGGTGGTCCATCACGGCCGTACCTTCGTGTACTTCGCCGACCTTATGGGTTTTGCCGGTGTAATACAAAATACGTTCAGAGACGGTGGTTTTGCCCGCATCAATGTGCGCGGCGATGCCGATATTGCGGAATTTTTTCAGGTCGCGATCCATGAAGGTTAACCTCGTAACAAAAACAACTTAATCACTCAACTTGCAGGGCCGCCACGCAGTAGGGCTGGGCCGACATCCAGTTCAACAAACTCCAAAATCCGGTCTATCCATGATGGCCCTGGCTCCCTGTAAACACGATGCCCGCCAGAAGCGTCCAGCAAATCGGTTTCCACCGATGGGCGTTTCTCGCGGGCACAGGTTCAGGCGTACACACTTCGCCGCACCGCATGCCGATGTCTCAACCCATGCCCGGGTCAATCATCGGCCTCGGCATGGGCTTAGGGAATATCTACCAGCAGCTTCACCTTTGCAAATCCCTTTCTTTAAACAGGGCTTTCTGGCTGCAGCGCATCAGACTCACCGCGATCCGGTCGTCCCGGCGGGCCGGGATTTTCTCGCACGATCGCGAAATCCACTGATTATTCTACCTCATCCCATTAAGAATATGCAACCTGTCAGCAATACAGGGCGAACGCATACTCGGATTAGGTAGGTTGGGATGAGTCGAAGGCGTGGCAGAGTTGGCGCATGGGCGTGAAGAGGTTCAATTTCCGGTGTAACAACCACGGATCCGTGTGGTGTTAGATTTTG
>JAJZCR010000049.1 GCA_021851715.1 Planctomycetota bacterium
AAGCCATTGCCCGGCTTCCATCTGCACCGCCGCAGCCAGAATCTCCCTGGCGCTTGGGGCGATAACCGCGGTCAAAGCATCGCCGGCGAAGGGGGTTGGCAATTTCAGATTTTCGGTGATAATCTTACCCATGGTGGCGTACTCCTAAAAAAAGAAAAGTTAAACACTTACATTTAGGTTACGCCGCCTCTTTTACCACGTCCACAACTTTAGATAGTATCTCCATCACAACCCTAATTATCCCCACGCCCGGCCAAACCTGAACAGCGTTCGTTGCCTTAAGCTCTACTATTAAGGCATGGACGCCGAAATTCCGATGTCCCGTAGACCCAACGCCGTTCGGGAGAGCGGCCAATCGGAACTCACCTGCTCACCCCACACATTTCTTGGCCAAGCCGCCGCCTGATATTGCTGCACCAATTGATTCAGGCCGTCAATGAATCGGCGGCTGTGGCCGTTTGTGCCAAACCATATGGCGAATCAACCGGAGGCCGACGGCTAAGCTACGCATGATCAAAATCCCGGCAATTACCACCGCACCCAACGCAACAACGACGAATTCAAGGGTCGTCCAATAATGCACGGACGTCTCCCAGACATCCGACTTGACCGGGCTGGATGCAGAAGCCACGTCAGACAACGCGAGCAGAGTCACCATACCCAAAAAGAGCAGGCACGCCCGAAACGCCGGGGGCCTAGCGCCTTCCGCCGTCGCGCCATCCCGCGACGAAACCATGAGCAGCAGAGCGCTGGTACCCGCCAGGAATTCCGGCCACAGCATGTTAACCTGCAGCCCCGCCTCCCCACGCACGGTCGCGTCTGTCGGAGTTGTGTCTGCGGGCCAATGCCAGATACGACAGACCACAAACACAAGCCCCACTAACCAGGCGATTGTCAGCAATGACCTAAGCGAAGTGTATCCGAGGCGGCGATATCCCCAGCGTGCCGCCGCCCAAGCTACGGCGCATGATATCAGGAATATAACCAGCGATGGCGCGGTCCCCTGGATCGCTCCCTGGCCGAGAGCCGCCACCCCCACCAAAGTCGCCACCGAAGAGACGAGCGCCAGCCACCAGAAAATAGCCTGCCACGGCACGCTGTCGCACTGGATGCCATTGGCAGGTGCCCCAAGGCGGCAAGCCAGTACGCCAACCACAGACGCCGACACCACGGCCATGGCGCTCAGGCAAACCAAACCGAGCGGAAAGGCGGCCGCCGCACCGAAACCCCCTCCAGCCACAGCGCAAGCCGCGGCCAGCCGCAGGGGTATCGCAGCAACCAGAAGTAAAAGGGCCGCCCGCCAGGCTGCCCCGCACAACGGCCGGGCAACTATGTGGGCCGGAATCGTGGCCAGGCCGCAACAGGCGACAACCAATGCGAGCCAAATTGGAGTTCCGTAAAATGAGAACCCTAAAAAAGCAAGCTTGGCGGCAGTGCTATTGGTGGACATCCTGAACAGGGCTGCGGCGGCATATATGTACGCGAAGGACACCGAGGCCGCGGAAAAGATGTACACCAAGCCCGACTGGCTCTCCGATGCTGGTGCCGCGGCCCCTTGCACCCTATGAGATATCAAGCGACTCATCATGGCCCCGGCCACACAATCGGTACGGGCGGATTCAACGGCGGCGGCGGTGGTGCTGCGCCCGGGCCTTCGCTCGGTGGAAGCGAGTTGATCCACGGATTGCCGGTCAAGTTAGTCTGGCCGGGAATCAGATGCCACTTACGAAGGGGGTTTTTCCCCCATTTAGCATCTTTGAAGTTCTGCCTCACCGAATGCGCCACGTTAAACAGTTCTTTATCCCAAATCTTAAAGGTCATCTTTCTTAAATCGATGACCCACTTGTCACCAAAGGAATTAATGAACCCCCGTGAGCGCTCATACGCCTCGGTGAATATTAAGAATGTATCCGACGACTGCTGCATCACGTACCACCGGCGGATTCCGACCAGAAAATGGTTATCCTGTGTAACCGCCTCCAAATTATTCTTATTCCAGATCAGCCTGACGACGTTGTCGTTCCCGTTAAGAAAATTCGGCACTGCATAAATCAATGGATTTAGGCCAAATGTAGCGTATATTCCGCCATGGTTGATGAACAAGCTGACATTCGCTATGTTGCCTTGGTTGAACTCGGTAAAATCATGCAGTTCCTGCCGAGCAATCGCCATGGCCTTGGAAAGCTCCTGCGGGCAGACACTTATCTTCAACAATTCGTAATTAAAAATAAGCGGCCCAACCCCGTTCCCCCAATTCGGCGAGTAGCCTGTATGGACCCCAAGTGCATCCACCTCTCCCACCGGATCACTTTCCACAAATTGATACGTGTCCGCACCGTTGACGTAACCCGCCGGGTCCTGCGAAATCCATGTGCCAAGGCTGGGGCTGTACCAACGGGCACGTTCGTAATATAACCCCGTAGCCGGGTCCAGTGGCATGCCTTGATAAAGATTATTCACCATCGGCACTGTGCCGGCACACACCGCCCGGCGATTGCGACTGTCGCCACTATAAAGCCGTGACCCCCGGCCGCGCCCCAATTTCCAGCCCGAAATTGTTTCACCCACCGCAACCATCAATCCGCCTCAAATACAACGTTGACATTATACCACCGCCACCCAAACACCGCCCACCCAAGGCCTCGAACTTTCCGCCGCAGCGATGGGGACATCGCCGGCTACAAAAAACGAAACCGCCCGTGGGGGGTGTCAACCTATATCAGGACGAGACAAGTTCACTCCGTCGTTCTCTGCGTCCTTTGCGTCTCTGCGGTGAATCCCCGTCGTCGTTTTATTCCCTTCTCCAAGTTCCTGCCGCCGCAGGCCGCCCATCATTCATCTGCGCCCATCTGCGCCATCTGTGGTTTGATCGTCCTCTGCCTTCGTGTCCTTGGTGGTTAATCCCCGTCGTTCTCTGCGTTTCTCTGCGACTCCCAGCCGCGCCGGGACGGTTCTTCCCGTTGGTGTCCCCCGATTCCCGTCTTCGCGCCCCGTAGCCGGCTGGATCCCTCCAGCCGTGGCGAACACCAACATCGTCGGCGACCAGCTTTGGCTCTGGTCGTTGACCGGCCAGCCAACCCTCTTCCACATCTCTCAACTTCAGGACCAGTGAGCCGCCAGGCCCTTTCCCTTGGCCATCTTGGCCACCTTGCCCCGCTAACTTGGCCATCTTGGCCCTCTTGCCCAACCTCTTCAACTTGGAACCTTAAAAATATTTGCAGATATTGTTGATCTTGATAATCTTACCCCTCTCCGTCGCCATTGATCTGGACTGTCTCCTGTTGAGGCAGGAATGTCGAAATTTCCCGGCCAGGCCGGGACAGGCCTCTGCGGCAGGGAGCAAGCCATTGGAACATCCTGATCTCCGGCCGTTTCTGTTGAAAATGGCGGGACTTTCATGAGGTCGCTCGGGGTCATTCAGGACGCGGCAATGCCGGGTTCAGGTTTTAACGTTTTGTAAAGTCAACATTGCCCGCAGCAGGGGTGTCTGAAAAAACTTACGTACCAGGACATTGCGTTTACGCCGTGTTTGTCGGAGCCACGCCGAGTGCCCGGTTGGGGATCGATCGGCGGAATTGTCGGCGGGTAAAACTGCAAACTGGGAACCGAGCATTTCCAGATCATGAATATTTCCCAGCAATTCTTGTATGGCTTTGAGTTGCGGCAGTCGCCGCGAACAATGCCGGGCATCGCTTTTCATTTCTGCTGGGCACATTTCCAGCGCATAACGCCAGTGCTTGGCGGCAATTCTCGCGCGGTGCAGTCGCCGGTCGATGGGATCCTGTATGGCTTTGCGAATCATGGCGGCGAAATGACGCTGATTTTTCTCAAGGCGCAGGGCGAGTGCTTCTTGCAGTGACAATCGCGGCCGGCCGTTTGGACGAATGGTCAGGACTGCAATCGTCTCACGGATGGCCGGTGCAAAATATCCGGCCTGGAGCCTGTAGGTTAAGGTGTTAAGAGCGTCAATTCGTTTAAGAGTCAGCTTGTGAATTTGCCGCTCAAAAATAGCGATTCGTTCACCATGTGTTGGCCGGTGGGCCATCATCTGCAGCAGCACATCGCAGTCGCGCACGGCTCCTCCGGCGCGCCGGGCGAGTCGCAAATGTTTGATTAATCGTGCGAGCACGCGGCGATGGGGGACGGCCGCGATTTTCATAACATGCAGAACCTCCGTGCCGCGGCGGATGGCCACCCGTAAATCGTGAATGGCATCCGCTTCGGGATAGGCGGCGGTACGGCGAATTTCAATCAGCAGTGATTCCAGGCGGAACTGGCAGGTGCTCCGCAGTTGGCGGTGGATAGCAACTGACGAAGTGCCGGATCCGGGTTTCATAGGCTCATCACAGCGTTGGGCCATGGACGATCTCTGTTTTATCAATGGTACATCAAATCAATATTTGGACTTTACACGAATTGGCGAGCATAATCACGCGCAATTGTTAAGATGGTGGCCTGATGGTGTCGGGGATTTTAAAAGGCTGAACATGGCGATTAGCAGTAAGATTGCAGGCAACGCTCCATCGCGCATCCTCCGCTCTGTGGGCGGCCTGGCCGCCCACAGAGCGGCTGCTCGCGACCGGAGGCACACTGACAGCCCACATGGACTGCGCATTGCAGCTATTGATATAGGCACCAATAGTTTGCACATGGTGGCCGTCGAGGTAACCGAGCAACTGGGCTTTCGGGTGTTAAGTTCGGAAAAGGAAATGACCCAATTGGGGGCTTCTGCGCTGGTACGCCATGTATTGCCGCGGTCGGCGATGAATCACACCCTCAGTGTGCTGGGAAGATATGCCCACATAGCTCGCAACCTGGCATGTGATCGTATTTTGGCCTACGCTACCAGCGCAGTGCGCGAGAGCATCAACGGTGGAGATTTTGTCGAAGCCGCCAAAACTCGCCTGGGCATGGATGTGCATGTGATCAGCACCCAGGAGGAAGCCAGGCTGATTTACCTGGCGGTACGCCAGGGGCTGGCCATTGAGGATCAGCCGGTTCTGATTGTGGATATCGGCGGTGGCTCGGCGGAATTTATCGTCGCCACCGCGCAGCGGCCGCTGATGCTGGAAAGCCGCAAGACCGGTGCCAGCCGGCTTAGCCAGGAATTTGTGCATAGCGATCCCATCAGCAAATCAGACTTGCGAGCCTTGCGTAAGCATTTAAAGAAAATACTTTCGCCCATTTGCACCCGCTCGCGGGCACTCAAAGCCGGGCGCATTATCGGTACTTCGGGCACGATGGAAAATCTTGCGGCCATGTGTATCGCCCAGCACGGGACGGAAATCAGTCGTCGGCGTGTGTTGACCTTCATGACGCGGGATGATTTTTCCAGCGTGTATCGGCGGCTGCTGCGCAGCACGCTGAAAGATCGCCTCCGCCTGCCGGGCCTGGATCCGAACCGTGCTCCACAGATTGTGGCCGGGGCGGTGCTGGTGAATTATCTGTTTGAATCTCTGCAAGTTCCACTCATAGAGGTTTCCGACCGGGCGATGCGCGAAGGCATGATTATCGATTATATGCAAACCCATTGGCCGAAGGTGCGGCTTTCGGTGGAAGTGCGAAATCCACGGCGGCGCAGCATGATCGAATTGGGCCGTCGTTGCAACTACGATGAAAAACACGCCCGGCAGGTGGCGGCATTGGCGGTGGAACTGTTTGATCAACTCAAACCGCTGCATCGCCTGGGGGCGGCGTGGCGGGAGATTCTTGAACATGCGGCCATGATGCACGACATCGGCTGGCATATCGGCCACACCGGCCACCACAAACATTCCTATTATTTGATCAAGAACGGCGACCTGGAAGGTTTTTCGTTGTTGGAACTGGACATCATCGCCAACATCGCCCGCTATCACCGGCGGGCCATGCCCAAAAAGAGCCACGAAGATTACATGAACCTGGATCCATCGGACCAGCGTATTGTCAATCTGCTCGCGGCTGTATTGCGCATTGCCGAAGCGCTGGATCGCGGTCATTATGGCAACATCAAGGCCATCAAAACCGTGCTGCGGCGGAATGCGGTGAACTTTGTGGTTTATTACACGGACGATCCGGAGTTAGAATTATGGGCAGCCCAACGCAAGGCCGAAATGTTTGAGCAGGTGTACGCCCGCAAGGCTATTTTTACGGCGCGGTCGTACCGACATCGCCGATCAAACAAGGAAAACATTCATGACCAACCAGACCCCAACCGTGCCTCTTGAACCGTCCGTGAGCATGATACGGGTATTGCCTGATCCGCTGGTGAATAAAATTGCCGCCGGTGAAGTGGTGGAGCGCCCGGCCAGCGTGGTGAAAGAGTTGCTGGAAAACGCGGTTGATGCCGGGGCCTCGCAAATTACTGTCGCGATTGAAGGTGGCGGGCGAAGCTTGATTCGTGTGAGTGATAACGGCTCGGGAATGTCGGCAGCGGATGCTCCACTGGCCTTTGCCCGCCATGCCACCAGCAAAATTCGCACGGTCGAGGATTTATTTTACATCCGAACCATGGGTTTTCGCGGGGAGGCACTGGCCTCCATTGCCGGAGTCAGCCATACCACCCTGGTAACGCGCCGCCAGCAGGATCAGCAGGCCCTGCGCATTGTCGCCCACGAAAGCATTATTGAGCCGCCGGTACCCTGTGCCGCAGCCGCCGGCACGACCATTGAAGTCCGGGATCTGTTTTACTGCGTGCCGGCACGGCGCAAATTTTTACGTGCCGACAGCACTGAACTCGGCCACATACATGAAATTGTCAGCCGCACGGCTCTGGCTTTCCCCGGCATCGGTCTGAACTTATCTCACAATGGTCGCACGGTGGTGGATTTGCCCGTGACCTCCGACCATCGCCTGCGGGTCGCGCAAGTGCTGGGGCGCGAGCTTTACGATCAATTAATTCCCGTAGATTCGGACCAATATGGCGTAGGGGTCACGGGTTTTATCGGCACACCGGAGGTGGCCAGGACAACCGCCCGCTTTCAGCACATTTTTATCAATGGCCGTTTTATCCGGGACCGCTCGGTCCTGCATGCCGTCAAAGAAGCCTATCGCGGACTGATTGAACCGGCGGCCCAGCCGCTGGCCGTACTATTTTTGCAAATGGATCCCGCCGCGTTTGATGTCAACGTTCACCCGCAAAAAATCGAGGTGCGCTTTCGTGATGCCAATGCTCCATATCGCAGCGTGCTTGCGGCCGTGCGCGGCGAACTGTTGAAAAGAGATTTGACTCCGGCAGTGCGCATCCCCGGTGGGGGAGTGGCTGGTGGAACTGCGACCCCGGCCGGCAATGCCGCTCAGAACACGCGGCAGGTGATGGCCGAGTTTTTCCGGCAGCCAACCGCCATAGAGCACAAGATGGCCTGGCCGGCAGGTCCGCGTTCCGATGGTTCGGTGGCGCTTCCGATCGCGCAGCCGCCGGCACAGACGGCTCCATCGGCGGCAGTCCCTCCGACCCCTGGCCGTGAACCGCCGGCGGAAAATGTTCCCGCCCATGACCATCCGGAACCGGCCGTTCGTAATCTTCATGAGCAGGGCAGTACCCCTGGCCTCGGGCGTTTTGTCCAGGTGCATCAGAGCTATCTGGTTATAGAGGAACCTCAGGGTGTACTGATTGTAGATCAGCACGCTCTGCACGAACGCATTATTTATGAAGACATGTTAAGCCGATTGCGACTTGGCCCGCTGCAAAGCCAGCGGTTGCTGCTGCCGGTGGTTATTGCGGTGAACCCACGGCAGCTTGGGGCCTTTGAAATCGCCCGGCCGGTGCTGACTAAACTTGGCATCGAGGCCGATGGCTTTGATTCCGCCAGCGTGGCGGTGCAGAGCCTGCCGGTGATGCTGGCCCGGCTTAATCCGACGGAATTTCTGCGTGAGTTATTGGATAAAATCACGGAATTCAACGGACGCATTTCTGATGAAGACCTGCTCCACGAAGTGCTGGACATGGCCAGTTGCAAAGCGGCCATCAAGGCCGGCGATCCGCTGACTCCTGAAGAAATACGCACGCTGTTGTCCCGCCGCTCCGAAGTGGAACGCTCCAGCAATTGCCCTCATGGTCGGCCGACCACCATTCGCCTGACGCTGCGCGACCTGGAAAAGCAATTCAAACGTCGCTGAGGTCCGGGCCGTGGCGGAACTCCTGCACCACCCCCAGCAGGTGCCGCTTGTGTCGCCTTCATGCCTGCATTAAATTACCATGCTATTGGTGTGGCGTGCGAATGGTATTTAAGAACAGGAAATAACCAGTATGACAGTTACTACCCCCAGCTTTACCCATGTCAGCGTTCCCCCGGACGGCCAGCCCATTACCATGGGGCGGCAGAATAAACTGCAGGTGCCCGATCATCCGATTATTCCCTTTATTGAAGGCGATGGCACCGGGGCTGATATCTGGCGTGCCAGCGTCCGCGTGTTTGATGCGGCGGTCAACGCGGTGTACGCCGGCAAACGCCGCATTTGCTGGATGGAGGTGTATGCCGGTGAAAAATCATTCAATAAATTCAAAACCGGCACGCCTGAAGGCGATGCTCAGGCTTGGCTGCCGGATGAAACCGTTGCCGCCTTCCGTCACTTTCTTGTCGGCATCAAAGGCCCGCTGACGACTCCGGTCGGCGGCGGTATTCGTTCGCTTAACGTGGCCCTGCGGCAATTGCTGGATCTGTACGTATGCCTGCGCCCCGTGCGCTACTTTAACGGAGTCCCCAGCCCCGTCAAACGCCCGGAAGCTGTGGACATGGTCATCTTTCGTGAAAACACCGAAGATATTTATGCCGGTATCGAATGGGCCGCCGATTCGGCCGAAGCGAACAAGCTGCTGGCGTTTCTCAAGACTGAGTTTCCAAAATCCTACGCTAAAATCCGTTTCCCGGACCATTGCGGTGTGGGCATCAAGCCGGTCAGCAAAGAAGGCTCCCAGCGGCTGGTGGCTTCGGCCATAGACTACGCTCTGCAGCACAAGCGAAAAAGCGTCACGCTGGTGCACAAGGGCAACATCATGAAATACACGTCCGGTGCCTTTCGTGACTGGGGTTACCAGGTCGCCAGGGAAAAATATGGAGCCGTCGAAATTGACGGCGGTCCCTGGTGCAAATTGCCCGGCGGCATCGTCATGAAAGATGCGATCGCGGATATCACCCTGCAGCAGGTGCTGACCCGTCCGGAAGACTTTGATGTGATCGCCACGTTGAACCTCAACGGCGATTATCTCAGCGACGCTTTGGCCGCACAGGTAGGGGGAATCGGCATCGCGCCGGGTGGCAACATCAATTACAAAAGCGGTCACGCCATTTTTGAAGCCACGCACGGCACCGCTCCCAAGTACGCCAACCAGGACAAGGTGAATCCCGGCAGTGTTATTCTTTCGGGCGTGATGATGCTGGAATACCTTGGCTGGCAGGAAGCGGCGGATGCCATTGTCCGTGGCCTGGAGCAAACGATTAGGCAACGCGTTGTGACTTATGATTTTGCCCGTCTGATGAGCGGGGCCACGGAAGTGAAGTGCAGTGCTTTCGGCGATGCCATTATCAAAAATATGACCGCCGGAAAATCGAAGGCCTGATCATCGCAGCGATCTGCAACTTTTAACGGGGCAGGGCGTGTATCTTCCGTAGTCCATACGGAAGGGCGGCCTTTACGTGATCCATCTGGTTGGCGTTCATCCGGAGGTTACGTGAAAAAATCGCCTTTCACTTTTTAAGGAGTTACTGCTATGAAAAGACTACCTTCTTGGTCCCTGGCCATGGCCGGCGTGCTGGCCTTGGCTTTCTCCCTGGCCCTGGCGGCTAACGCCCAGGCTCGGCCCCATGCCGGTACATGCACCATTACCGGTAAAGTGGTGGACAGCAGCGGTCAGCCGGTAGGCGGTGCCTTTGTGCGCGTTATGATGATGCCCAACCACCACTGGAAACATCATGGTCGACGCCCGGGCCGCATTGAACCTGGCAAGACGGTATGGCACCTTAACGTTTTTGGTGTTACCAAAACCGCTGATGACGGCACTTTTACCGTGAACAACGCCCGGCCCGGCGTATATCGCATTGTTGCCATGAAACGCGGTGTGGGCTTTGGGCATTTGCGCCGGCCGGTGAAAGTATCCGGCCAATCGGTGAGTGCCGGAACGATTACTCTGCACATGGGCAAGCCCCATCATGGGCATGGCCGCAGGCACAGTCCGCCTCCTCCGAGAAACTAAAAACTAGCTGACCCAAGACAGAAAATTCTCTAAAACCCAATAAAACAAGCCCGGCCACACGCCGGGCTTGTTCTTTTTTCCCCGGAGCGTTTAACCCGCCCTCAACGGCCCACGGTCAGGCCGGCGGATTTTTTGTCTGCAGGCCGCGACGCTGGCGGCAACTATGCTCAATGGGAAAACAATCTTGAACCGCTTCCGTATGTTCTACTGGCTAAGTGGGCTTTTGCTGATAGTGATTTTCGCCGCCATTCTCGCCGGGTTGATTCATCCCCTGTATCATCGGCGAATGCATATTCCCGTTTCGCTTTTCTGGTTGCCGCTGGATGTGGCAGAATCGCTGCTGCGTATGGTAGCGGCCTATCTTCTGTCGCTGATTTTGCGCTCGTACGGGTTAATCAAATGCTCGCAATAACTCATTGGAAAGTTAGCGCTGCCGCGTGACAAAGAACGGCGCTGCCGGTAACATACGTCACAGGCACTGAAGTGCCGGAAAAAGTGTGGGCGAACGTTGTCCTGCGGGTGGGATAGTCGAGACTCCGGATTAATACCACGGGTAAGATTGCCACGCCGGGCGTCTAATTTACCGTTCGGCATTTGTATCATCAAGGTGAACGGTGTATTGGATCAACAAGAGTTTTCATTGGCTGGGCAGGTCGCGGCGGCGCATGCTGCTGTTGGCTGCGGTCGTCGGTCCGGGCATGATCACCATGATTGCCGACAACGACGCCGGCGGGATATCCACCTACGTCCAGACCGGGGCCTTGACGGGGTTTAACCTGTTGTGGGCGTTTATTATCTTGGTACCGATGGCCTATTACGTACAGGAGATGACGGTTCGACTGGGAGCTGTGACCAAACGTGGCCATGCGGAGGCTATTTTCGACTCCTTCGGCCCGTTCTGGGGATGCTTTTCAATCTTTGATCTGGCGATCGTGAACTGGCTTACACTGGTGACGGAATATATCGGCATGACCCAGGCCATGAGCATCTTCGGCATTCCCGCCTGGGTCACGTTTTTGGGTGTCACGCTTCTGCTTTTCATGATCGTGGTGACGGGAAAATATTGGACCTTTGAAAAGCTTACGATGCTTTTCTGCCTCTTTAACTTCGTATACATCCCGGCCGCGTTCTGGGCAATGCAGACGGGCAATGTCAAGGAGGGGTGGCTGGCTGTGGGCAAGGGGTTCTACGCTCCGACACTGGTCGGGATTTTGCCGATGTCGGCCATGATTACGCTGATCATGGCCAATATAGGCACGACGATTACACCTTGGCAGATATTTTTCCAACAGTCCGCCGTCGTCGATAAGGGCATGGACGTTCACGATATCAAGATGGGGAAAGTGGACACTTTCGCGGGATCGCTTTTAACCTGTATTGTGGCGGCCTTCATCATCGTCGCCACCGCCGGCGTATTCTATTTCAATCCGCACGGGCGGATGGTGGTCACGTCGGCCCAGCAGGCCGCCCTGCAAATGCCCAAGGTCATGCCCGCCGGAACGGATTGGGGGCGGTGGGCCGAGGTTCTTTTTGCCATCGGCCTCTTCGACGCGGGCTTGTTGGGGGCTCTTTGCGTCTCTCTTTCCACAAGCTGGGCGTTGGGCGAGCTGTTCGGATGGGCGCATTCCTTGAACAAGTCCGTGCGCGATGCGCCCTGGTTTTATGTGGTCTACGTGGCCATGCTGCTGGCGGCGGGTGTGGTCTCCGTCGTGGCCAGCGTCGCCGTGCAAAATGACATCACGATTTTTGTCCAAGTAGTGGCGGTAACCCTGTTGCCATCAAGCCTGTTTTTCCTGATTCTGATTCTTAACGACAAGGACGTGATGGGCAAATATGTGAACACCAGGTGGCAGAACATCGCCAATTGGTCCATCGCGCTGTTCGTTATCTTTGTTTCAACCCTCTACGGTATAACTCAAATATTTCCGGATGTAATGGAACCCGCTTTCTGGCATCGTGCCGGTCGCTTTTTCCATGGGCTTTGATATATTGAGTCGCACCATGCCAAAACCATTCTCTGGTTCTTCTCCGCGGCCGGCACCGTTCGGTCCCGCTAACAGCAGCCGGGATTATCGTACGTTTTATTATTCCGAGTTGCGCGGGCGCAAAATATGCTTGAGTAAAATCTCCGAACATGTGGGCAAAATCTCGGATATCGCGTTCAAAATGACCGAGGCCTATCCCGATGCTGTCGGCATTGTGGTTGAACACGGCTGGGGAAAACCGTCGGAGCTGATTCCATGGCTCAAGGTGGCGCGCATTGATGATGATTATGTGTTTGTCGCCGCACCCGATCAAATCGACCCCGCCACGGCCAAGTACGGGGCCGGTTTTCCGTGTTTTGTCGACCAGCCGGGATGGATATTGCTGGAATCACACCTGATGGGGAAAACAATTTTTGACATGGATGGTCGGCGTACGGAGGTGGTCAACGATGTGCATCTGCTGGTTTCGCAAGATCGCATGATTCTCGTTCATGTGGATCTTTCATTCAATGGCTTCCTTCGCCGGTGGGGGATATCGCGTTTCTTACACGCCAGGGAACATCTCATAAACTGGAAATATGTGCAGCCCCTTTCTCTGGAAGATGCCGTGGCTCGGGATGCGGTGCGATTATCCATCACCCGCAAGCAGATCGAAGAACTTCCCCCGGAAGATTTGGCGGACACACTGGAAGAACTCACAGGCAAGGAACAGCAGGCTCTGTTTTCCGCACTGGCCCCGGAGACCGCGGCGGAAACCCTCGTGGAAGCCGAGCCGCGCACCCAGCGCCAACTGATCGCCGATTTGCGGCAGGAGCGTGCCACCAAGATCCTTCAGGAAATGTCGATTCCGCAGCTTGCGGATTTATTCTCGGTGTTGCCGCACGAGGACGCGGTAAAGATGATGCGGTTGCTGCCGACGGATCAGGCGCAGCGCATCGGCGAGTTGCTTTCGCAAAGGGAATCAGTGGCGCAATCCATGCTCAGCGAGAATTATCTGGCCCTGCCGAAGGAAACATTGATTGGCACCGCGCTGGCATCCATTCGCGGCTCAGGCAAGCCGCACGAGGCGATTTCCTACATTTATGTAATACAGCCGGAGGATAAGCTGCTGCAGGGGGTTGTAGATCTGCGTGATCTGGTGCTGGCCCGGGATGATGGAACTCTGGGCGAAATCATGGTCTCTCCGGTGGTCACCGCCGAAGCCGACGACACGCGTGACGATTTGGCGGAGCTATTCCTGAAGTACCACTTCCGGATGCTGCCGGTGGTGGATCGTCGTGATCATCTGCTGGGAGTTATCCACTTCAATGATATTACCAAGGGGCTGATGAGCCGGCTGCGGGTATAACCCGTGCGCAAACAAAGGATGCCGAATGCCACGAATGAAAATGACGCCGTTGGTCAAGACATCATTGCTGGTCTTGCGAATTTATCTGCTTATTCTGCTGACTTTGATCCTCGTGAGTTTTGTGCGTGTTCTGAAATCAGGCATATCTGAAACAGCGCCCGCCATATCCCAGCAGCAGCCTGCCACCAAGCCTTCAACCGCAACCACAACAATGCCCGCAGAAGGAAAAGGTGCCGCACGTCCGCAGTCTTGAATTGAGGCCGCTATGCGGAAATATTCCACTATTCCCGGGATGAAGATCGATTTCAAATCGCCCAGGTCAAAACTTTCTGATGCGGTGCTTGGAGATGGCTGGAGGGACAATTTTTTTATGCCCACTTGGCGGCGGATGGCCGGGGATTGTCCGTGACCGCCGCAGCGCTGCCCCGATGCCACCGGGCAAAAGGACCAGCCGGAAAGGGTGAAGTTATTTTTGCCTGGTCCCTCAACGCAGTAGTGCGTTCCCAATCGTCTTAGCGGAGGCATTTTTACCGTCCGTTTCCTTGATCTGCTACCAATCCGGCCACACACCTTACCACCCCATGGACGTTCATAAATATGGTACGTTCCGATACATTTCTGGTAAGATGCCACACCTATGAATTCCACCCCGTTATCTTTGTTGGTGCGAGAAACCGCCAGTGCTGCCTGGCCGGCGCTGGGCTTGGTGGTTGTAGCGACCAGCTCTTGGGTAGCCATTGCCGGGGCGGTCCATGGCGGTACCGGTTGGATCGCCACCGCCATGCCTCCGGCGGATATGTTCGCTGGATGGCTGATGTTGCTGATGCTTTTTGCCACCATGGCCGCGATTATGGTAGCGGCACGGACCAAACACTTCGTATGGGTAGCCGTTGGGGTCGGCTGGGTGGTACTGGCTGTGGTGCTGCCATTGGTCTTTGCGGCCATCAGCTCGGGCGCACTTCCCACGCTGGTGGTGCTGCGTATTGTGGCGATTCTGGCCGCGTGGATTCTGCTGTGTGCGGCGCTGACTCGGCTGCTGCACCCGCTGGGGCCGAGTGTGGCGGTCGCAGCTACGACCACGCTGGCCATGGTCCTGCTGGCTCTGCCGGTGGTGCTCATGCCGCTGCTGGCGGATCTGGCAAAACTCCAGACTCATTGGCCGTTAGGACTAACGGTCAATGCCTGTCCTGTATTATGGCTGCTGGATGGCACCGATCAGGCCTTACGATTCAACTGGTTTTGGTGGTCGCACGCCCGGCTGATGTATCAATTCACAGGCTTGGGTCAAAATACGCTCATGCCTGTGCTAGAGCCATGGTGGCTGCCAACGGGGATCAGCGCTGCGTTGGCGCTGGTTATCTTGGTCCTGGTGGAATGTCCTATCAATAAATATTTTTCAAGGAGATCTAATCTGTGAACACCACACCCCCTTCGGCTCCTCCGGCAATGAGGCAGTTATTGCTGGACTGTATTCGTGATTCCAGTCGCATCATTGCCTCGCTGGAAAATCAGCTTCCGGTTATCGAGCAAATCGCCGGGGCCATTTCTGATGCTCTGCTGGGGGGGCACAAGCTGCTTACGGCCGGCAACGGCGGTTCCGCGGCGGAGGCCATGCACCTGGCCCAGGAAATTACCGGTAAATATTCGCGGCCGGATCGGCGGGCGTTACCGGCCATTTGTCTGGCGGCGGATGGGACGGCCTTAACCTGCATTGGTAACGACTGGGATTTTGCCACGGTGTTTGCCCGTCAGGTCCAGGCGTTTGCCCGGCCCAACGATGTGCTCCTGATTTTCAGTTCCAGCGGCCAGAGCCAGAATTTGATTCGCGCCAGCCACGCCATGCGCCAGGCTGGAGGAAAAGTGATCGGCTTGCTGGGCAAGGGTGGTGGAGAAAATCTGCGGCTGTGCGATTTATCGGTGGTGGTACCCAGCCAGCGCACCGCGCCCATTCAGGAGGCCCATCAAGTGATCTTGCACTTGATTTTGGAGTATCTGGAAGCCCGCTGTGCAGCCACCGGCTAGAACACGCAATCCTGCCCTTGAAAGACCCGGCGTATTCCAAGACAATGCCTCGTCCGCTGTTGGAGCGGGCTTAAGAAAGGACGTAGCTTCGCCGTGAAACCAAGTAAACTCACTTTTCTGGCCGGAATGGCTATCGCGATCATTCTGCTGGGTGGAATTCTTCTGACCCGCCATCGGCAACACGTGGCTGCTGCGTCAGCCGTAGTGCCCCTGCCCTTGAAAGGTTTGCCGCCGATTCGCGGCTTTGCCATGCAAATCAATGATCCTAAAAACATCCAAAAATATTACCGCTCGGTGAAGCACCTGCAGAAGCTGGGGTGCCGATGGATTAATTTTGTCGTAGATGCGCGGCAAAAAAATGTACACAGCAACCACGTGTATCTCAACTGGAATCTTACCGCCAGGCCCAAGGCCATGACCAGGCTGTTGTTGTATGCCCATCAACTTGGCATGCACACCCTGCTGATGCCGATTATTCTGCTGGACCACGCCACGGGCGATCAGTGGCGGGGCACTATTAAACCCAAAAGCTGGCACCAATGGTTTGTCGGCTATCGGGCGTACATTCGCACTTACGCACACGTTGCCGCAGCGGGGAAGTGTTCCATTTTCTCGGTGGGCAGCGAACTGCTTTCAACGGAAAAATTTCGCGGGCGCTGGCGGCGCATTGTCCGCATGACGCGAACAATTTTCAAAGGTAAGCTTATTTACAGCGCCAATTGGGACCATTACAAGCAAGTGTTGATCTGGCATGAGCTCAATTATGTGGCCATGAATGCGTATTGGCGGCTGGCGTACCATCCCGGCCACACGGTTTCCACTCTGGTCCAGCGCTGGCGTCCGATTCAAAAACAGGTGCTGGCCTTTGCCGCGAAAATGCACCGGCCACTGCTGTTGACGGAGATCGGCTGGTATAATCTTCAGGACTCCATCGTGGAGCCGTGGAATTACACCGGCAGCGGACCGTTGGATCCCGATGAACAATTGCGGGCCTATGAGTCGTTTGTCGTGGCTTGGGATGGCCTGCCCAGGAAGATTTTTGCCGGAGCGTTTTTGTGGGAATGGATGCCGGGTGGAAAGCCCAGCGATTACGGGAGTTATTCGCTTCAGGGTGAGCCGGCGCTGCCGTTGATGACTCGATGGATCAGCGGCAAGTAACCGTGGCTGGTGCGGGGCGTAAAGACGCAGAACAAAAGGTTGCCGCTTGGCGGCCGATGGACTTTTGAAGGGAACTTTGTGAAATTGCAGCGCACACATGATTGTGGCACCTTGCGGAAATCCGATGGCGGGCGGGAAGTTACGCTGGCTGGTTGGGTGCAATCCTATCGGGATCACGGCGGCGTGGTATTCGTGGACCTGCGGGACCGCGGGGGCCTCACGCAAGTGGTCTTTCATCCGGAACACGCTGCTGCTCACGCCCTGGGCCGGCAACTGCGCATGGAAGATGTGGTGATGGTGAAGGGCCGTGTGGTTGAACGCTCGGCTGCCGCCATCAATCCCAAGATGCCCACGGGGGAAATTGAAATTCTCGCCGAGGAGGTGGATCTCGTTAATAAATCCGAGGCGACGCCGTTTTCACCGGCACAGCATGATCCCGTCAATGAGGACGTGCGGCTGAAATATCGTTACCTGGACCTGCGCCGGCGCGACATGACCGAAGCCCTGATGTTGCGCCACCGTGTGACTAAAATCATGCGGGACTACTGCGATTCGCACGGATTTTTAGAAATTGAAACACCTGTCCTCTATAAAAGTACGCCCGAGGGAGCACGGGAATTTTTGGTTCCTTCACGGCTGCATCCCGGAGAATTCTATGCTCTGCCGCAAAGCCCGCAGCTTTTCAAGCAGGTGCTGATGGTAGGCGGTATGGACCGCTACATGCAGATTGCCCGCTGCTTTCGTGATGAAGACTTGCGTTCCGACCGCCAGCCCGAATTCACCCAGTTGGATCTGGAAATGAGCTTTGTGGATCGCCGGCAGGTGATGGAGCTGATCACCGACCTGATCGTGCGGCTCTGGCGTGAAGTGCTGGACCTTGAAATTCAGACGCCTTTCGTACATCTGACCTGGCAGCAGGCCATGGATCGCTTCGGTATCGATCGTCCCGACATGCGTTACGGCCTGGAGCTTTGCGATGTCAGCGATACGGTGGCCCAGGCGGACTTCGCGGTGTTTCGCGATGCAGTGGCGGCGGGGGGGCGCGTCAAGATGCTAGCCGTGCCCGGTGGAGCGGCGCTTTCACGCAAGCAATTAGATGGTCTGACGGACGAAGCCAAACGGCTGGGGGCGAAAGGATTGGCCTGGATCAAGCTCGGTGGCGAGGCGGGAGCGGGCACCATGGGGGGGCCAATCGCAAAATTTCTTTCTCCGGCCCTTCAGCAAACCCTGCGGGAAAAAAACTCCGCCCGCGACGGCGATATTCTGTTGGCGATTGCGGACAAGCAGGAGATCGGATGGCGCGTGCTGGGAGAACTGCGGCAGGTGCTGGCCCGGCAACTGAATCTGATTCCGCCGGATCGTCATGCTTTTCTGTGGGTGACGGATTTTCCAAGTTTCGAATTTGATGCTGCATCGGCGCGCTATGTGGCCAAACATCATCCCTTCACCGCGCCTCTCGATGAAGATCTGTCGCTGCTCGATTCAGACCCCGTAAAAGTACGCGCGAAGGCTTATGATATTGTGCTCAATGGCATTGAAATCGGCGGCGGATCCATCCGTATTCACCAGGGCCAGGTGCAATCCAAAGTATTTTCCATACTTGGTATTTCTCCGGAAGATGCCCAGAAGAAATTTGGGTTTTTGCTGGATGCCCTCAAGTTTGGTGCTCCACCGCATGGTGGAATCGCACTGGGACTCGACCGCCTGGTGATGCTTATGCTTAACCGGTCCAGTATTCGGGATGTCATCGCTTTTCCAAAAACCCAGAGCGGCACCGATTTGATGACCGAGGCTCCGTCGGTAGTGGAATCCCGACAGTTGCAGGAACTTTCCATTGCGGTGATAAAACCAAGATAAGCCGCGCGTGAGCGGTTTTGGTGGCGGCGATAAAAGGCTGGAGGGCCTCGAAAGGTTCGCTCTCATGATGTTGGAACGATCTCGTACCAAAATGGTTGTTACCCTTGGACCGGCCAGCGGTACATCCGCTGTGTTTAAACGGTTTTGTGACCTTGGAATATCCGTTGCCAGACTCAATTTTTCGCACGGCTCCCTTGAACAGCGCAATAATTTTCTCAGTATAATTCGGGCGGCTGAAACGGATTTCCCGCCGGCCATTATGGGCGATTTGTGCGGGCCAAAGATTCGGCTTGGACCGGTCATTGACGGCGGCGTGCGCGTCGTGCCCGGGGATGAATTTATCATCCAGCGCCAACCGGCGCAAGGGGTCGCGGGCGTTTTCAGTTGCAATTGCCCGGTCCTGATTGATGATGTGGAACTCGGTCAGAAACTGCTGATTGATGATGGCATGATTCGGGCGCTGGTCATCGACAAACAAACCGATGCCATTCGGTGCAAAGTGACTGTCGGTGGAATTATTCTGGGCAATAAGGGACTGAACCTGCCCAACACGCACCTGCACATTGCCAGCATCACCGATAAGGACTGGGCGGATATCGACTGGGCCATCGCCAACCAGCTTGACTATCTGGCCCTTTCGTTTGTGCGCAGCAGTGCAGACGTTGAATCGGTCCGGTCTTACCTCAACTCCCGCAATGCGGACATTGCGTTGATCGCCAAAATAGAAATGCCGCAGGCGGTGGAAGATATCGTTGCTATCACCAATGCCGCCGACGCCATTCTGGTGGCCCGCGGAGACATGGGAGTGGAGATGGATCTGACCGCGGTGCCGCTGTTGCAAAAACAGGTGGTGCGGGCCTCGCATGACGCGGGCAAGCCGGTGATTGTTGCCACGCAAATGCTGCAATCCATGGTAGAACATCCTTCGCCTACGCGTGCGGAAGTATCTGACGTGGCCAACGCCATTCTTGATGGGGCTGATGCCGTGATGCTTTCCGGCGAAACGGCCACCGGTCAACATCCGGTGGCGGCGGTGGAAATGCTGCGGCAAATTGCTGATAAAACGGAAGAGTACATTGACAAAAGCAATATAGAGTGGCCTCCGCCGCGCTTGCTCCAGTTGATGCACCACCAAACCGCGGCCATTGCGTATGGAGCCAAGCTGATCGCCCGCGACATGGACGCCCGCATTGTGGTGGTATGGTCGCAGGCGGGCGGTTCAGCGCGATTTCTTTCCAAAAATCGCTTTACCATCCCGGTGGTGGCCCTTTCCACCAATGCAGCGGCCGTGCGGCGAATGGCTCTATACTATGGCGTAGTGCCCCTGCAAACGGACATTCCTGCGCATTTTGACGATCTGCCGATGATGGTGGATGATTTGGTGGTAAGACGCGGCTGGGCATGCTGCGGAGATCGTGTGTTAATCGCCGCCGGTGCTCCGCTGGGTACCGCCGGCACTACCAATGGCCTGATGGTTCACACCATTGGTGACACCGCCTGATACGCCAGAACGCTGGCCCGCCAGCAAGCTGCGTGAAGGGGTCCAGACTACCCTTGAAAGGATTGGAATATCATGGTCCGCAACTTCCCTCTAATCGCCGCAAGTCTGAGCCTGGCTCTTTTCCTGGCTGGGTGCGGCAGTTTAAATCCGTATCCGGCGGGCCGCCCCGGCTGGCATAGTCCGGATTATCGAATTGTCTTTGGCCGGCTTAATTACGTCGGAGGATCGCACGGCCACTGGACCTTGCGCTATGCAGGGGTGGTCAGCAACGATCCGTACGGTGGACGGCTTATCCTGACTCCGGCTCGGCGCATGAGTGGTTTTTCTCCCGGCCAGCAGGTAGAGGTTTTCGGCCAACTGCTGCGTAACAAGAAAAGTCCGTTGATGCCCAACGCGCTCTACCAAGTCCATGTGATTCGCCTCTGGCTGGGAACGGGGCACCGTTCTGCCATCACCCGATAAAATCGCGATCTTAGCGGCACCGGCGAGCCTATTTTGCAAGATTTACCTTGATATTCTCTCAGGCGGCAGATAATATTGGTAGTGTTTTCAAGGCCATTGTGATTCTGACCGGCTTAATTTGCCGGCAACGAATTCCACTGGTGATCAAGGATTGATGATGGAACGCGACCCGAAGCATGGCACCCTGACCGCCCAGCAGGTTGAACACTATGATCGCGAAGGCTATCTCGTAATCGAAACTCTGCTTACTGATGCTGACATGGCCTCTGCCCGCACTGCCATGACCGAAAAAGTCAACCACATCGCCGACGAACTGTTCCGCGACGGCAAGATTAAGGACAAACTGGAGCAGGAACCGTTTGCCACACGTTTAGCGCGGCTTTTTGACGGATTGACGGATAAGGATTTTCTGCAGTATGGCCGTAGTTGGCGGGATCGTATTCCGGGCTATTTTATTCTCATGTCCAATCCCAAAATTATTGGGGCGATGCAATCGCTCATCGGTCCGGAAATTTTTGCAAATCCGGTGTATAACGTGCGGCCCAAGGTGCCCAAAGTGGCGGCGGGGGCCGTTCCATGGCACCAGGATAAAAGCTATTGGCCGGACGCCAACTCCAACCCCGTCATCACGGTGTGGATTCCGCTGGTGGATGCCACTTATGAAAACGGCTGCCTGCACGTGATTCCGCGCACCCAGAAAAAACGGGTACTGGATTTTCACCGTGAATCGCTTACCGGCACTTCCTACCTGGAAGTGGATGAGAAATACCTGAAGTCTCTGACCCAAAACGCTAATATTGTGGCCTTGCCGGTAAAGGCCGGCAGTGCAATTTTGTTTAACGATCGTCTCGTTCATTCTTCCACCCCCAACCAATCCAATCATGTGCGTTGGAGTGTTGATTTGCGTTATCAGCCGACGGATCAGGATCCGATGCCGCAGTACGGTGCGGGGTTTCTCGCCAGCAGTCTCAAGCATCCCGAGCGTGTGGCCACGCTGGAAGACTGGATGGCCAATCGGCCCGAGCACGATCCGTCTCCCCAGCCAGCCTAGGCGGCATGGTTGCGGCGTATTCCCGCCGCGGTATGCTCTAAAACATGGCGATTGATGTTAAGAGTTTTCTTTCTCCCGGCGGCGTTGTTGCCCGCCGCATGGGTAATTTTGAGCTACGTCCTCAACAGGTGGAGATGGCCGCGGCTGTGGCCGAAGCCTTCAAACATCGCCAGCATCTGATTGTGGAAGCGGGTACAGGTGTAGGCAAATCCTTTGCCTATCTGCTGCCCGCCATTGCCGAAGTCGTTGAAAACCGTCGCCGGGTGCTTATTTCCACCCACACTATCAGCCTGCAGGAACAATTGATCGATAAGGACATACCATTTTTGAGGGCGGTCACGGGCGAGGAATTCTCCGCGGTGCTCTGCAAGGGACGGTCCAATTATCTTTGCCAGCGCCGTACCGAACAGGCCCATCAGAAAAGCGTTCATCTTTTTGCCGATACCCAGCAGGTTGAGGATCTGCAGATGATTCGCGACTGGGCCGCCCACACCACCGACGGATCACTTTCGGACCTGCCCCGTCAGCCCGCCTGGCAGGTTTGGGATAAAACTTGCGCCGAGCACGGTAATTGTCTGGGCAAACGCTGCAAGTTTTATGACCACTGCTTCTACCAGGCCAGTCGGCGCCGTATGGCTCACGGACAAATCTTGGTGTGCAACCATGCCATGTTTTTTTCAGATTTAGCCCTTCGCCGGGCGGGTTCAGCCATGTTGCCCAATTATGACATTGTGATTCTCGATGAGGCGCACACCATTGAAGCCGTGGCTGCGGACCATCTCGGCCTGTCTCTCAAAGAAAGCCAGGTGCGTTATCTGCTAAGCAGTTTGCACCAATCCCGGCAGGGAAGAGGTTTTTTAGCAAGCCTCAAGGAGATGGACGTGAAGCCCGCCATTGAAGCGGTAGACAACGCGATGGCACGGACGGATCAGTTTTGTGATGCGCTGGCGCTGTGGCTCAAAAATTCTGGATCTACCAATGGTCGGGTTCGCGACAAAAATATCATTGAAAATTGCCTGACTCCGGCGTTGGTAACACTGGGGAAAAATCTGGACAATCTGGCCGCGGTATGCGCCTTGCGTGTGGGTGCCGCCGCCGGCCCGGTCACCGATGACACTACGGAAGGCTCGCCGCCTGTCGGCCCGGCTCAGGAAGCCCAGCGCGATCGTTTTGAACTTAGCAGTTTTGCCAACCGGTGCCGCGGCCTGGCCACCGTGGCCGAGGCCCTGCTTGCCCAGGAGCATTCGGACAGCGTTTACTGGATCGAAAACACCGGTCGCGGCCACCGTCGCATTGCACTTAGCTCCAGTCCCATTGATGTATCGGATCACCTGGCGGCTAATCTATTTTCTATGAAAGGTTCGGTGATTCTCACCAGTGCCACGTTGACCACACCGGAGATTAGTTCCAGTGGCAAGTCCAGCAGACGAAAAATTGCCAAGGATGAAGAACCATCTTCGGCCGTTTCCACCGGCCTGGGGGGAGCGTTTGCTTTTTTTCGCAAGCGTATTGGTTTGGCGGTCGGGCAGGAGCTGCAACTCGGTTCACCCTTTGATTATAAAGAACAGGTAACACTTTACCTTGAAAACGGCTTGCCCACGCCGGACGAACCGGATTTCCTGCCGCGGGCCATGGAGCGGGCTATGCACTACATTCGATTGAGCAAAGGCCGGGCGTTTATTTTGTTCACCAGTTACAGTCAGATTGATCAAGCGGCTGCTATTTTGCGACCCCAGCTTCAGGCGTTGGGTTATCCGATGCACACGCATGACGGCAAACTCGCCCGAGGCCAGCTCCTGGAGAGATTTCGCGCAGAAAATAACAGCGTGTTGCTGGGAACGGATTCCTTTTGGCAGGGGGTGGATGTGCCGGGCGAAGCACTATCCAATGTGATTATCACTAAACTGCCGTTTGCGGTGCCCGACAGGCCCTTGGTGGAAGCCCGGGTGGAAGCCATCCGGGCCGGCGGCGGAAACCCTTTTATGGAATACCAGGTTCCGGAAGCGGTTCTCAAATTCAAGCAGGGCTTCGGCCGGCTGATTCGTACGCGCCGCGATACCGGCATTGTGGTGGTGTTGGACAAGCGTATTACAACCAAGCACTACGGCAAGATTTTTCTGCGGGCTTTGCCTGAGTGCAAGATAGAGCGCGTAGGTTGAAATCGGCGTCAGACTTCCCCTTTAATGGCCACCGATCAACTGCTAAAAAAGCTCAGATCGGCGTGCTGCGGGTACATTTTTCGCACAAACCGATAGGCTACGTACGGACTTACGCCATCGCAGAAAAGCTTCTTGTAAAAAAGCTGGCTTACCAGTGCGGCATCGGCCCAGCGAATTTCACGCCGCGGGCTGATAAAGGCCTGGGCATGAGTCCCTTTGACAAAGGCCTTGGCAAACGCATCTTGGCCGGTGAGGCAACTCGATGAAAACACTATTTTCCCGGTTAAATCACCGGCCATTTCTATGATTTCATCCACATCCACTTCTTCCAGTTGCAAAACCAGCTTGCGGCGCAGGCCATGCATGGAAAGGTGAATGTGTCGGCCGCTGGAAAGCCGGGCCTGCCTGAGGAAATGGCGCAACTCCAGTTTGGTACGGATGAAGGAATACAAAGCGCGGGATCCAATCATCCGGAGAAATTCGCCCAGCAATCGGCCTTCGGACCAAAATTTTTCAGTGGGGCGGCGGGACACAGATTCGATGATAAAGACTTTGTTGGAGGGTTGTAATTTTCGGCTGGGCAGGCGATCTGTTTCGCCATCGTCATAGGAAACATAGGCGGTTCCGTTGGATAGAAAAGTAACTCTGGCGGGGAAAAGCCGTTCTTTACGCCAGGGTGCGTAAACTCGATCCCCGATATGCAAAGTATCAATTGTCATGGTGATATTCCCGGCGGCCGTTCCTGTTGGGTTATTATAGCCTATGTGAATTGGGCTTCGAGCGTGGCCGCGACGGTGAGTAGAGGCGGCTTAACGGTCCTATAATACAGCTAAGGGACGCCTTATGATGATAGCTGAGGTTCCTAACGGCTGATCAGCAGGTAAGATAGTGTGCGATGAGTGATTCCAGTGGAATATTTCAGACGGTTCGTGACGCAGTTCGCATAGAGGACATTATCGGGGAACATATTGCGCTCAAGCGTGCGGGAAAAGAGTTGGTGGGGCTGTGCCCATTTCATGATGATCGGCGGCCTTCGATGTATGTGAGTCCGCAGAAGCAGATTTTCAGCTGCTTTGTTTGCGCCAGTGCGGGGGATGTTTTTCGGTTTGTGCAGAATTATCACAAAATGACGCCGGGAGAAGCCTTGCGTTATCTGGCCGGCAAGGCGGGCGTCACCCTGCCTGAATTGTCATCGCGCAAAGGTGCCGATACCGCGACACCCCGACAGCGTCTGTACGAAGTCAATGAATGGGCGATGGAGCATTTTCGGCAATGCTTGTTATCGCGGGGCGGAGCTGCGGCGATGGCTTATCTGCGAAGCCGCGGTTTAACGCCGGAAACCATTGAAAACTTTCGTCTGGGCCTGGCTCCGGAAGGCTGGACACACCTGACCGATGCGGCCACGCGCAAGGGCCATACCCGGCAAGAGCTGATCAAGACGGGCCTGGGTAAAGCACGTGCAGATGGCAGCGTGTTTGATGTCTTTCGCAACCGGGTCATGTTTCCGATATGCGATGTCACTGGTCGAGTGGTGGCATTTGGAGGACGGGTGATTCCGGCTGCTGTGCCGGGGAAAGCCGATGCTAAGACGGGTGTTCCCACCGAGGAGGGGCCGAAGTACCTGAATTCGGCGGAAACGCCGATTTTTATGAAGCGTGAAGCTCTGTATGGTCTGGACGTCGCCAGGCCGGAGATGCTTCGCACCAAAACCGCCGTGGTGGTTGAAGGCTACATGGATGTTATTGCGTGTCACCAGGCGGGCGTCACCAACGTGGTGGCGACCTTGGGAACTTCACTGACTGCGGAACATGCCCGGCTGTTGCGACGTTTTATTGAGACCGTGGTGCTTACGTTTGATAACGATGAAGCGGGCAGAAGGGCCGCAGACCGGGCTTTGGAAGTGTTTATTCGCGAACCGGTCGAAGTGAAGATTGCGGGCGTACCGGATGGCAAAGACCCGTGCGACTACTGCATGAGCCATGGCGGAGAGGCCTTTAAACAGGTGGTGGGGCAGGCGCTGGAAGCCCTGGAATTTCAGTGGAAAATTTTGAGTGGGGCATTTCGAGCCACGGATTCGCTGGTGCAAAAGCAACAGGCGGCGACGGCGATGCTGCGCATGGTGGCCATGGCGATGCATGGTACCACGATGGATGTTTTGCGTCGCGGACTTTTTATCAATCGAATCTCAGAGCTTATAGGCATCAGTGTCGATGATGTGGTCCGGAGTCTTGGCAAGATTTCAGTGGCGGCTCCTGCGACTGCCCTGGCGGGTCAACCGGCTCCAGGCGGCTCTGAGCGGTCGGCCGTACGGGACGCCCGGATGCGGGCGCAGCAATGGGTCATTGGGGTCTTATTGACGGATTTTACACTGTATGCCTCGCTTGGCGACGCGCTCACCCTGGAATTATTTTCGGAAGGCGCTGTGCGGAAATTGGCCGCAGAGTTGATGGAATACGTAGAGGGTGCCGTTGACTTAAGCCGGTGCAGCCTGGGAGAGTTTGTCGGTATGCTCGGCGAAGGACCGCTGGCAGCCATGGCAATTGAATATCAGCGGGAGGCGGCCCTTGGGGATAATTTACAGGAAAAATTAACCGGATCGTTGGCACGGCTCAAGGAATATGGTGAAGCAGGTCTGGCTACGGGAGCGGCGGCGATATCGGCGGAATCTTTCAGTGACTTGTTGAGTGAGCGTCGTCGGCGGATATCGCCCCATGAGGGGAAAAAAACAGATTGATGTTGTGTGATAAAAACGACGTAAGTGCATGTGATGATTAAACTTGTGTAATATTGTTCGGGCTGGCATGAGCGGGCTGGGTAGACCACACAAAATTTTCCTGCTAAAATAATTTGAATCGCGCGTTGTGGCGGTCTGGCGCGTTGAAGTGTCGTAAGGATGTGCGGCCCAGCCGAGCCATGAACTAGCCGGAAAGATGATTCCCGAGTTTTTATTGAAAAGTGTCGTAGGCGGTTGGCGCCGAGCTTGAAACTTTGGACCTTTGGAAAGTTGGGGCCATCGGGTGCGGAATTAAGAATCTGGGGTCAATGCCAGCCAGGGTAAACGCAGGTGCCGATGCAGTGACGATCGAGCCGTCAAAACTTGATCGGTGCGGTTAGTTGATTCTCGCGGCTGGTGGCTTGTGCGATGCCGGATTAAAGCCACCATTGAGTTGATGCGGGCCCAGATTAATAACGATACGTTTGGAGATTTTGGTGACAACGGTAATAACGGATCAAGTACAGCCTCCAGCAATGGTCAACACCGTTCCGCTGGCGAAGGCAAATTCAAATATTGCGCTGCTGATTTCCAAGGGCAAAGCGCAGGGTTACCTTACATACGAGGAACTCAACGAATTGCTGCCGGACGAGGCCATTGCCACGGACCGCCTTGATGCCTTATTTCAGCAATTTGATGAGATGGGTATCCAGTTTCGGGATGAGGCCGACGTGGCCCAGGAAATTGCCTCCCCATCGCCGGATGATCCCAGCGAATACATGATGCGGGAGGCCGAAGAAGAAATTGAAAGCGTCAAGGAAGACGAGATTGTGGAGGTCGGAAGTAAACGCATTGATGATCCGGTGCGAATGTACCTGACCCAGATGGGTGAAATACCGCTGTTGACCCGGGAAGAAGAAATCCGCCTGGCCAAGAAAATTGAACTCACGCGGATGACCTTCCGTAAGAAGGTGCTGGAGAGCGACAGTTGCGTACAAAGCGCCATCGATATTCTGGCTCTGGTGCAATCGGGAGAGTTGCCCTTTGATCGGACCATGCGCATTTCGACTGCGGAGGTTGATGCCAAGGCCACCATCAGCAAGCGAATTCCGGAAAATCTCAACACCATTCGCAAGATACTGGAACGCAACCGCAACGACTGGGAAAAAATCACCGATCCGGCCACCAGCGCCGGGCATCGGTTGGAAGCGGAAGTGCGGATGAAAAGCAGCCGCCGCAAGATCGTGACACTGCTGGAAGAGTTATCCCTGCGCACCAGCAAAATCATACCGCTGATGCGGAAACTCCAGTCGATCAGCGCGAAGCTCTCCCGCCTGAAAAGTCGCCTGAACGACAAATCGTTGAAACTGTCCGAAGATGATCGGCTGGCGATGACCGACGAATACCAGGGCCTGATGGATTTGGTGCTGGAAGATGCCGATGCATTGCAGCGGCGTTGCCAGTCCATTCAACTAGTGTTCAATGAATACGAGGATGCCAAGCGGAAGCTTTCCGGCGGAAATCTGCGGCTGGTGGTATCGATTGCCAAAAAATACCGCAACCGCGGGCTTTCCTTTCTGGATATCATTCAGGAGGGAAATACCGGGTTGATGCGTGCGGTGGACAAATACGAATATCGCCGGGGTTACAAGTTCAGCACTTATGCCACTTGGTGGATCCGCCAGGCGATTACCCGGGCCATTGCCGATCATGCCCGAACAATACGTATACCTGTGCACATGATTGAAACCATGTCCAAGTTGCGTAACATCAGCAAAAAGCTTCTGCAGGATCTGGGGCGGGAGCCTACCATTGAGGAAATTTCCAAGGAAGCCAAAATGCCGGTGACGGAATGTCGGCGGGTTCTGAAAATTGCCCGGCATCCGATTTCCCTGGACCGGCCCGTGGGGGAATCCGAGGATTCCTACTTTGGCGATTTTATTGAAGATGAAGCGGCGGAAAACCCGGTGCAGACCGCCACCCAGGAAATGCTGCGTGATCGGATAGACCAGGTGCTTAAAACATTGACCTACCGGGAACGGGAAATCATCAAGCTGCGCTATGGTATTGGCGACGGCTACACTTATACCCTGGAAGAAGTCGGGCGCATTTTCAAGGTGACCAGGGAGCGAGTCCGACAAGTGGAAGCCAAGGCCATTCGTAAGCTTCAGCATCCGGTGCGCTCCCGTAAGCTGGAAGGCTTCCTGGATGGGGCCATCCTGGCCACGCTTGGGCTGATTGCCCCGCCATCGCCAGCCCCGGGCGTGAGCGATTCCGATGCCAATGATGACGATTTGGAGCTGGGTTCCGACTAAACGCATGCCGGACCAGTATGCCCCGCTGGATCAGCAGCAAGTGTCCACAGGAAGAAACGGAATTAAAGCCGTTTGATGGATACGTATCTAGTTTTGGTCCGTCAATCCAAAGAATTGTAAAGGTTAGTACCGGCAACGAAACTTGCGCGGCGGTGCGAAATGACGGCCCGGGCACCTGCCGTTTTATCAACCTTTCGCATGATGAAATTGGCTGATCCGGCTGAAAATGGCGGCGATTTCTATTTCTCTTTTTGGCAATCAGGGTGTGGTGAGCCGGTTGCGTTGTCGCGCCCTAAAATTCACAAAATCGGATTGGCTCATGGAGCCGAAGGCTGCAGCGGTGCCAATTCGTTGTAAGTTGGTGCGT
>JAJZCR010000050.1 GCA_021851715.1 Planctomycetota bacterium
CACGATAAGCCGCTTGGCCACGCTATAACGCACCAACTTACAACGAATTGGCACCGCTGCAGCCTTCGGCTCCATGAGCCAATCCGATTTTGTGAATTTTAGGGCGCGACAACGCAACCGGCTCCTTGCGGCCGAAGAACCGCTCCAACATGGGCCGAGGTACGGCGGGTGGAGGCTAGAACGAAATGGGCGCAATTCAGTCCAAAAGTCAACGTGTCATAGGCTGGAGAAGAGTTTTGTCTTGCTGGTTGGAATAGTTTTACCAAATCCTAACGCCGCGTTGATGTGATCTTAGTACGGGTTTTCTATATTGAGGTTCGGATTTGGTGCTGTGGTTACGGCCAAATATGTCCGTTGGCTGCGTAGCGATGGATTTGGCGAAACCAGGACAGAAAAAGGAGTACTGAAGAATGTCACAGGTGACGGACACGCATTTAGCCCGGGAAATATCTGATTCGCTGAATGAAGCGAAGTTCAGCGGCTTTCACTTACGAGCGATTATCACGGCCGGAATGGGCTTTTTCACCTCGGCGTATGACCTGACGGTGATCGGCACAGCGACGGTTTTGATTTCCGGCATCTGGCATGTCACCCCATTTCAGTTGGGGTTAGTGAACTCGGTATCGCTTTTTGCGACATTTTTAGGTGCGTTTTTCTTTGGGCGTCTGGCGGATGCGGTGGGACGTAAAAGAATTTACGGCGTGGAAGCGGGACTGATGGCGATCGGTGCCATCATGAGCGCGTTTAGTCCCAACATTGTGTGGCTGATCGCGGCCCGGACGATTATGGGCTTTGGCATCGGCGGCGATTATCCGCTCTCGGCCGTTATTATGAGCGAATACGCCAATACCAAAGATCGGGGCAAAATGGTGGGGATGGTGTTTTCCTGCCAGGCCCTGGGCTTTTTAGTCGGACCGGTGATCGCGATTCTGCTTTTGGGCGCGGGTGTGAACCATGATCTGGCTTGGCGCATTTTGCTGGGGCTTGGGGCTATACCGGCCGGTGCGGTGATTTTACTGCGGCGTACGCTTCCGGAATCGCCGCGTTGGAATGCCAAGGTGAAAGGCGACGCTGCCACGGCCGCGAAGGAACTGGCCAGTTACAGCAATGGTGTGGCCGTGGCCCGCGCTTCTGATCGTCGGGTTAATGAAAAGCTTTTTTTCAAATACTTTGTTACCCTGATCGGCACCGCAGGTGCCTGGGCGCTGCTGGATTACGCGTTTTACGGCAATACCGTGTCCATGCCGCTGATCATGAAAACGATTGCTCCACATGCAGGACTGCTGGCCAATCTTTCGTGGGGTGCAATCATCTTTGCGTGTTTCGCTGTGCCCGGTTATGTCTGTGCCTTTATGTTTTCCGATAAAATCGGTCGCCGGGCATTGCAAATAATTGGCTTTGCAGTCATGGCGGTGTGCTTCGCTCTGATCGGCCTTATTCCCGGCCTTACATCGGATATCCTGCCGTTTTTAGTGCTGTTCGGAATCAGCTTTTTCTTTATCGAATTTGGGCCGAATGTGACCACCTTTATCCTTGCGGCGGAGTTGTTTCCGGTCAACCGGCGAACGACCGGCCATGGAATCTCTGCTGGTGTTGGAAAGATTGGTGCCTTTATCGGAGTATTCTTATTCCCGGTGCTCGTGAACCATTTACACCTGGCAGGTACATTGTTGCTGTCAGCAGGTATCTCGGTGGCGGGCCTGGTGCTCACGTATCTGTGTGTGCCGGAACCAGCCGGCAAGTCGCTGGAAGAGGTCAGCTTGGAAGATAGTTCGCCAAACCAAGGAGCAAGCCACCCGGCATTAGCCGCCTAATCAGCCAGTGTTTGGACGTTGTGTTAAGGAAGGCCGGATTAAACATCCGGCCTTCCTTTTTTTATTTGGGTTGGGTCATTTCCGGTATCTCAGGTTTATAGATTGGGAAAAGTTCACAGGGATATCCGGAGCAGGCTTGGCCAGATTGGCCCGAATATGGCCGTTACGACGGATCTGGGTGAATTAACCGTTTGCAACGGACTTGACCGCGTCTGCTTCCATGGGCATAGTGGCGGGGACCGGTGACGTCGGCCGGCACTGCCCGCCAAGCGGGATTATTTCGGGATGCAAATCTATGGCGATTGTCGGACATGGAATTGACTTGGTGCGCATTGACCGCATTGCAGAGATGATTGACAAACATGGGAGGCACTTTCTGGATCGGTGTTTTACCGCCGCGGAACAGGCGTATTGCCAAGACCACGCGCAACCGGCACAGCATTATGCCGGCAGATTTGCGTTAAAAGAGGCGGTGCTCAAAGCTCTGGGAACGGGCTGGCGCGGGCAGATTGCATGGACGGATATTGACATTCTGCGCGAAGCTTCGGGACGCCCAAGGGTTGTTCTTGGCGGCGAATGCGGGCGAATTGCGGAGAGGCTGGGTATTCGGTGCTGGCACATTTCAATTTCGCATGCGGGCGACTACGCCATGGCTAGCACCGTGGCCGAAGATTGAGTGGGTGACGCAACGGAATTCGGGTTTTGCAGGCTTGTCAGTTGGGTAATGATGGATCACCGGAGGATGGGGGCTGCGCATTATTTCGTGAAACGAAAAATGTCTGATGCCGCCGGACGATCCGCGAGCAGTACTATGCCAGTTGTTAAAAGTGAGGAGATAAACTGGTTAAGCTGTGGGCTTTGAACGCTTGGCTGGATTTAAAACGAATTGTTCCAAGGCTACAGCCACGCCGTCGCTGTCGTTAGAAGGTACGGTATGGTCGGCCTGGGATTTGATATTTTCATGGGCGTTGGCCACAGCTACGCCAAGGCCGGCCCATTGCAGCATGTGCAAATCGTTGTGGGAATCGCCGATAGCCATGACTTGCCGTTGGGGAATATTGAATTGCCGGGCGACAATTTCCAGGGCGTATCCTTTGTTGGCAATGTCTGCGGTGAGTTGTAACAATTTGGGGTTGCTGCGGAAGCAATTGAACTTGCCGGGAAATTTGGTCTGGATGGCCCGTTCCAGATGATCTAAGTCCGCAACGGTGGCCTGCAAAAGCAAGCGGGTGGCGGGCACGCGCAGGAAAGCGTCAATGGGGCAGATAAATTCCGGGGAAAACATGCGCCGAGAGGTGGAAGATTCCGCGGGCAGTTTCATGGATTCTTCGGCGTACTGCTTGTCAATAATTTCAACACAGGCCAGCAGATCGGGGAACATTTTTCGGGCGAAGTTAATGACCTTTTTGGCCAGGTCCGCATTGATACTAAGATGGTGAATGGGGCGGCGGTTTTTTTCATCCCAGACCAAGGCACCGTTCTGGCTGATGATGGGCGTTTTCAGGCCCAGTGACTGATGATAAAAACGAACGGCGCGTGGTGGACGGGCGGTGGCCAGTACGATATGCACGCCGCGGCCGATGGCGGCGCGCAAGGCCCGATGTACACGGGCGGTAATGGCTTCACGGAAATTCAGCAGCGTACCGTCCATATCCAGAGCCACCAGGCCGATGCCGGTGGAAGTTTTAGCTGGTGTTTCCTCTTGGATGTCAACGGGGTTAATCACAATGGTCTGAGATGTGGTGGCCCGGCGTGCAGGTTCTGGAGCGATCAGCGGCGTACTGCCAGGGGCGACCCGTTCGCGAAAGGCAGCTATTAGTTCACCAACCGACATAGAAACTCCATCTCCAAACCAGTGAAAACCACGATCCTGCTTGCGGCCTATCTCGAACCTGTGCGCTGAAAGGATCTACGAACACTTATCCCATCGGACGAATGAGGTCGGAAGATTCAAAACATCCTGATAAAGTCTGGTTATGGGCCATCAGCAGGGTTGATAAAAAATACCGACATGTGCCGACGTGGATTTTTGCACCGCCCTGATACCGGCAGTCTGAGCAAACTCCAGCAACGGCTGATAAAACTCCGGGTTAAATGCAAATATCGTCGAAAGTGGCGGACCCGCGGCCGGGAACATTATCCGCCAAAGCGGGCAAGAAATTTGGTGATGGCCGCACCTATGGCGGTCCGCTGTTGATCGGTCAGGGATGAATAGACGCTATTGATATAGTGTTCCTGGGCCTTGTTACGGGCCGCCCGGAGTTGCCGGAGATAGCTTTGGCCCGCCGCAAAGACAGCCTGCGCCAGATCCTGTTTATGGGAATTTTTAAAGACATTACCTTGGGCCTGGTTAAACTTTTTTAGCGCGTGGAGTACCGCGTGCAAGTGGCCTGGGGCAAAACTGCCTGCTTCCTGTTCCTGCCGGAGGATGGTAAGGGCGGCCTGGTAGCTTTTCCATGCGGTATGGGCGGCCTGTTGCTGGGTCTCATCCGCACCGGCGTGCCGCAGCCACATTTTCATGGCCCATGGGCCGCGCCGGGCGGCCAGGGTTAAGGCCCGGCGTGCCGGATCGGAAATCGTTTCCAGTTGCTGTACCCATATCGGCGGGCGGACGGGGTGCCGCATCGGCACAAACGTGAGCATGGGCTGGATCGCGGGGTTATTCGGATGCATGGTGATGAGCAATTTGCCACCGGTTGCCGCGAATTCATACGTGCTGGTGTCCCTGGGAGAAGCGGGATCAGGCGGATTGTTGGCGCTGACCGGCTTGGAAAAATCCTGGCCGACCGTGTTGGAAAGCTGAAAAAACGCCACCGTGGTTATTTTGGGTCGGCCAAATAAATTATCCCAATGGCGAACCAGTATCAGCACTGCGGCCAGCACCAGGATGACGGCCAACAGCAACATCAGATTCGAACGATTAAGCCGACGAACTGTTTTACGTGCTGTGGTATTATCGGAGGTCATGTGTGTTTCCTGTTCATTGGCCCGCCGTTGACATAGGCGTGGTCTTTGTTATAACGTCAATCCATGACAAATGTTGCCAGGTCCATTCAAAAACGGTCTGATCCCGCCTGTGAAAGCAGATGGTGGGCGGTGGCAACGGCCTGGGGTTATTGTGGAATGGTGTGGCGCGTGGCGAAGGATGACGCAGGGACTGCGGTGGAGACTGGTCCCACAGTTTTGCTGAAAATTGTAGCGGCCCAACGAAGCCTGTCCGCCTTGTGCCGGCAGATCCGCCGGGAATTCCCACAAGCCCAAAGACAGCGGGATGACCTGGGGCGAAAGCAGCGATCGGTGAGCGGTCACAATCGCGTGGCCATGCTGGCCCAATTTCTGCGGGATTATTACCAAGGTGGTCGGCGAAGGCGGCATTTTGATGTGGCTATCTGGGCGGATTGGCGGCCGTATCTGGAGGTGGGTGGCCTATCAGATTTTGCGCAAAGTGTACTGCGGCTTACAACGCAAATTCCACCGGGGCGCACCCGCACTTATGGGGAACTTGCCGCTGGCGTGGCTCGAGCCGGCGCGGCGCGGGCGGTGGGCCGGGTGCTGGCCGGGAATCCATTTCCGATTTTGATTCCATGTCATCGGGTGCTCGGCAAGTCCGGCGAAATGACGGGGTTTAGCGCCCCAGGTGGAGTGGCGGCAAAAAAGGCTATGATTGAGAGCGAAGCCAATACAGGTTCATGAACTTTCCCGGACAGATGGGGCACAGCCGGCCACGGGACTGCCGGGGGTCGTCCTTCAGGTCTTGTCCGGGGTCTTTACGTAAAATTCGCGGTTTCGGCACAGCAGTGCGGCCGCGGCGGTACACAGCGCTCCGCCGCCCAGCAGCACTGCCACGCACACCCAGGTGTGCGGGTCATGAGACAACGTGGGGTCGCCGCTGATGTGAAAATGCCAGGCCTCGGCGGCGATATTGCGGGTGCTGCCGAATGCCCCGGGCACAACGAACGGCAGGGTGCGATAGGCAATCAGGCGAGTATAATAAATAACGGTGATCAGGCGGATGGCGAAGGGCAGATTGGCCAGCAGGCCTTCCACCAAGGCAATATAAATAATGCCGGCGATGAGCACACGGCGGGTCAGCAGGCCCAAGAGTCCAAAAATGCAACAATACGTTGCCACGGCCAGGCCGTCGATCAGGCAGGCCTGCAAACAGCGCAGCGGGGCGTCCGCCTGGTGAATTTGCCCGGCATAAATGGCGGCATACGTGAGGATGGTGGAAGCCAGCGCTAACACCACTGCGGCGGTCATGGCGGCCAGCAGTTTAACCACGTATAAGAGCGGTCGGGAAACAGGGCGCAGCAACAGGTAGGTGATGGTTTGTTGTTCCTGCTCGTCATGGAGGATGCCGGAGGCGTATACGAGCGCCAGGAGCGGTAAAAGCCCCTGCGGAATAAACATGAAAGCCAGATCAAATTCCAGCACCCGGCCGAACACGCCTGACTCGGTGGCCCGCGTGAGGATGGCGAGAAGTGCGGGCAGCAGCATCAGCCCAGCCATGATGAGCCAGCGTTTGCCGTGGCGGTGTTGCCGGAGGGTAAAGGTGTAAAGGGCGTACGCCGATCGCAGGACGTTGCAGCGTGGGGGCGGGGCGGCGGCAACGGCAGGAGGTGGATTTTCGGGCATGGGCAAGGTCATGTCGGCACCAGATAGCGGAACACCGCCTCCAAGTTATCATCCTCGGAATACATTTCCGTGATTTCCTGGTTGGTCTGCAGAGCCAGTTGAGGCAGTCCAGCGTAAAACGCGTCCGGTTGGCGGGTTTCGACCACCAGGGATTGATCCCGGTCTTGCAGGTGGATGCTTTCCACGTGCGGCCATTGCATCAGGCCGGCACCAAGAACGCGGCAATCCCTGCATGCCAGCACAATGCGGTGCGGATGTTGATCCATCAGATCGCGAATCTGGCGAATATGGCCCTGGGCCAGCAGCCGCCCGCGATTAAGAAGAATAATGTTGGAGGTGATGGCTTCCACCTCATGAAGCACGTGGCTGGAAAAAACGATAGTTTTGCCGGCGGCGGCCAGACGCTGGATGATGTCCATCAGATCGTGCCGGGCCACAGGATCGGTGCCGGTCATGGGTTCATCGAGAAACAGCACCTGCGGGTCATGCACGAGCGACTGGGCCAGTTTGGTGCGCTGGCGCATACCTTTGGAATAACCCGCGACGATTCGATCTTTCTGCCGGGTCAGACCGACGGTTTCCAGTGCCCGTTCGCCTGCCTGGCGGGCTTGCGTGCGGCCCATACCCCCGAGTCGGGCGCAGGTGGCTAGAAAATCCGCACCGGTCATCCATTCATACAGGGCATCCTGCTCCGGGCACAAACCAATGCTGCGATTCAATGCGGGATTGTTCCACGTCCGTCGGCCGAGCACTTCTACGGTGCCTTTGCTGGGAAAAAGCTGGCCGGTGGCCAATTGCAGCAGGGTGGATTTACCGGCACCGTTGGGTCCGAGCAAGCCGGTGATCCCCGGGGAGATGCGTACGGATAGCTTATTGAGACCGATGACGTTGCCATACCACTTGCTCACGTCGTGGAAGGCGACAATCGGTTTTATTTCAGCCGGTCCAACGTCCGAATCGACAGATTGAGCACACATAACGAGAGTCCCAATAAACCGGCCAAAACAATGGCCGACCAATACCATGGATACCACGGCCCGCCAAACCTGGCCAGCAGCCGGTGGCGGCCCGATGCGGTTGGCTCCAACAACGAAATTTGTTTCCAGGCCGCGTTGGTGCCCAGCAACTTCGCCCCCACCCGCGAGAGGTTGGTGGTGTAGGATAACAGCGCACGCCAGTTATGGCTGGTGGGAACACCATGTTGATGCGTGGCTGAGCTTAAAGCATCGGGCTGTGACAACCCGGATGGTCCATGCGCGGTGGCCAAGGGGAACGTCGGCGGGGGATGGTAGGCGTAACGCTGCTGCTGGTGATGCACCGAAGTCAGCACCGAACTCACGACACTGCTGACAAACCACAACCCCAGCCACAACAGTGCCACGTACCGCGAATTGCGACCGAGCGCGGACAGAGCCAATATCAACATTCCCGCGGAGACTGATATGAGCAGGCCATAGGCTACCGCTCCAATAAGAAGGCCAAAAGTATCGCGGACCACGGTGAGGTCCACACTGAAGAGCAGCCCAAAAATGTAGGCGATGACTGCGGGCACGATTAACACCATGCCCAGGAATGTAATCACCACGCCGAGCTTGCCAAGAAAGTAATCGATCCGCCGCAGGGGGCGGGAAAAGTAGAGGGGCAGGGCATTGACGCGCAAATCCCGGCTGATGAGTCCGGGACCGACAATTAAAATCAAAATCATGGCAAAAAACAGTTCAACATGAAAAAAGTAACCGTAAGCCAGTCGCCACACTGCCCCGCCGTAGCGGCGTGGATCGGCAACAACGCCGGGGTTCATAAACTGCATAAACTGGATAAAGATCCGGGCTAACTTGGATTTGCGTTCCAGAAGCCCCCAGGCCGAAAGGGTGGTAACAAGCACCAGCGCCGGTACCCAGGCCGCCAACAGCACATAGCGCAAAAAGTAGCTGCGCATGGCGATTTTTACGCCGTGCCGAGTGATCGCCAGCCAGCGCCACCGGTGGCCGGTCAGCCGGCCTGACCAATGCTGATAGCCTTGATCTATAATGGGCATGAGGTGCGCTCCACAGCGTTCAAGAAAACTTCCTCAAGGGTGCTGCGCTGGGGCCGCAGGTGGCGTATTTGCTGCTGGTGGGCGGCGGCGGTCTGCCAGAGCATGGCCGGGGTGGAGCCGGGTGGAATCTGGATCAGCAGCATATCTCCACGGCGCTGTACTGCACAGCCCAGGTCCGTGAGTTGCCGGGAAAAAGACGTTCCATCCGCCTTCAGCCGCACTTCAAAACTGCCGGGGTGGACCGCCTTAAGCTCACGGATATTTCCCTGCACCAGCAACTGGCCGGCACCCAGCACGATAATATGGTCACAGACGGCCTCCACATCCGGCAATAAATGGCTGGAAAATAACAGGCTCATGTTTTTGTGATGGGCGAGGTCATGGGCCAATGCCAACATATCTTTGCGGCCCGCGGGGTCCATGCCATTGGTGGGTTCGTCTAAGATCAACAATTTTGGGTCGTGAATGATGGCCGCGGCCAGTTTCAGCCGTTGTTTCATTCCGGAGGAATAAGATTCCACCTGGCGGTAGCGTACTTCAGTCAGGCCGACATAGTCCAGCACTTCGTGGGCGCGCTGCATGGCATCTCTGGCTGGCATACCGACGAGTTCGCCGGCGTAGGCGACAAATTCAACCCCAACTACGCCCGGAAACAGGCATTCGTCTTCCGGCACAAACCCGATGAGCCGTCGAATGTCGAGCTGCCGGCGGCGAACATCCATGCCCAGCACCCGGGCGCTGCCGCCATTGGCCGGGATAAGTCCCAGCAGAGTACGGATCATGGTGGTTTTGCCCGAGCCATTCGGGCCGAGGAGTCCGATCGCCCCTGGCGGAACGCACACAGAAAGCTCGTCCAAGGCGGTGATAGCACCGTAGGTCTTCGTGACTTTTTCAAGTGCAAAGAGAATACTCGCAGCATTACCGGACATGGAATTGCCCTTTAGATGTTGTTTTGTCGGATTCAGAGCTAAGTTCCAAGCATTTTACCGGGTATGGCGCACAGAGGTCAACTACGGGACAGAGCGGGAAATAAAGGCTTTCCGTGCGGTGTGGTATCGGCCGTACATCGGGGCTGCGGGAGTATCTGGGCACGCGGCCCGGGCACTGGCGGACGGTGTAGAAAGGATATTCTCAGCGCAACGTCAATCGCAGGTACGCAATGACGTATAATCTCCAGTGAAACGCGGGCTTCTTCAACATGGCATGAGTTTTGCAGAGTTTGTATTGCGGCCTTACGGTTTTGCTAACAACAAGACCAGTAGTTGTGCGTATACTCCAATAGAGGACCTTGCCGATAAATAATACGGCAGGTTCACTCAGGGCTGGTGCTAGCGCTGCCGTTGAGGTCCTTGGGCCGGGTTTGCAAGAGAGGGGTGTGCCATGTTCAACGTCAGTCGACCGGTGGTGCTGGATATTAACACGCAGGGGGATTTATTTTCTCCACGTGGCATATATACGTTGCACGAGGTGGCGGCAGTATTGCCACGAATGCGTGAATTTTTTGCCGGAGTGGCGGCGGCACACGTGCCGGTGGTAAGCACCAGATTGCATCGCGTGTTGATGCCGGGGCAAACCGGGGATGTGCCCATAGGCGTTCCCAATACCGCGGGGTTCTGCAAGTTGCCATTTACGCTGTTGCGCGGCGCGGTGGAATTGCCGCTGGATTGCGGCACAGATTTTCCAGCGGATGGTTTTAACGGGGCTCCGCAGTACATTTTCGATCTGCCGCAGATTAATCCATTTGAATTGCCGCGGTTTGACCGGTTGCTCTCGGAATCCGACGCTCCATTGTGGATGGTGGTGGGGGGGCCGCTGGAATCGTGCGTGCGCATGGCAGTGCTGGGGCTGGTGCAGCGGCGGCAGAAAGTGGTGATGGTGACGGATTGTCTTGCTGCGCACGATGCTTACCGGGGACAGATGGCCCTGCGACAACTTGAAAGCAAATCCATTGACTGGATGACCAGTGACCAAGCCATGGCTAAATTCACGGCCAGACCGCGGCGTGTTATACCAATGGCAACCTTACGTACCCGGCGGCTGGCAGGTCTGCGACGCGCTATGCGCGGTGTGGATCCAGTCGGTGTTGTGGAAAGATCCGCAACGCCCATCGATTTAACCGCGAGAGCCGGCCGCCGGAGACTGCGGCACTGAGAGGCACGCGGTTGCGCGGGGAAATCACCATGTCGCCCGGGGCGTTGCATCGCAGCTTATTTGAGCAAGTGGAGCGCCAGCGGACAGCGATAGCTTGCACCGCTGCTTACCTTGACGGCACCGATAATGTTAAATACCAGATTCAGAATCACAATGGCCGGGAGAAGGACAAATCCGATAAATATAAAACACAAAATCGCGGCGACAACGTAAGCAATCATCAGGGTGATTTGAAAATTAAGAGCCTCCCGGGCTTGATCGACAAGCCAGCCGGGCTTGTCCTTGTTCATCAGCCACACAATCAGGCTGGGGATAAACCCAAAAAAGATACCGCCTATCCATACCAGAATGGCGACATTTTTGTCATTGCCGCCAGGTCCGGAATGAGACACATCAACCGGGGGTTGTGGGGCATTGGTCATGGGCAACTCCTTTCGAAAGCAGACCACAATAATTATTGGCGCAGATAATTCTAAAACTATCCCTGGTGGTTTTCAAGTCACAGGATCGTCCTGCCGAATGAGGTATTCCAACGATGTGCGGGTGTATCATGTCGGCTGGTTGGCCATGAACGACGCCCTGCAACTCACAATATTCGCTACGGAGAATCGATGCACCCGTCAGGCCCGGGTGGCGGAATGGCGACCTGCAGCTGGCTGATGCAGCGTATTTTCCTTATGCCTTTAAGAATACAGTTTGCTGATGGCCATAGTCTATCGCGCACCGGGACTGATACTTTGCCTAACGCCGAGCCGGTATTCCGCCACTCCAGCATCAGGTCGTCCGCAGACCCATCAGCGCTTCTTTGGGCAGTGGCAGGCGGGCCAACCAGGCCGCGTATTGGCGCAAAACAAAGGGTCTTGGTCCAGCCAGATAATGATTCCAGCCATCGCCGCTACAGCTCCGCCAGGTTATTTTCCACATCTCCGGCGCGGTAGCTCCGGGCAAATGTCCCATTATGGCGGCCGCATTGGCAGGTAAAGAAAATGGCTGGTCCAGCAATGCTTCACCCCCATGAAGCCCATGCACCGCCACCTGCCCCGTCACGGGTTGACGCAGATCGTTTACCAACACCACGTCGTGCCGGCCGTGAGCATCTTCCTGAATTATACCGCACACATCCTGCTGCGATTGGCGAATGTACCAATAGGCCAGTTTCCGCCGATTGTAATAATCCACCACTGCATCGGAAATTACGGGCCAGCCATCGCGCAGGTTCCACCACAACATGCCCGTCCGCCGCCATTTGCCGCAGCGCCAGCGGACAGCGATAGCTTGCACCGCTGCTTACCTTGACGGCACCGATAATGTTAAATACCAGATTCAGAATCGCAATGGCCAGGAGAAGGACAAATCCGATAAGTATAAAACACAAAATCGCGGCGACAACGTAAGCAATCATCAGGGTGATTTGAAAATTAAGAGCCTCCCAGGCTTGTCCTTGTTCACGCGAATATATCAATGGTATATACTCTCTTCCATTGGTAATTCGGTGGTCAATCGCAACTGCGCATTCGCCAGTCAAGGTTCCGGCAGACGCATCCGCAGTAGTACGATAGGCCACAATCGTCGAGTGCAAAGCCGCGTTGAAGATACCGCGTCAGGCGGAAAAAGCGTCTGCCGGGGCTAATACCTGAGCACTGCGGCTGGGGAGATATATCTGCACGCTTTGGTTGCGGTTGTACATGGGCACAGCCTGGCGCGGATAGACCAGATCGGCAGCCACGCGGTTGTGGCCTTCAAACTCGGGGCGGTCGGTATCAAGAATCAGTCGATAATCGCAGGGATCGGGCACTGGAATCCGCAGATCAGTGTACGATTCTGTGGGATGGAAGTTGAAAATAAAAACCAGTGGGCCACGACGGAAAGCCAACTGGCGCGTATCCTGGTGGATCAGGAGCTGCTCGATAAACGGGTCCTGCAGAAGATTAAATTGAATGTCGAGCATCTGCATGGCCCGATCAAAGTTTTTCAGGCCGCGGTAACGCAGGTATTCCGCATCTCCCAGGGACCAGAGGCGGCGGGCATGGTGGTAGGAAAAGTTATTGCCGGGGCGGGGAAAATCCACCCATTCGGGGTGTCCGAATTCATTGCCCATGAAATTCAGATAAGCTTCACCGGCAAGGCTGAAGGTGAGCAGGCGAATCATTTTGTGCAGGGCCAGACCGCGGTCAATGGCCAAATCCTGCGCTGATTTATTCATGTTCCAATACATTTGCTTGTCCATCAGCCAAAAGGCGATGGTTTTATCACCCACGAGCGCCTGGTCGTGACTTTCGGCATAGCCGACGTGCTTTTCGCGGGCACGCCGGTTGAGCAGGGTATGGTACAGTGCACCGAGGTCCCATTGTTCGTCGCGCTGTTCCTTAAGAAGTTTTATCCAGTAATCGGGAATGCCCATGGCCAGGCGATAATCAAAGCCCAGCCCCCCTTCATCGACGGGTCTGGCCATGCCGGGCATACCGGACACATCTTCAGCGATCGTGATGGCGTTGGGTTTGAGCTGATGAATCAATTGATTGGCCAGTTGGAGATAGGTGACGGCATCGGGGTCCACGTTGGGACCAAAATAGTTATCGTAGCTGGTGAATTTGACCCCCAGGCCATGGTCCAGATAAATCATGCTGGTGACCCCGTCAAAGCGGAAACCGTCAAAACGGAAATCCTCCAGCCAGAAGCGCAGATTGCTTAAGAGCAACCGTTGAACTTCGTAGACATGGTAGTCAAAACACAGCGAATCCCAGGCGACATGCTGACCGCGCGGCCCGGCGTGAAAGTATTGGTAGTCTGTTCCATCAAATCGGTTAAGACCTTCATTGAGGTTTTTAATGGCATGACTGTGTACCACATCCAGCAAAACCAACAGGCCCATGCCGTGGGCGGTGTCGATGAGGCGTTTGAGATCTTCGGGAGTACCGAAACGCGAGCTAACGGCGAAGAAGTTACTCACGTGGTAGCCAAAAGAACCGTAAAACGGATGTTCCATAACGGCCATAAGTTGAATGGCATTGTATTTGAGATCAACGATGCGCGGCAGGATGTGCTGGGTAAATTCGTTGAACGTGCCCATGCGGGGTTCTTCCAGAGCCATTCCGACATGGGCTTCATAAATTCGCAATCCGCCGCGGAGCGAGGGCGCGGCATGGAGAAAGGCAAAGGGCTGTGTCGGCATCCAGAATTGACCGGAAAAGTCGACCGATCCCGGATCTTGAATAACCCGGCGGATATAGGCGGGGATACGATCCATGGCACCGCTGTCCGAAACGACATGGACTTTCACACGACTTTGATGGACAAGTGTGTGGGCATAAAGCTGGTCTGGCAGAAACAGGCTCCAAACGCCAAATTCGTCGCGGGTGAGATGGTGGGTCTGGCGATTCCAGGCATTAAAGTCGCCTACCAGGGCAAGACTGCGGGCGGCCGGTGCCCATTCGCGATACCAGATTCCGGTCTGGTGGTTGTGTGTGCCGCGGTTAAACCCAAAATAATGATGCCCCTGGCTGATGGAACCGGTGAGTCCGCCGGTCTGCTGGATGTGTTGCAGTGCGGTTAGATAGTGTTGATGGCGCTTCTGCAAATCAGCCCGGTGCGGTTGCAGCCATGGATCAAATTGCACCAGTTGGGTGCCATCGTCGGTGGGTGGGGATGGGTTTTCCCCGGCACCTAGTGGGCCGGGCAGGCCGGCACCTCCGGCGCGCTGGGTGCGGGTGGTGGGTGGGGCGATGGAGCGTTTTTTTTTCTTCAAGAGAAACTCCGACGTGGTCAGACCCAGCGTACTCCAACCGCCAGGATGTCGGATGTGAGTCTTGCAGGACCGACCCTATTATATCGGTTGGCGACAATTGTTGCCTGGTATCGGGCCGGTCAGTCCGGTGTTTTTCCTTGAGGCAAAGCCGCGGGTGCATTATAGTGTGCAGCGGAGAGTCAGCGAATTGGCTGGATCGAGCCAGGTAAAAATGCGGTTTTGGGCGTGTCGGCGGGGGCATTGTTCGGCCGCGGTTTTTTAGAAAGGCAGCGAAGCATGAATCTCTCTCCACGATGTCAAGCGAAGTGCGGGCCTTTGGCCGCCGCAGGGGTGCTGGCACTGGTATGGGGTGCCATGTCGTTTGGGACTGGGGTGACGGTGGCGGCGACTCCGGTGAGTCAGCAGCAGATTGCCGCGCAGGAAAGCGCTCTAAGTCCGAAAGATGCAATCGGACATGAGAAATTGGCCCGGGAGCTTTATGATAATGGCAGCTATCAACAGGCGCTAAGGCAGGTGGAGATTTCATTAAAGATCAACCCGGCATATCAGGATGCCCAGTTGCTCAAGAGTCTGATCCTCTCAAAGATTGCCGGGCAGAAGAAAAAATCAACCACGGTCGCTTCAACGCAGCCGGGCAAGAAAAAACTTCATACGTTACTGACCATAGATGACATTTATAAGATTCGGCTATGGGAGCTTTCACGTCAGGAAAGTGGTCCGCTGGAAGGGACGATTGTGGGTGGGCAAAAGACGCTGCTGAAATTCTGGCGGCGCGTGATTTTGCCGGATCCGGATTATCAAAATCCATTTCCGACCCGTCGGCAACGCGAAGGATTCGTCAGTCCGAATAACTTTGTCCAGCAGGTGCGGTTGATGCTGCGGCTGGGGCAGGCCAAGTATTGGGATAAAATACAGATTCACAGCGAGCCGCAAGTCATGCAAACCTTCCGCCAGACGGTGGAACCGGTGGTCTTGCAAAGCTGCGCCACGGTGGGTTGCCATCGTGGACAGGGGGCACCTGGGTTCCGGCTTTTTGGAGGGCGTGGCCATGCCAATCTGCGTCAAACCTATACCAACTTTTATATTTTAAACAAATTGACATACAAGGGACGGAAGTTAATCAATCGCGGCGACCCACCGCTGTCGTTGCTGTATCAATATCTGCTGCCGCGGGACGATGCGGCCTATCGCCATCCGGGCAAGCCTCAGCGTGGGCCGCGGTACCGTGTGTTCAACCGGAAAGCGATAATGGATTGGATTGAATCACTGCGTTTTCCAGCGCACCGCTATGACATCACTGATTTTCGCATGCCCGTGACCCATCTGCATGGCTCGTCCACCCGGAAGAAGTAGGGCGATCTTTTCACGTATTGGTGGATGATCGACTGACGATGGTGTCAATAAAGGCTCTTGAATATTCTGCCCGAAGTTTTTAACACCACCGGAGCGGTAGTGGGGCGGGGCTCGGTCAAAACCGTGCGGGTGAGTTCATCAAGATTAAGGTGGAAAAGCAGCCACAGGGTTCCAATCGGAATTGCTCCGAGACCGGCATGATGAGCGGCCAAGTGTAACTGCAAGTCCATTGACCTCATGGGATGCGGGCTGAAAGTTCGGCTGAGCGCCAGATTTCCGGTGAAAATTCCAGCCAGAATTTTCTTGACTTGTGGGGTAATGCTAGATACGCTTAACCTCTTGAAAGTGCAGGTTTTCAGGGCGTGTTCTCGGAGATGAGCACAAATCTCCGCCGCTTGGAATGAAGGCTTCAAAAACGGGGCATAGTCGTGCTGGCCGTTGGGGTAATCAAGCGATGGAACTTGGAGGTTTTCGGACGCGGCCGCATGAGCGGGCCGAGGCGGAAGGGACTTTGCGCGCCGCTGGTCATCGGCGTACAAGCCGCTGCTTGGGCTAAGCGGGAGTGGCGGGAGGTGGGTATGTGAAAGGAAAAAAAATCATAGATTTACAGATATATTTTTTATATAGTTTCTCCTGATCAGGAGAGGAATGGAGTAGTTTATGTTGGTGGTTAAAAAACAGCGAACTGGTGTAGTGGTTGCGGCGGCCGCATTGGCGATTGCTGCCATGAGTTGCCAGCGAGCCAGCGCAAATACTGCTGCGAGTATTTACGATAGTTTTACGGCTGCGAGCAACACGGCTCTTGGTGGCACCACGGCGGACACTTCTGGCTTTACCTGGTATGCACCATCTGCCGTTACCGATAACTACATCACGGGATCCGGGCTGAGTTTTCCGACTGCAGCGCAGGCGGGAAATCCATCCTATAATGCCCCGCCGCCGGTAGCGGGGCTGTCGGTCACGCTCTCTGATAATTACACCAATGGTGATAAAATTGCATTAACCGCTGCGGATAACACGTCTTTCGCTTCCGGCCAGGGCGTTTCGACGAGCGACTACTATTCGTTGCTTTTGAATGTGCCAACGACCGCAGTTGGTGCCCTTTACGCCAATGGGACGGATCCCGCCAATACCAACTCTAATAACAGTTACAACACCTCTCTTGTCGCGGCATTTGGCGACGGCAATAGTTTGGTTGGAGGCAACCCTGGAACGCAAATTACCGGCATTTACGTGCAGCAGGGAACGGTTGCGGGCACTTTTCAAGTCGGCATTGGGGGCAACAGGAGCGGCGTGGTGTGGGATACAACCAACATCAGTGCCGACGCACCAGTCTTTATTGTGGCGGAATGGGTGAATAATGGTGGCGGCAACTATACATCCAACTTATGGGAAGACCCTGTATTGGGGCTGTCCAGCCCAAACGCGTATGACGCCACAACCAACAGCGGCCAGGCCGGCGGTTTCAACGACAGCCAGATCAATTCATTTTCCTTGTCGTCTGAGGCTGGCTTGCCGAGCCTTGCTGATGGTGGATTGCAGGTAGATGAGGTTCGCATTGGTTCTGCATGGACTTATGTTACGCCCGCTCAGGTGGTTCCAGAACCTGCGTCGCTGGGACTGATGGCGGTGGGTGGTTTGGGGCTGCTGCTGTGGCCACGCCGAAAAACGGCTTAAAAGAGTCGGGAAAACCAGTTGTGGTGACATGCTTCCCTCCTTGGCCGTGCCGTTCCGGGTTGGATCGCCAATGGGCGGAAAATAAGAGATTTAACTCAGGACCAGACGATGCCACCAAAATCAGAGGAAATATCCAACAGCGGATCCACGCCTATCTGCAAGGCTAACAATTCCATGATCACCCGCCGCGATGTGTTGTGGGCGGTATCTACTGGGCTGCTGGCAAGCCCGTTGATATTAAAGGTGGACAGCGTTGGAGTGGTTCAAAGATGGAAGCACTCATTTCCTTTTCTGGTGGGACCGTATCCTTCCATGGGGCTTTTTGAATACCAACTGGACTGCCGGGACCTGCGCAAAGCCCGGCCCGATGCCGTGGAGTGGAAACTTTTGATTGAGCGCAATGGCCAGGTGATAACGAGCGAAATCCACCCGCTGGCCGCCGATGGTCAGGCCCACGGTTATGTGCATGTAGGGTCGATGCCGGATAGAGCGGTATACATTCTTCATGCGATCATTGTTAATAAGGCGCATCAGGAGATTGCACGAGAACGGGAAAGTTTTAAACGCAGGGTGATGGCGTTTGAGACAGCGCCTGTCGCCGGCGAAAGTGACATCATTGTGCCGCCGTTTATCGCGCCGGTGGTGGACGGGGCTAATGTCTCCTGCTATGCCCGCACCTACACGCATCGGACTGATGCGCTGCTGGAGCAGATTACCGCTGCGGGGCGACCCTTGTTTTCGCGCCCCGCGGTGCTGCTGGCGCAACTGGGGAGTCATCCACTGGCGGTGCTCAAGGGTGGGACGGCGGAACTTAAACCGGTGGGCAAGGGGGAGGTGGTGTACCGGCAGAGCTTTTCCGGGGACGGGCTGGCGCTGCATGTGCGCGGACAGTTTGACTACGATGGTTTCTACCGGTTTACAGTACGGATGGCTCCCACGAAAAAGGCGGTGGAACTGAAGGATTTGCGGCTGGAGATTCGCTTCAACGAGACTGTGGCGGAGTTGATTGAAGCGGCCGTGACCTGGAGACGCATCCTGGGTCCGCAAAAAGAGTGCATGGGAGAGTTGGAAAAAAAACAAGGCTGGCTTTGGGATTCCAAAACATTTCCCAGCCGCAACTGGTTCCGCATTGGCAATATGCCGCCATATTTCTGGCTTGGCGATAATGATCGCGGCCTGGTTTACTCCTGCGCATCGGAAGAAGGGATGCACAATGATGAAAATCTGCCGGCCGCTCGTTTGGAGCGCCGGGGTGCGGAAGTGATTTTCACGGCGTGGTTTGTCAACAGTTCACTGCATCTGACGGTGGAGCGGACCTTTGAATTTGCACTGCAGGCAAGCCCGTTTAAGGCTATGCCGGCCAATGGACGTCTGTGGCGTAATCAAGGTCACCGGCAACCGTACAAAAATGGAATTCTATTTACGGACTGGTTTACGAATGGATCGTATCCGACTTACGGCCGTTTTCTTACGCTGCCGCTGTTAAAAAAATATGCGCAGGCCAGCGGTGCCGACCAGGCGGGGCCGATGGCCTCGGCGGTGTCAGAATGCGGAGGTACGCCGGAATATCTGCAATTCTGGCACGAATGGGGTTCCGGATTGGGCTGGAACAAACAAAAGCCCCCGACTCCGCCGGATTGGGCGGTCAAAATGATGGAGGAAGCACACCTGCCGGCGACCCCATTTATCCGGGTGGAATCTGCCTCCAATGTGGGTGTCACCAACGTTCGCTATCGCACGTGGTGGTACGAGCAGGAGGTTAGGCATGCGGACGTTACCTTTATTTACCAGGATAACCCGCCGTACGTGTACTTTTACGATCCACCCAACGGGTACGGCTATATTCGCGATGACGGCCGAAAGGAAACGACCAGTGCGATCTGGAATTCGCGGGATTTCATGAAGCGCATTGCCATCACGGCGATCGAAGCTGGTAAAACCAAAAGCCCTTACATCTGGGCTAATGCGATAAGTCCGGTACTGCCGGGGCGAAGCTTCTGCCGGAAGATGCTCAATGGGGAGTATTTGTACACGAAACTCTTTACGCTGGGGCAGATTCGCGTGATGGCGTCGAAGCAGTGGGGGATGGTGCTGGATTGGTATCCATTTCCACAAACGCCGGAATCACCGTATCCCAATATTGGGCCGGTGCGTCAATACTGGCGCGAGATTTTCAGCCGGTTGCTGCTGCATGACATCACCAATTTTTCCGGCAGCGATGACAACGTCGGATTTTGTGAACGCTGGCTTAATGCGCTGGATGTTTTCTGGCTGGACGACGCTACCGTGCGTTGGCATCCGTATTATAAAAATGATACAAATCCTCGAGTGGCTGGTAAGGCCACATACGTTTCCACATATACCGCCAAAGGCAGGGTGCTGCTGTTTATTTCCAATCAGAATCATGCTTCGATGGTAGAGGAGTTGCATCCAGGTAATCTGGAGAAATTCACCGTGGATGCCCTTGCGTACTTCTACGATGCCGAGACGGGCGAACAAATTGAAAAGGCGGCGGATGGAACTTTGAAGCTGTTCATCCCCGGAATGGATTATCGTGTGGTAGTGGGTTTCTCGATACGGTGGAAATTTGCGGCGGCCGATGCCATCGGTATACCAGAACTGCCGGCACAATCCAGCCATGATTCGGAAGAAACGCTGACGGCGATCAGTAAAAGGCTGTTGGACTTTCCGACGCTGGTAAGCATTCCTGGCGGCGATGAACTTTACGAACAATGGATGAAAAAGGTGATGGCGGCGTTGCCCGCCAATTCCTCAGAAGTGGTTTACTTCAACGCCAAGGAGTGTTCCAGCGTGGACTTTGGCCATCCCGGCATTCAATGTTCGATGTTTTACAGCAAGCGGTGCAACGCTTTGCTGGTGAATTACTACAACAGTTCGCGACAGCCGGTATCTCTTTCCGCCAAAGTCCGCGAGGTATTGGCGAAAAAGGCGGGCAAGACCGGCTATAATTACATCATTCACCCGGTTTATGGCATTTCCGAGTGGCAGTTCATCGATATTCCGGCGCAGCGGGGACTTTTAGAAATATACTATGCCGACGACCCGGATTATTACGGTCCGCGGCGGGGGCCATTTAACGTGGGAACTATGTGGGGAAACATTCGCAACGCGGTGGACGCTAATCAGCGGAATTTGGGCGGCCGGCCGTTAACTTGATCGTGTGCATGACACCGCTGCTCCACCGGGGTACCGGCGCAGGTGGCAATGTGACTGGCTGCACGTTGTTGGCAGGCGATCGCCCAGATGCCAATAACCCCGGGCAGGAACGCGTCTTTTCCGCAAACCAGCGTGTTGCCGGCATGGACGTCCGGCGGCCACTGGACTGGAAGAGACAGAGTGTGGCTTTATAATAAGAAAACCATGGTGGTATTGAGCGGAATGTTTTGATGACCACATCGTTGCTATCGCCCATACGTCTGGGATTTATTGGTGCAGGTTTGATGGGTCAGGCCGCGCACTTGCGCAATTATGCTTCGCTGGATGGTTGCCGGGTGGTAGCGCTGGCGGAATTGCGGCCGGGTTTGGGTACCGCAGCAGGGCGGCGGTACGGCGTGCCAAAGGTGTACACGCGTCTTGATGAGTTACTAGCCCGGGAACAGGGAAATCTTGATGCCTTGGTATGTATTGGGCCTTTTACCCACCATGGAACCATTTTACCGCAGGTGCTGGCCTCCGGCTTGCCACTGCTGACCGAAAAGCCGATGGCAGGATCGCTGACTATTGGGCGACAATTGCTGGACAAACTTCGGGTGGTGGGAGGGCGGTGGTATGTGGGATATCACAAACGCAGTGATCCCGCGGTGATGTGGGCACGACGTCAGATTGAAGCATGGAAAGCTTCGGGTGAAATGGGAGCGCTGCGTTACGTACGCATCACGATGCCACCGGGCGACTGGATTGCCGGAGGACTGGTCGGCCTGTTGCAAAGCGATGAGCCGTATCCGGTGATACCGCCGGATGCGCCCCCTGCAGAGATGAGCGCGGAAGAGTTTCAACGGTTCACAGTTTTTGTGAACTATTATATTCACCAGGTGAATTTATTGCGGCATTTGCTGGGAGAAAGCTATCGGGTGTCCTGGGTGGACCCGGGCGGTGTTTTGTTGGCGGCGAAAAGTGTGTCAGGCGCGACGGCGCTGATTGAAATGGATTGTTACCACAATAGTATAGCGTGGCAGGAGCAGGCATTGGTCTGCTTTGAAAAGGGATGGATACGCATAGAATTACCGGCACCGTTGACGATTAATCGGCCCGGGCGGGTCCGGGTTTATAGTGATCCGGGCAGCGGCCAGGAGCCAAAGTGTGTGGAACCGCAGTTGCCATGGATTGACGCCATGCGGCAACAGGCCATGAATTTTCTCGGGGCCGTGCGACAGGAGTCTACGCCGCTGGCCACCGCTCAAGAGGCTCTGGAGGATTTGGAGATAGCTCGGCAATGGTTGGATATGGGTCATGCGGGTGGCAGGACCTAATGGTCGCGGCTGTAGCCGCGCAAAACAAAAGAGACCACGTTATTGAGGATCATATGAAAACATCGCAGATAGCCATCGCCACCGCTTCTACCGCGCCGGCTGAACCGTTGGAAGAAAAATTGGCCGCTTATGCCGCGGCGGGATTCCGTCGGGTGGAATTGCAGCTTGATCTGGCGAAGAAATGGATCAAACAGGGCCGGCGGACGTCCGATCTGGGCAAGTTGCTGGAGGATCTCCATCTGCGGTGCATCGGCGGATTTGAATGTCCCATTGAATGCTTCAGCGATGCCGGACGGCGGCGGGAGAATCACAATCAGTTGGTGGCCAACGCACGATTGCTGGCGGAGCTTGGCGGGGGGGTATTGGTGGTGGGCACGGACGGCCCGGCGGAAAATTTTCTGGCGGCTCTGGATACCATTGGTAAGGTGATGGGCGAAACCGTAAAACGTTTTCCAGCCTCGGTGGCGCTGGCGGTGGAATTCAATTGGTCACCAGTGGTTAAAAGCCTGCGCTCGGCTGTGCGCGTAGCCCAGGCAGCGCGGAATTCTCGTGTGGGTATTGTGTTTGATACAGCGCATTACCATTGCACCAGCAGCAAGCTGGAAGATATCGATCAAGTCAGTGTGCCGCTTTTCAAGCACGTCCATATCAATGATATGCGTCCTAAACCTGGCGAGCACAGCCATTGTAATGATGATCGCGTACTGCCGGGCAGCGGCCAGGGTTGTCTGGATATCAATGGAATTGTACGGCGGATTGAACGCTTGGGGTACAGGGGTTATTTTTCGCTGGAGTTGTTCAATCAGGATTTGTGGAAAGTGCCGTCCGCTACGATCAGCGGGGATATGTATCGGGCGATGGCGAGTTTATTGCCACAAGGGAAACGTGCTTCCACAGCACGGATGATCCGCGGGCATCCGGGCCGGAAGCGCTCCCGGATCTGACGGATTGAACCAGGATGAGCGAGCCAACCTCCAAGGATGAAACACGCAACTATCCATATCAGGCAAGACAGCCCACAGGCCATCAGGCGATCACCGTTTACCCATGGCCCGGAGCTTGTGGTGGATGTACATGTTAAATAGATGTTGAACCCGCTCATCAAAGTGTTGCACCGCGGGCATGGCGTTGAGATAGCCTGCAAACCAGGACTGAACCTGATCCCAGATAGCTGCGGAAGTATTCTTGTGTCCCTGTTTTTGAAGACATAAAAATTGGCTCAAGGTAAGCTGTCTGGTCACCCGTATCTGATACACCACGGAGAGAGTCCAGTGGACGTTGAGCCAGGCGCGGCGGGCTTTTGACAACTGGGTATGATTGCAGCCAAAGGCTTTGAGGATATCGGCAGCCATCATCATATTGCCACGCGGGTTGGGATGAACGCCATCCACAGTGAACAGGCACCCTGCCTGACGGCCTTTGGCAATTTCCTTTTTCACCTGAGTTCGCATGTCCGCACCGACATCTGCCAAAAGGCAATGACGGCGCGCCGCGAGCCGCCGGAGGAAGGCGTTATAGGCGACCAGCTTCCGGTTAAAGAGATTGTTGGCGTTCTCTCCAATCATGGTGGCGGTAAGAATCATGACTTTGATTCCCTTCGCCTGAGCCCGGCTGACAATCTCAGTCATATTGTGTTTGAAATCCGGAAGGGGAACCCCGCCCGGGGTATGCCATACATCATTGACACCGCAGCTTATCAGCATCCAGTTGGGCTTTGTATCAAGCACATCCGATTGCAATCGTCCGAGCATGTTGTTGGACATATTGCCACTCACGCCGGCGGGAATCGCCATGGCATCGACGCCGTTGACCTTGAGGCCGAGCATCACAAGGCGCACGTATCCGCTGCGCTGATCCCATCCGAATTGGGTGATGGAGTCGCCAAGAAACGCAATTTTCTGGCCACTATGCACCAGTATTTCCGCAGCTCGGCCAGGACCGGCCATGGTCAAAGCCGCAAGCAGCACGGTGGTCATGGCAACTGGTGCAAGTCTGGACCATGGCCTTAAACGCGCCAACGTGGCTGTGCATGGCATCGGCATAGAGAGGCTCCTTTTGAAAAAAAAGTAAATGATCCTAACCATGGGCCAAATCGGACGGACACGGATCGTACGGGGGGTGGGGTACACGCGGCACCCGCATGCCACCGGTTAAATTCAACACTGGCGGACGGTCACATTCCAAAGCGAGAACCGGACAGACTGGATCGGGTGGGTGATCGGGTAAGCCACGGATGGCCAGGCGGTCGGCGGTTTGGACAAATTCCAGATGGTTGGAGTTGGCAGACTCAGGGATTCCCAGAAATTTTGCATTCAGCACGCGACATTGTACACCACCAAGGGCCATTTCTCGTCCCGGCCACCGGCGCAGCAGCAGATAAAGAGTGTTACCGCCGGCGGTCATGGGGCCATGGTGGTGCCAATCTCCACGGTGGTCCCCACGCTCACGCAGGCCGTAGGTAAACCGGTCGGTGTTGAACACGCACTGGCCGCAACGCTGAAGCCATCGGCCGACCGATTCCAGAACTTCAATCGTTGGCTGGGGAATAGAGCCATCGCCGCGTGGCCCGACATTTAATAGCAAATTGCCGTGATCGGCAGCCACAGTAGCGAGCATGTCCACCACCTGGCCGGGCGTCTTCCATTCTTCGTCGCCCTGATGGAAGCCCCAGCTGTTGTTGAGCGTCATGCAGGCTTCCCATGGACGCCACGGGCTGGGTGCGGATAAATGGCCTTCTGGAGTGGAAAAATCGCCGGGCAGGCCATTACGACCATTGACAAGGATGTGGGGCTGGATGGATCGAACCAGGTCATTCATGGCCTGGGCATGCCAGCCCTGGGCGTTGAATGGCCACCATCCATCGTACCAGAGAATGTCGATGGGGGCGTAGCGCCGCACAAGTTCTTCAAGGCGCTGATGGGTGCGGCCTATGAAGGTACGATAAGCGTCGGGATATTCCAGAGCGTCAACACCGTCGGGCTGATCCATCAAGTTCGTCAGACTGTGATACAGGCCAATGTAGAGGCCGTGGCGGCGGGCGGCAGCCATGACCTCGGCGGTTAAATCCCGATGGCAGGCTGCGTGCATCGACGAGAAGGTGCTATGCGCGGTGCTGTAAAGCCGAAATCCGTCAATGTGCATGGTAGTGAATACCACGTAACGCATGCCGGCGGCAACGGCAAGTTGACACAGAGCCTGGGCGTCAAACTTTTCGGCGGTGAACTGAGTCTTCAAGGCGCGATACTCTACAAGGTTGATTCGCTCACGATTGAGGGCCCATTCGCCGCGACCGAGCAGGCTGTACAAGCCATAATGAACAATCATGCCATAGCGGAGATCGCTGAAGGTTGTTGGAGTTAGAATGGGGTGATGGGTCGGCCGGTGTTTGCTTGATTGCATAAGGATATACCCGCTTTCATTGTCGGTGCAGTGATTTTTGATTGCCAGGCTTCCATTGCGCGGCGACAGGTGGAGGCCTGACTTCACTTTGGCATGGCTCCGCTTTTGCGCCAAGCCGGGGGCACTACGGTTTGCCCCACCAACTCGTCCATGTGCCGTCCGGCGGTGGATCGCCGGGGCGCAGCGTAATCGGCCCGGTAAAGGACCATGGATCGGTTCCATCATCTTGAGGGGCATCGATAACAGATTTCACGGGAAGCTGGTTCCTTGGGACAACCATCAGCGCTTGATTTGGCAACATAGTCAACAGGAGATGCCCGGTATCGTCCAAGGTCACGGCCATGAGTACGTCCGGCAAGGACGGATCCACCACGGCCAGTGAGTCGACAGGCTGTGCTGACCAAGGATTCCGCAGGTGTACGGTTGCTGTTTTCTCCGTGGAAAGCACTACCCATCTGGTGATACCGCCACGGCGCTGGGCGGAAACCCGCACACCGGGTCGGGCCAGCAGGTGTACAAAACCGACGTCGGTCCACGTGGAAGGCAATGCAGGGAAAATCTGGATGACGCCGGAATGACTTTGCAGGAGCATTTCATTGATGCCGTTGGACAGCCCGCAAAGTTGATTCTGCATCCAGCCCATGCTGGAACGCTCACTGGGTTGGCGTGATTGCTCGGTCAAAAAGCCGTTGGTTTTAAGCGTGCTGGTGACCCAGACATTCAGGAGGGCATCAAGAGCGCCATCTCCATCGCCCATCCATGCTCTGGCGGTACCGATCCATCCCATGGATAGATCATCGTTCCAGCGCAACCGCCCGGTGTCGGGCTGATCCACGCTGACCCGCGAGGAACAGCGCCACAGGTGAGCCAAGCTGCGCTGAGCTATGGGCAGCAGGGAGGCTGGGCCAAGCTGGGTGACGAGGCCGGCGGGATAGATGGCTGCCAATTGATATGGATGGGACACAGGTACGTCCATGGCCATTCCGGGCGCGAGGGAAAATTGTCCGCCCACGACCGGCAGGGGATTAAGTTTGTCCATGGTGGCACGGTAACGGGCGGCATTCTGCGGTTGACCGACCACATCGGCCGCACGTGCGGCATCGCGCAGATGGCTGTGGACGGCGGTCAAATCCAGACCGGCATCGCGGACCAGCCGCTGGGCAGGGACCACATTGAACATGGTGTCTTCGCAGAGTTTGGTCAGCGGCAGCGAAAGTTTGCCGGTGGCGGGATCCGTTTCCAGATAGGCCAGATAAAATTCGGCCACACCCTGAATCAATGGCCAGCCGATTTTGGAGAGAATTTTGAGGTCACCGGTAAATTCATAATGCCACCAGGCAATCTGGGCGAGCCATGCCGAAACAAAAAGTTCGTACCTCCAGTATCCCACGCCCCAATGGTCGATTCCACGGCCAATGCTGGCAAAGGGAACCTTGATGCCGGGGAGATTCCAGATCCGGCGCGTTTCCATTTCCATTTCCGGTATGACAGACCAGAAATGTTTGAGAAATGGTTCCATCAGATCGGAGTGGTTGGCGGCGGGGAGCGGCCAGTAGCACATTTGGGAGTTGATGTTGTTGTGAAAATCACCGCCATAAGGTTGATCCAGTCGCAGATTCCACGCGGACATCAGCGGGGTTGGATACGCCCCGCGACTGCTGGAAGCCATGGTGTAAATGGCGTAGCACCACAGGCTTTCGAGAATACGCTGAGGCAGTTGCACGGCGGAGCGACTCCAACGTTCGTGCCAGCAAGTCTGGTGATCGGCAAGTAACCGGTCCACACTGCGCTGCCAGGCCGTTTCCAGCAGGAGCGACGCTCGGCGCTGCAGAAATGCCCCTTCTCGTGATGTGACAATGGTTAAGAGGATATCTACGGTGTCGGTCTGCAAATGCATCATGGACTCATCAGCATCGGGAGTGCTAAAGCCGAGAGTGGCTCCGCGAATTTGCAGCATCAGCAAGGTGCGGTGGCCATCGGCATAGTCTAGCTGTAGACGGCCCTGGTCGGATTGCCAGTGGCGCAACTGGCGGCGGTAAATTTCCTTGCGGATTAATTGAGCTGCGGGGGAATCAGCATCACCGGCATGGCCCGGTTCAACAGCTTCAGGGCTCAAGCGCAAACGCAATTGCATCCCCTTCATCCCGGTCAGTCGAATGGCCAGTACATTAGCGTCGGCATACACAAAACTGGTGACGTGACCGTCACTGACCAGTTCCAAGGTGTGCTGGGCCTGATATAAATCCAGCACCTGGCGTTTAACGGCAAGCTGGCCTTCATGGAGAGCACTTAGCCAGAGGCCGCCAGCAGGCAGAAAGCAGGGAAAATACGTGCGGAAGTCCCATTCTTCTTCGTTGATCTGGTCGGTGAGTAAATGGTTGTGCTCCTGTTCAAAGATGCGGCGAATGGTGGAATGATCGCACCAGGGGACCACCGGATGCCGCAGATCGCGGACGTCCGATTTGGTCAGTCCCCAACAGAGAGAATTGGCAGGTTGAAAAGCCATGGCGGCTAAATCACCATTACCCATGGGCAAGCCTTCGGGCCAGATCGCGGCGGGACCATTGTAGATAATACGGTTGCGGCCTACCCGTTTTTGCATGTCAATGGCGATCGGCACGCCGGGATACAGGCAATGTGCATCACGGATACCGGTAGCTCCGGCGGGTGCGTGCTGCCAATGGGTGACGATGGTACGGGGCATGGGTCTCCTTTGTTTATATGATATCAACAAGCAGGTGGTGGCGGGGTGGCAAATGGGTGGTCACCAGGCCGTTGTCGAGAGCCACCTGACGGCCGGTCCAGAAATCCTGGGCGTGGAATCTAGAGCCTTTGAGTTTCAAGGGGGCCAGCGCCACACTCATCGCCCGTGGACTGGTATCCCAGTTAAATAGTCCCACTGAGGCTTGAATACCAAAGCGGCGGCGGGTGAGGCTGTTGGCGGCGTGAGGGCGCAGGATAATGGCGGGTAACGGCCTGCCAAAAAAAGCTTCGCGATCGGGTACCAGAACTTTGCCGCCTTGATCGCAGCGCTGGCAAAGTCTGCTATAATCCCGTAACGCCGTCTGGTCGAGTTGTTCAATGGGGCCCGAAAAATCCATCATGCCTGATGTCAGATAGCCCAGGGCACAGCGAAAGCGGCGCTCGTGGACGGGAAAGTCCGGCGAGCCCATGAAGCTGTCCATGTCGGCAAACCAGGTACGCCGGCCACAGGCCGGGAACGATGCCAAAAACCAGCTGCAGTTGGCGATATGCGTAGCCCAGTTGCCGCAGTCAATATCGGTTCCGGCACGGAACGAATCACAACCGTCCAGAGCCAAAAATGGATTTCCAAGCGGACAGGAAACACAATAGAGGAAGTAGCCGCGCGGCTGTCTCGTCCTGATATAGGTTGTCACTTTTGGCAACGGCAATATCAGGAGTTTAGGATGCGTGAACGTATAATCAAGCGGTATAGTGAGTGCTTCAAAAGGCAGGTGGTTGACGAGTTGGAGAATGG
>JAJZCR010000051.1 GCA_021851715.1 Planctomycetota bacterium
CCGACAATATTGATCACCGCATTGCTGGTCAAACCGCCCAGCGTCGAGTCGCCGCTGACGTTAAATGCGCTTGCTGCATCCGACACCAAGATTCCGCCGGTGATCGTCCCGCTGCTCAGGTTCACCGTGCTACCGCCGCTGGCGAGAATCTGTCCGGTGGCGGGCTGGTTGATCGTGCCGCTGATATTAATGGTACCTCCATTGATCGCCTGGATCGGCCCGGTATCCGCCACGATGTCTCCGCCCTGGAAATTCACCTTACCGCCATTGGCGGTGATCGTGGCTCCGGCGGCATTGGTCAGATTCACCCCGCTGTCGAACTGCAGCGTCCCGCCCTGAGTCGCCTCCATGAGGCTGTTGTTGGTAACGGCGAGCGAGGCCGGTACAGTGACGCCGGACGGCAGAAATTCCAGCGTCTGGCCGTTGACATCGGCGTTGACGGTGCCATTGTTGATCAGGGCGGCCTGAATCTGCCCGAAGCCGGTGATGCTGTGGCCGGCGGCCTGCGTGAGCGCCCCATCCAGTTGGGCGGAGCCTCCGCCCGCGTTCAGGACGATCGCGCCTGTGCCGGACACGGTCTGCGTGCCCGTCCCATCCCCGAAATTCAGCACGGCACCCTGCCACGTTCCGTTTCCGTTGTAGGAGTTGGCCCCGTTGGAGTCCACCGTGATGGTGCCGTTGTCCACCAAGTCTCCGGTGATGTTGAGCACTTCGGACCCATTGTCCAACTTAGCGCCGGTTTGGCCCCCGACAATATTGATCACCGCATTGCTGGTCAAACCGCCCAGCGTCGAGTCGCCGCTGACGTTAAATGCGCTTGCTGCATCCGACACCAAGATTCCGCCGGTGATCGTCCCGCTGCTCAGGTTCACCGCGCCGCCCGCTATAGCCACGACCTTGCCCGTGCTCTCTACGGTAGCGTTTGCTAGATTCACAGCACCGCCGTCCGCCTCGATTTCCCCCGGGTTGATTATAGTTGAGCCACTTGCGAAATTAATTGAACCGCCAGCCGATACGTGCAGGAGGCCCGCGTTGGATTGCGTGCCGGTCGCCAGGTTCAACACCCCACCGTCAACGGAAATATCAGCCCAATTGTCCAACCCCCCATCGGCATTCAGCGACGTACCGCTTGGAACATAAATTATCCCCGGCGAATTATTTCCCAAAAGCCCCTGCACAGCCAACTCCGCACCAAGCGTCAGCGAACCATAATTGACCAATTCGCCCTGCACCGTGCCTCCGAGATCATTTAGAGTGCCTGAGTTATTCAAGGTCTGCTGTACATTGAAAATCGAGCCTGAAATATCCGCGTTGGAATAAAGATAGCCCCCTGGGCCGACGGTCAGGTTCAGCAGGTTCACAGTGGATTGATCGATCACTGCGCTCGCTCCGGTGGGTATCGTAACGTTGAAATCGACCGTAAAGTTTGCGGAGACGTTTATCCCGGCCGAGGGAAAACCCTGAACCTCCGAGGCGTCTGGCCCGTCAAGCGTAACGGTGCCCAGGCCGAGTGAGAGGGTGTCCTGCGTCGGCCCGTCGTTCTGCATGACCGAGACAGCGTTGAGGTTGTCGGAAGGTGAAAACAAGCCTTTAACGTCGCCGGCGATAGCGTTGGTTACGATCCCGGCATCCTGAATCGAGAGTCCCAGCCCGCCCGAGCCCCAGTTTGCCGGTTCGCTCCAGAGGTCATTATAGCCCGTGATGTTACCATCGTTTGGATTGAAGGTGACATTTGCTATTAACGGGACGTTGGCGGAGAGATCTACGCTTGGTGAAAAAGATTGGAACTGGTACCCAGTGATGTTGCCTTGCCCATCGGTGATGGCTGAAAGGTCTATGGAGCCGCCCACCCAGACGGTGACCAACGCCCCCGGATTAACCGAGGATGTGGTCTGGGCAGCAGCAGACGGTACCACGACCGTGAGCGCCGCTAAGGCAAGCAACTTCCGCATCTTGTTCCGCAGCATCTTTAGCCTCCCGAAAAATACGCCGCAAGGATTTTAGCATCTCCCGTAGGGCTATGCAAGGGAAAAACGTGAAAAATTAACTTTGGTTGCGGGGGCGTGGCGATTTTTACGGGCGGAGGGATTTCAAGGAAGGGGTCCGAATTGCTGCCGTGTCACGGGGCGCTTCGAGGCGGTTCTCCCGCACTTTGCGTGAAGGCATGCGCAGCATCAAACGTATCCCGATGGCGGCGGTGGAATCAGCCCCCGAGGGGCAATGGATAGCGGCCAGCGAGTGGGCGGTGCAGGAGCCGCACGCAAGGGTACCCAAAAAATCATGATTCCGCCATGGCCAGTGAGCTTGCCATGGCGCAACGCATAATCGGCCCGCCAGAGAGTAACAGGAGCCTGCGGACCTTTCGTTTCGTAAGTTAAACCGGTGGTTAGGAACTCGCGCGATGCCATGTCCTTGACATCGAAGCGTAGAACGGCTACTATCCCAATATACACTTTTCAGCCTTGGGGGCCCATCACCTCTGCGAGCGGTTTACCGAGGTGGCGGGGCTGGCCCGGGAAGATTGGGAGATTACGTACGTGTAGTCGCTGTCTGGTTCAGCGTTTTCAAAAAAACAATGAAGCTGTGTAAATCCGTCTCCGCAACATGCTTTAGAGGTCGAAGATTGCGGGTATCTGATAGGTGTCGAAAACGCCATTTTAGACACGTGACTAATCCCCGGGGGGACCGTCTAAATGAAATATCAAATTCAACACGCACTGCCAGGCTTCACCAACCTCGCCGCATGGTGCGATGGTCGCCCGCCAATCATCCGCATGATGGCCAAGCTATTTGTGTTTGCCGCCGCCGACGTTAACTGGGGCATAAACAACTATACAAATAATCGGTTATTTGAGACGACCACTCTGCCGAGCGACCCGATTCAGGTCATGCAAATTTATCGCACCACGCGGGAGGTCCGCACACGCATGATCGCGGCCGTTCTTAACTCTGAAATGCAAACCGCCCATACTATCGACAGGTTTTGGTCTTGCCTCCGGCGTTTCTTCCGCCTACCGCCGACCAAAATGCAAAAGATGATGGCAGCACGAAAGCCATGGCACATAGTTAGAGCCGCTCGGTGGATTGCCCAATTCGAGCACCAATTCGACCAAATGTTAAAAAATATGAGGCTGCCCGCAAAGCCCACCCCCGCTGAAATCGCCCTACTCAAAGGTCCGCATCTGCAGGTCTTCGCCCGCATTATGGTGCCGATTTACTTAACCACCGGGCTGTGGCCGTGCCAACTGTTGCGAAAGGCTCGGCAAGGCGACACCAAGGCCCTGCTAAAGCTGCTCCGTTACGATCGTTCTGCCATTTGGGATCCCAAAATTTGCGTGCTGATGCAGCATTGGGGTAAGTCCGAGCCAGCAACTTTCTCCCGCATTACCAAACACCTAAACCTCCGGCCAAGCCGCCGAATAAAACTCATTGCCACACGCTACCACTTGAGTGCCATGCTCCGGCTCTTCGCCAAGTGGTTCCAGCACCCCATCAGCACCCGAGAACTGCTGGGCCTGTGGGATGCTTACGACGATGACTGTGGCAACGTGGACCTGAAAGATCGGCCACCAACCGATGAGGATGCGATGAAAAAGGGTATGAAGTACCACCTTGCCACCCGCGCACCGATTGAACTGCCGCAACCTATCGAATGACACTACCCAACGGGGGAGAATACTTTTTCAAGTTTTCTCCCTGACCGCGTCACCTCCACCCCTTAGCCTGCGGTCGCTATGGCAAAGCGACCCGGAAAAACCGAATGCTCTCCACAGCCGCAACCGGCTCTCCCGGGGGACACCGCGCCCGTGGCAGGAAACACCCTCCGTATCACCCATGCCATTGTCGCTCGCACTGACCCTATAGCTGATGCCGACACCGTCCGGCGACTTGTCGCGTCATTGATTGGCCGCCGGATGCGAAAGGATATTCCCCAATGAAAGCCATTAGACCAGTCTGGCACGGCATCGATACCGCAAAGGTCGGCTACAACGTGCATTGGACCGACGCTTTTCAGAAACAGCTCGATCAATTTGAAAAACTCCGAAACCTGGCTCGGCTCGCGGAACGGCAGGATGGGTGCATCAGCCACGCACTAACCCCCGGCGGGCCGGAATATGTGGTCTGGACGACCGGTTCTCGAATGCTTCCATACGCTTTTGAGCGGGGTGGAATCGTTCTATTTTTTTCCGCCACGTCCACTATGTGGGTACACGATGGATGCGTGACGCCAAATCTCCGCGCCGAGTTTAGCCCGCGAGCAGTCGCCTGCAACGGCCTGGCTGCGGTCCATCGAATGGTATTGGACCTGATTGCCGCCATGGGCGGACACTGTACCGAGAACCAACTCAGCGAAGTCCACATGACATGTGATGTGGAAACCGACCGCCCCCACGACCTGACCGACTACTACAGCGCGGTAGACCACCCTTGGGACCGGGTCTGCACCAGAATAAGAACAAATGGCGCAACCAGCGCACCAGAGGAGGCAGACGCACGGGCGGAGGGCAACCGCCGACACCTCAAGTACATCCATATCGGTCGCGACAAAAAGATGCTCCGGATTTACGATAAAATGCTGGAACTTCAGGCCCATCCAGACAAGCAGTTTGAGGCGGCGCTCTGGTCCTCCCGAATTCACGATAGCTATATCCGATCGAACGGCATGACAGAACGCCCGGCAACCGCAATAATGCGCGTGGAATTTCAGCTAAGGCGGGAGGCTATCCGTGAGCTGGGAATTCGGCCGGTGGAGCATTTTCTACTAAGCTTGGGTTATATCTGGCAAAAACTGACGACCGAATCGGTAAGGATGATCGATCTGGACGACGAGAATCGAACACGCTGCAGCACCCAACAATGGTGGCGGGTTGTGCAGGATGCCTGGACGTCGGAACCAAATGCCGCGCCCACGCCACCAGAGGATATGGCACTTCCAGCGTTCAGGAAGTATGCAGACCAGACCATGGGATTGCTAACCAGCGCTGCCGCTTATCTACCGGAAAGCGAAACTCAATTACTAACCGCCGTTCTCCTGAAGCTGGAAAATCATTGGCGCCAATCACATGACAAAAGTTGGAAGGAAATCATGCAAAACAAACGGACGCAACTCAATATTAGGCGTGCTAAATTGGGCGGATGAACCGATGCACCAGAGTGATGTAAACCGGAACGGCAGAACCCTGATATCCGGAAGTGTAATCTCCGGGGTGCGTGATACTCCCTGCGCACCCAGCCGGCGGCCCCGCGGTCGGTCGGGCCGGGCTAGCGCCCGTCTCCGCCCGCCCGCCTGGGTCTCCTTGCCCGAGACGCCCGCACGGAGCCATCCCGCCCGTCGGATATCACCACGGCCCTACTATATTTTCGTGGTTGTGTGCGTCCCAACCAACCCCTATAATTTTTGGGTTATTTGCCACCTTTACCGGAGACACCGTTCATGAGCTTTTCCGCATCGGTTTATGAAATATTCCTCGCCGCCCCAGATGACACTGCGGACGAGCAGCAGTGCTTCCGCGAGGCGGTAGCCGAATGGAACAGCCTGCACGCAATTAGGGAAAAGTGCATCCTATTGCCACGCCACTGGACTACAGACCTCGCTCGCAATTTCGTCGACACGGCGCAGCAACAAATCGATAAACATTTACTATCCCCCGCAGATATCGTCGTTGGCATATTTCGCTCTAAACTCGGCCAGGGAACGCAGCACGAGATCGAAACCCACGCAGACGCCAACAAGCCAACGCTGGTCTACTTCTACACGGGCCCGGTGCCCCAGAATCAGGCCAGCACGGTCGCTGATGTGCTCGCCTTCAAAGAGCAATGTCGCAACCGGAATTTCTACGGGGAATATTGCGATGTTCAGGATTTACGCGAAAAACTGCGCAACGACCTCACACGCATCATTCACGACCTAGTGCCTCCGGAAACGCCCGCTCCGCAACAGGCCCCCCATAATTCAGCACCAGCAAGACCCGACACCACATCCAATAAGTCGGCCAAGTTATCCCATGAGGAAAGAGAATTGCTTTTAGCTGCCGTTAATGCGCCCATCGCCCGCTACAGGACGGATACCGGTGAAAGCATCTACGCCAACGGTTTCCAATTAAACAAACCGGGCGACGACCGCAATCTCCAAGATTTGCTCTCCGCGTTAGGCTCATTGCTCAAGAAGAAATTATTGTATCTCGACCAAAACCTCGGCCCCAGCAAGTCTTATTACAAACTAACCAAGACCGGGTACAAAACCGCCGACAAGATCAAGGCCGCCAACCAACAACGCATCAACAGAGAACCTCTTTAAAAAATGTATGGCGACGGCCCAGATTGGCAACCATTAAATTATTGACGCATGCAGCGTGTTTCACAGGGCAACAAGCGAAGGATTTCCATACTATGAACGCCATCGGTTACATTCGCAGATCAACGAATCGCCAGGAGGAAAGCCTCGACCAGCAGCGGGCTAAAATCGAAGGCTTTGCCATCGCCAAGGGCTGGAAGCTGGTCAAGGTTTTTGCGGATGACGCAATCAGTGGCAGCGATATGGACCGGCCAGGCTTAGAGGCTTTCGTTCAAAACGCCATCCAACACGAGGATATCAAGGTCGTGCTGGCATGGGAACGCAACCGCCTGGCGCGCCCGAAAGACCCGGTGGATGGAATAATACTCGAGCGGCAACTGATCAAAGCGGGGAAGCGCGTCGTCTACGTCGCCACCGGGCAAGAGACTGATCAATCCTTCGCCTCCGGCCTGATCAGCTATGTCGAGCATTACCAGAACGGTGATTACCTCCGAAAACTTTCACGCGACACCATGCGCGGCCATATCGCCCGGGCCGGGCGCGGCTTGTGGTGCGGCGGACCGATACCATACGGTTATGATCGGCTCAATATCGGACCCGATGGAAAGCCCAGGCGCATCGTCCGGGACATGCCCGATAAAACCCAGCAGGTATTACATCCGCAAACTGGCCAACTCATTGAAACCATCACCCCCGGCCACCGCTACAGCAAGCCCGACTTCGAGACGTCTACGTTGGTTTTATCTGACCCGATCCGCGTACGGGCTGTACAAAAGGCATTCGCCGACTATGCCGCAGGCCTGCCCATTCGCAAAATACGGACCAATCTCAACGATGTGGGCTTGCGTACCTCGCGAGGGCGCATCTTTACGACTCCCACCATCCACTCCATGCTGGATAACTCGGCCTACACCGGCAAAAGCATCTACAACAAGCGCACAGAAAGCAAGTGGCATCGCCACACCAACGGCCAAAGCGTTGAACGGCTCGACGAAGGCTTGGAACACAGACCAGAAAGCGACTGGATCGTCAAACCCGACGCCTGGCCGGCCATCATTGACCAAGAATTATTTAACCGGGTACAGGCTCGGCGACATGATGTCCGTCAATCGCATCGACACACCGTGGGTACGGCGATATCGGGAAACTACTTTTTAAGCGGGCTGTTCTTTTGTGGCGTATGCGGCGCGAAACTCTTTGGCCAAACCAAGACCAGCGGCAAGGGGATTAAGACACGCTATTATGTCTGCAGCACCTACCACTCCGGCGACCTTCAGCGCTGCCCCGTCCGTAATCCCATCCCCGCCGATACCGTGGAGAGCCACATACTATCGCTGATCGCCAACGACCTAGGCCATTTGGCAAACGACGCTGAATCACAAAAGTACATCGCCTATGAGATCGCCCGACTCACCGGGAGCGACCTTGACGCCCGGCAGCAACTCCAGCGGCGCATAGCCACCCTCGACCAGCAGATGGCCAACACCCGAGACCACCTCCTGGCGCTCGACCGGGCAACGGCCGAGGCGATGGGCCTTTACGCCCAAGCCACGGTGGCCGCGGCGGAACGCCAGCAGGCTGAACAGGAACTTCAAAAGCTTGCCAGGAAGCTGCCGGAGATACCAGACGCAACCGATATTGCCCAACGGGCCAGCCGCGAACTGGCGACACTCGACCGGCTACTGGCCGACGGAACCGTTGAGGAACGCAAGGAACTGGTCAGCCGGTACGTCAAAATGATAAAGGCTGAACCAGACACTAACAGCGTCCAGATCAGCCTTTACCCGGCTTTGTTCAGCCAAATCGTAGCGGGGGAGGGATTCGAACCCCCGACCTCCGGGTTATGAGCCCGACGAGCTACCAGGCTGCTCTACCCCGCGATCATGATTTACATTATCCCACATCCGAGGGGGACATGTCAAACCTACTTAACCAGCCTTCTGCCGGGTGCAGTCCTAAATTGCAGCGCCGCCCCAGACGTCTTAAGCCGCAGTTTGGTTTTCAGGCCACGCACCCGTGAGCAGTTCGCCAAGTTTCTGGGGGGAGTATTACACAGCCGTTTTCAACTGTTGACTAAGCTCGACGGCCCTACCGGTTACTGGACTGGTTGCTGGATTTTTTTGGATTTCTCTGGATAATTGCTGGGCTATGGTGTTTTTGGCGTTGACTTCGGAATAAAGTTGCATGATTGTGATCTTAAAACCTGCTGCGGACGACGCACTGATCAAAGAAATTGTCAGTCAGATTGAAGCCATTGGCCTGCACGCCCATCTTTCGCGCGGCGAGTACCGCACCATCATCGGCGTGGTTGGCGAAGAGGCCAAAATTGATAAAGAACATCTGCTTTCTCTCAACGGTGTCGAGCAGGTTTTGCCCATTATGAAACCGTACAAGCTCGCCAGCCGCGAATTTCATGCGGATGATTCCGTCTTCCAGATTCCCTGCCCCGATGGCCGATCTTTGCAGATCGGCGGAGGCAGTTGCCTGGCTATAACCGGGCCATGTGCCTGTGAAAACGAAAAAATGGTTCACGACATCGCCAAAGAGATACGCCGCGCCGGGGCCACGGTGCTGCGCGGCGGAGCCTACAAACCACGCACCAGCCCGTACAGCTTTCAGGGCCATGGTGAAGACGCCCTGAAGTGGCTGCGAGAAGCCGGCCGCGAAAATAACATGCCCGTCATCACCGAAGTCATGGACACCCGCCATGTCGCGGTCATTGAAAAATACACCGATATTTTTCAGATCGGGGCCAGAAATATGCAGAATTTCAACCTGCTGTTTGAAGTCGGAAAAACCCGCAAGCCCGTCGTCCTGAAACGCGGTATGGCGGCATCCATCCAGGAATGGCTGATGAGTGCGGAATATGTTCTAAGCCAGGGCAATCGGCAGGTGATTCTCTGTGAACGCGGCATCAAAACCTTTGAAACCGCTTTACGCTACACGCTCGATATCTCCGCGGTGCCGGTGGTCAAGGCGGCAAGCCACCTGCCCGTTATTGTTGATCCCAGCCATGCCAGCGGCGTGCGGGAATTTGTGCCGGCTTTGGCCCGCGCTGCCATCGCTGCGGGAGCAGATGGTGTGATGGTGGAAGTGCATGATTGCCCCAGTAAGGCTTTATGCGATGGTCCGCAGGCATTGCTCCCAACCGACTTTGCCCAGATGATGGATGAATTGTCGCAGGTGGCTAAAGTACTGGGCCGAAATTTTGCCGCGCCAAAAGCTGCCGCCAACCAAAAACAACAGTCCGGAGTCCCAGCCGGCCAGCCATGATGGCCGAGCACGGGTCGCTCACCGGGCGGCCTCTGGCGGGTCCGAATTACGATGTTACAAGGTAAAAGGTAAAATTTTATGCGAAAACTACTCATTGCCGGCAATTGGAAAATGAACCTGACGCTGGCTAAAAGTGTCGATCTGGCATCTGGCCTGAAAAAAAACTTTCCCGCGGACACTTCCGCCCAGGTGGCCCTGATCCCAACCTTTGTGCATTTACCGGCGGTACACCAAATCATTCAGGATACCCCCATGGCCCTGGGTGCACAGGATGTCTATTTTGAGAAACCCGGAGCTTTCACCGGCGAAGTCAGCACGGAAATGCTCAGGGAAATCGGCGTGCAATACGTGTTGGTGGGCCACAGTGAGCGCCGCCACATCCTGGGTGAAGCCGATCCGCTGCTCAATAAAAAATTGCGGGCCGTCATCGCTGAAGGGCTTACCGCCATCCTGTGCGTGGGCGAAACGCTCGATCAGCGTAAGGCGGGCCGCACCCAGGCCGTTGTCGGCGAGCAATTAAATAATGACCTGGCCCAAGTATCCGGCGAAGCCATCGCTGCCGGGCATCTGGTCATTGCCTATGAACCCGTGTGGGCCATCGGCACCGGCCTGACCGCCACACCCACTCAGGCCCAGGAAGTTCATGCTTTTATCCGCGGCCAACTGAGCCGGCTCTTTGGTGCCGCCCTGGCGGATCAGATCCAAATTCAATACGGAGGTTCGGCCAAAAAGGCCAATGCCGCTGAACTCCTTGCCCAGCCGGATATAGACGGCCTGCTCGTCGGCGGAGCCAGTTTAATCGTAGAAGAATTTCTCGGGATGGTCCGGGCCGCAACCGGAGTGAAAAAATCCGCGTAAAACCGGGCCGTCGGACCTGCCCGCAACGCCGCACAACCGCAACAAAATGGAAGGCTTTTGACCATGACAATATTTTTATCCTTCATTTTCGCCATGATTAGCATTTTGCTTATTATCATCGTGCTGCTTCAGCGCGGTCGCGGCGGAGGCTTGGTCGGAGCTTTTGGCGCGGGGGGCGGTGGGTCCGCATTCGGAACCAAGACCGGCGATGTTTTCACCAGTATCACCGTGGTTTTCTTTGTTTTATTTTTGTTGCTGGCCATTGTCCTGAATTGGCAGGTGCAACCCCACATCGTAGCGGCCACCACCACGGCACCTGCGAAAAAGCTGCCTGCGGCCACCACCACGTCCAAGACCTCTCAGGCCCAGCCGGGCACCAAAGCCACCACCCCCATTCATACCGGTACACCAACGCTCAAGCCCGCCCAGCCGCAAGTAACCACGCCTACGGCCAAGCCCGCGTCGAGCTCAACCAAGACTACCACTCCGGCCAAGCAGCCCTGATCACGGTTTTCCTGGAGTCCTCATGATTCTTAGTATGACCGGTTACGGATCCGCAAATATCGAACGCGGCGATTTTTTCTGCCATGTTGAAATCCGCAGCGTCAACAATCGCTTCTTGAAAACCGCCGTGCGCGTTCCCGACGAAGTAGCTGATACCGAAGTGGAAATCGAAAAACAATTGCGCGCCAAGCTCGGGCGCGGTTCCGTCAATGTTACCGTCATGCTGCGCACTCCCGCCACACTTGGCGCTGCACCGGTGAATTTGCGCGCCGCTGAGTCCTACCTCCAAAACATGCTTTCCCTGCAGCGTCTGCTGCCTCCGGCCAGCCAGGCTATGGCACGCATTGATCTAACCCTGCTTTTAACTTTGCCCGGCGTATGCCAGCCTGTTCCGCAAAATGAAGCCCAGACCCAACAAGCCAGAGACCTGGTGCTGGAAACCTTTGATACCGCCCTGAATCTGTTGCTGCAGATGCGCCAGCGCGAAGGCCAGGCCCTGTGGGCAGATCTTCAAGTCCATCTCAATCGCATTGAAACCGCCCTGGAAAGTGTCTGTACCCAGGCTCCGCTGGTAGCCCGGCAATACCACGAAAAATTACGCGCCCGAGTGATGCAAATGGTCGCCGAAGCAAAGTTGTCTCTCCATGATAACGACCTGCTGCGCGAGGTGGTACTTTTTACGGACCGCTGCGACATCAGCGAAGAATTAACCCGCATGGCCGGCCACCTGCACCAATTTAGTGATACCTGCCGCAACGAATCTCAGGCCGGCCGCAAGCTCGACTTTATCGCCCAGGAAATGCTGCGCGAAGCCAATACCATAGGCAGCAAGGCGGGCGACGGCGCAATTGTCCGTTCCATTGTTGATATTAAAGGTGCCATCGACCGCATCAAGGAACAGGTACAAAATGTGGAATAGTTCGCTCTTTAGTCAGCGTGACGTAACTGCCTGCGCTTCGCTGATCTCCAGCAACGCCGCCGTACCCAGCGGCTGCACGTTAACCTCCGCCGCCGAGCACGATGTCTTCGGATTAAACGCCTGTCCGTTGGCATCCGGCAGCCCAGGACCGTAAAATTCCCTTCAGCCGCGGCGGCGTACGTGGAATCAAAGAATTCAGAGCTTCGTTCATGACTGAATCATCCCAACTATCGCCCGACGAAAAAGGCTTATTGCTTTTTATTTCCGGACCGTCCGGTGTGGGAAAATCCACCATCTGCCGGGCGTTGGCGGCGCAGTTGCCGGCGGAATTCGCGCTTTCGGCCACCACGCGTCTGGGCAAACCGCAGGATCAATGGGGCAAGCGATATCTATTCATTAATGCGAATGAATTTGCACAGCGCATTGAAAAAGATGAATTCTTAGAGTATGCTCAAGTGTTCGGCCATTGGTATGGCACTCTCAAAGCCCCGGTGATTGAGAGCCTGAATGCCGGAAAAAAGGTGCTGCTGGAAATTGATGTTCAGGGCGGTGCGCAGATTAAAGTGATGTTTCCCCGGGCGGTAGGCATCTTGATTTTGCCCCCCAGTGAAGAATCGCTGGTGCAAAGGCTTACCAGCCGCGGACGCGATGATCCCGCTACCATCACCACCCGCCTGGCCCAAGCCAAAATGGAAATCTCCGCCGCCAGAAATTCCGGGGCCTACTCGTTGGAGGTGGTCAACCAGGTTGTGGAAACCACTATCGAACGGATTAAGGAATTTGTTCAGGGCCCAAGACCAAAATCCGGTTGAAAGTAAAAGTCCAGCTTCGGCTTCCGACCGAGGAAATTATTCAAAATAAAAGGAGTTGTGAATCATGATTGAAGCCATCAAAAGCGATGATATTGTGCAGCGACTGGGCGGCCGCTTTAAGCTCTGTGCATTGATCCAGCATCGCTGGAAGGAACTCATCCAAGGTGCCCGACCGCTGGTGGAGCGCCGTGGCCGTTCAGATCTGGAAGTGATTATTGACGAGATCATGCAGGGCAAAATCTCCATCGATCTGGAAGAAACCGGCATCACGCCACCGGAAAAGGCGCTGGGCCGCAAGTAACGCCTGCGGGTGAATTCCATGGCAAAAGTCCCAAGCTCCAACGGCACCATTTTGGTATGCGTATGTGGCGGCATTGCCGCATACAAAATCTGTCACGTGGTCAGTCACCTCGTGCAGGAGAATTTTTCCGTGCATGTCGCCATGACCTCTGCCGCCACCCATTTCGTCGGCCCCCTCACCTTTGAAACGCTCACCGCACGCCCGGTCTATCTGAACCTTTGGCAAAACCCCGACCCCAGCCATCCGCCGCATATTCAGCTCGCACAGGAAAGCGATCTGATCCTGGTCGCACCAGCCACCGCGAATATGCTCGCCAAAATGGCCCAGGGACTGGCCGACGATCTTGTAAGTTCACTGCTGCTGGCCGCAGACCCCAAAAAAATAATTGTCGCTCCGGCCATGAATACAATGATGTGGCAAAATCCCGCTACTCAGCGCAATTGCGGCCTGCTGGCCCAGGCGGGCATCGATATAATCGGACCCGGATCAGGATGGCAGGCCTGCCGAACTGTCGGCGAGGGACGCATGAGCGAACCGGATGAAATTCTCACCCATATCAAGCAAAGGCTCGCCACCAAACCGGCCCGCTGAACCCCACCTGCTGCAACCTCAGCCCGCGTCATTAGATTTATCAAGTTGGCGCAGCATCATAAACGCCAGCACCAGCAATGCCAGAGATACCGGCAGCGCCAGCACCAAAAACTTCATGTTCAGCAACGAGCTATGATAACCCATCTGATGTCGGCCCGGCATGCCCGGTACGGACATGCCACAAATGGCCGCCAGCGACCACAACCCTATCATCAAAAGCAGGAAACCCAGTACGGCCATAATCGGTATCAGCACCTTATAGCTTTCCTTGGAGCGGCGAGGTCGCAATTCCGCCGGAGCTATTGTCACCTTGCCCGTGCTGTCATCTCGTTCTCCCACCAATTTAGCCACGGGCAACTCTTCAAAATCCTGCCGTGCCCGTGATGAAGATTTTGTCTCAGACTGGGAACTCCCTCCATTTATCGACGGCGAACCCGTCCCGGTGGTCCCGCTACCCGTTGTAGCCGCCCCACCACCATCCTGCGCCAGCATTGCCGCGAATCCGGTGGCGCTACCCGGCCGCACTTCGCCCGCAGGCATTTCTCCCTCTACTTCCGAATCAGCCGCTACATCATGCTCCGCAGGTGCCGTCCTCTCCTGATTGCCCAATCCCTCTAAGGCAGCCAAAGCGTCTTCGTGGCCGGCAGGGACTGAACCGGCACCATTTTTCCCCTCTGTTTTTTTTTCCGCCATGAGAACAATCCCTTTTTGTATCACGAGCCACGGCACCCCGCCACGGACCAACCAATTTTACCCCTATCGGTTTATCATCACAATACTCCAGGCAGGGTTAAATTCTTGGGCAACCACGCTTTGCGCCTTAGCGCTGCGGTAGGCATCGCGGCGGGTCGTTGGTGTGAAGGTGTTCAAATGCCTGTTGCTACAGGGAAATATCCTGTCAGGACGTACAATGACTTGGACTATGGCACACCTGGCGAAACACTGCACCAGCCAGGGCTCGAACCTGGGACCCGCTGATTAAGAGTCAGCTGCTCTACCAACTGAGCTACTGGTGCCCGTGCATGCATATTCTAGTTGCTTTTACACCGCTTTCAAGCAACCCATGAAAATACTTGAAATCGCGGTTGCCGCAGCTACGGTTCTAACCGCAGAAGCACAAAAATCCATGGAGCAGCGGCGAAAATCAGCCCTGCTTAGTGCCCGCGTCCGGCCAGAAAATGCACCAAATCCCGCAAACTCCCGGCTCTTGCACCGAGCTTCGCAACAATATCTTCCGCAATAGCCTGCTGCCTGGCCAGGTGCTCCCGGGTTTTATCCACGCCCAGCAGGCTTGGATACGTCAACTTGCCCAGGTTCGCGTCTTTGCCCGCCCGCTTGCCCAACTGGCTGGCGGAGGCGGTAACATCCAGCAGATCATCGACAATTTGAAACGCCAAGCCAATGGACTGCCCAAGCTCCCACATCAAGGCCAGTTGGCGCTGCGACGCTCCGCCGACCATCGCACCCATCCGGCAGGCGGCGGTAATCAGGGCACCGGTTTTCATCCGATGAATCAGTTGCAGCTTTTTAAGGCCGGCCTGGGCGGTGGTTCGAACCGGCTTTTCCGTTGGGTGGCAGGTATCCAAAACTTGTCCGCCAATCATGCCGCACGGCCCGGTGGCCACTGCCAGTTCCTCCACCAAACGGGCCGCGAGATGGGGTTTGCGCACTTCACGCACCAGCAATTCAAAAGCCAGCGTATTCATCGCGTCGCCGGCCAAAATGGCCAAGCCTTCGCCAAAAACCTTGTGATTGGTGGGCCGACCCCGGCGCAGATCATCATTATCCATGGCCGGTAAATCATCGTGGACGAGCGAAAAACAGTGAATCAACTCCAGCGCCGCGGCCACAGGCAGCGCCGCACGAGTTGTCCCCCCTACCGCGCGGCTGGACATCATCGCCAACGCCGGCCGAATGCGCTTGCCCGGTCCCAGCAGGCTGTAGCGGATGGCCTTGCCAAGTTGCGGCGGCATCGACGACAAGGATTGCAGCCAACCGTCCAAATAAGCGTCGGTGTCATTGGCATATTGTTGAAGCAGTTTCTCGATGGACGTAACGGTGAGAGTGGTTCTAGCTGACACGAAAAGTTTCCCCAAGTACACAATCAGTCAAATTATAACCCACGCGGTTCTAAACGAAAGCCAGCCCCTTGTGACCGCGTGCGGCATTACGTGGCCGCACCAGGCCGCAGGCATCGTCCGCCAAGCGCCGCCGGTTTGCCCTTGTGCCCACACTGCGGTCTTCGCCAGCGGATGACGACATTGGGCGGCACCGCGGGCGCTGGCATCAGATTTTGGCCAGTGCCGAGAGTTCCGCGGCGGTCAGCTTCAGATCCGCAGCCTTGACCGAATCACTGATACTGCTCTTGCGACTGGCTCCAGGAATCGGGATTACCTGCGGCCCCTGGGCCAGCAGCCACGCCAATACAACTTGTTGTGGGCTTACACCCCGGGCCGCAGCAAGGCCCGCTACTACAGCATCGGTCGTACCCAGCGATTTGGCCTGCCCGATGCCATTGAGCGGACTCCATGGCAAAAATGCCAGTTGATGCTTGCGGGTATATGCCAAAGTGCCGATGGTGTCCGGTTCCGGACGCGGTGGCTGCCCCGGAGGAACCAGCTCCGGCAGCCGGTGACGCCGGGAATATTCATTTTGCACGCTCACGATATCCGCCATATTCCGGGCCGCATCCAGATCCGCAGTACCAAAATTACTCACACCCAGGAAGCGGATTTTACCTTGCTGCTGAAGTTCCTTCAGACATCCAAGGCTTTCCGACAGCGGCACGGCCGGATCAATACGATGGTATTGATATAAATCTATGCAATCCACCCCCAATGCTTGCAGGGAGGCCTCACAGGCAGCACGTAAATGCCGGGGCGAACCGTCACGGTCCCAGCGCCGTTGCGGACGAATAAGCCCGCCCTTGGTCGCCACGAAAACTTTATCACGCCGGCTGGCAGGCAATTGGCGCAAGGCCTTGCCGATCAGTCGTTCATTGTGGCCCGTCTCCGTATCATCCAGACAATACGCATCCGCAGTATCGATCAACGTGATGCCACAGGCGATGGCGTGATGAATCACTTCAATGGCCTGGTCCTCAGCGGGGCGATTATCCGGTACCGATAACGGCATGGCCCCCAACCCAATGGCACTCACCATGACCCCTGTTTTACCCAAGACCCGAGTGTGCATTTTTTGTCACCTTATAAAAATTAAAAAGGCGGGCCGACATCCATCGCCGCCACAGCATTTACATCAGGGCAGGCCTTTGCCGCGGGCCGCCACCAGCATTTCATACCATTGTTCACGCGATAAATCCAACGAGTCGGCACGCACGGCATCACGAATATGTTCCGGATTGCACGAACCGACAATCGGAATGATTCCCGCCGGGTGCTTGAGCAGCCATGCCAAAGCCACGACGGTGCGGGACACGCCTAAGGCCGCGGCCATTTTATCCAGGACCTCCACCAATGGGACCAGAACATCATGGCGCGGATGCTGCGGCGGTACCTGACCACCGGTACCCAGCAAGCCTCCGGCCAGCGGACTCCAAGACAACGGCGTTATCGTTTTTTCGAGGCATTGGTCCAAGGTGCCATCCGTGAAGCAATCCAGCCGCCCCAGGTGAATTTCCACCTGATTGACGACCAACGGAAAGGGCAGCGCCGATTGCAGGAGGGAGACAAAAGACGGCGAAAAATTGGATACCCCGAAGTACCGAACCTTGCCCTGCTGCCGCAATTGATCAAACGCAGCGGCAATCTCCACCGGATTCATCAGCAGATCGGGGCGGTGCAATTGATAAACATCGATAGTCTCTATATTCAACCGTTTTAACGAAAGCTCGCACGAATGAAGAATATGTTCCGCGGAAAAGTCGTAGCGGTGCGGCGAGGTCGGATGGGGATCGCCGGCAAAGCGAATACCGCATTTGGTGATGACCAACGCCCGGCGTTTAAGTTCCGGCTGTTCCCGCAGCACTTCACCAAAAATGGATTCGCAGCCGCCGCGGCAATAAATATCCGCATGGTCGAAAAGAGTGTAACCGGCCTCAAAGGCGGCAAGGATGGCTCGTTTCCCGGCGGCCCGTCGCTCGGGGGTAATTTCCGCCGGGTTCCAGGTGCCCGCCACACGCATGCAACCGTAGGAAAGCCGACTGGATAACAGGGAACTTTTTCCAAGGCGGACAGACTTCATGTATCAGGTACTCCAAAAAAATAACTTTACTCCTCCCGCCGGGCGCACGCGGCGCAACGCGTGGTAACATCCGCAGAGAAATGTACGGAAAATGTCGCCGCTCCGCAATGGTCGCAGGCCAGTGGCTCAAGAGTTTTGGTCAGCGCATTCCAGAACACAGTGATCTGTTTTTCGCCGTCGCGCCGCTGGACGTTGAGTTTCACAGCCAGCGCCGGCATGTCGAGCCGCACCAGCGCCACCAGTCGCAGGCTGGGCCGCAGCATGTAGCGCTCACGCAGTTCGGCGATTTTGCGATCTAATTCCAGCTTGACGGCCTGTTTCCGCGACTCCTGTTCGTCGGCGTCGAGCACCCTGCGGCTGCGGCTGGGTGAGGCATCATCCAGCAAGGCGTGGTAGTAATCCTTGAGCCGCTTGAGGTCACGCACCATCCGCTGTTCCAGACGCTGCACAAAGGACCCGGACTTTTTCGTGATAATTCCACCCGCCGCACGACCAGCGCTTGCGACATCGGGCACAATATCATCCAGGACGGCGGTGCAGGCATCGGAATTGTTCAATGGATCAGGCAAGTCCAAGGGTACCCGACTGCGACTGTTGAGCACCACGGTCACCACATCTTCCCACCGTTCATCCGATTCAATCATGGCGGCGAAATGCCAATAATGATACTCCACCCGATCGGCCAAGGCTCCAAGCACTTTCACCCGGGCGTTGGGAAACGCAAAGGCCCGTGCAACCGGTTCGTCCATGGCCGACTTTTTCAGATATAAAGTGTCAATCTTCAACGATAGCTCGGAAGCCTCGGCGGGAAACAGCTTTTCGGCCCGTTCCAGAAACGGTGAGGTGAGATTCACCACCAGCCCCGCCTGTGTCGGCACCGCCGTGATCGGCACGGAGTCCGGACATTCGAGCAACGCAGCCGTCGGTCGCGGCAAAATAACCAAACCCGATTCCTCATGCTCCGGCCATTCCAGTAAAGCGCCCTGTTGTTCCAGCAGATCCACCGCGAAAGAGCGCAGCCTTTGGGTAATTGCGGTACTCATGCGTAATCTTCGCCGAAGAGGGCCTCGTCAAACTGTTTGGTTTTGAGATAATCGGCCTGGGCCGTGAGCAGCGCGTCACCGAGGTTGGCAAAGGCCGCATCCAAATCGTCGGTACTTTTTGATTTCATCCATAAATCCAGCACCAAAGTTTCAAAGTCTTCTCCATTTTCGGTGTTGCCCAAAATCGAACCCACCTCCCCCACCACCAGTTCAAACATCCGCAGTTTATCATTGAGTACGGTTAAAATTTTGTCTTCCAGCGAGCCGCGGGTGCACAGGTTGAACACAAACACCTCCCGCGTTTGCCCGATGCGATGTACCCGGCCCACCCGCTGCTCGATGCGCATCGGATTCCACGGCAAATCAAAATTGATAAGCGTATTGCAGAATTGCAGGTTGAAACCTTCCCCACCGGAATCACTGCAGAGCATCACCGGCGCATCATGTTTGAAATCATCAATGGCCAGCTCTTTTTCCATCTGACTCAGGCTGCCGGTGAAAAGTACACCACGTATGCCGTGCCGTTCCAGCAGGCCGGCCAGGTGATCCAGCGTGATGCGGAAATTGGCGAAAACAAGGGTTTTTTGGCCGCGATTTTTCCCCAGCAGTTCCAATAATTTCTTTTCCTTGGCCGATTCCTCAAGTCCGCGGGCCAGTTCCAACAGCGGCGCAGCCCGGTGATCCTGCAAACCCAGCCGCTCCAAAGCTGGTCGAAGCGCCAACGGGTGGCTGCCGGCGGCCATCAGAATGGAATTGATCTGAAGCTTATGGAGCAGGGGCAAATTGTCCGGTGGATGCGACCAGGTTTCTTCCAGGGCCACCAGTCGGCTTTCCATCGCCGCCGCTTGGTCTTCTTGCCGGTGGTACACCACGCCGCCAGCAATACTGGCCAGGACATCGGCTTGCGGCTCCATGTCGGGGGTGTCCAACCCTTCCGCGGTATCCGCATCGACGGGGGTGGTGGCCGCACTGGCGGGACGGCAGCGCCATCGCAGATAAGAATCCAGATGGCGGTACAGGCGAGATTCATCTTCACCGGCGGTGATGGCAAAAGTTTGGGCATACCGGCGGGGAAGCTCTATATTGACCAGGCTGCGGGTATTGCGCACCATCACCTGCGAAAGCAAATCGCGCAGCACACGCCGATTGCGCGGATCGCGGGGGTTGCCCCGCGTGACAAAACTTTTCTTAAAATCCGCCTCCGTCTTGAGATGCCCCGGTTCCAACAGCGTCAACAAGTTGTAAAGTTCGATGAGGTTATTTTGCACCGGTGTGGCAGTGAGCAGGAAAATATGGCGGCGACGCAAAGCGTTCACCAACTGCCAGTTCCGCGTATCGCGATTCTTGCAGTGATGGGCCTCATCGACGATGACCAGATCCCAAGGTGCCGCGGCACACAAATCAAAATGCCGCCGACTCTTGGCCAAGGCAATTGAGGCAACCACCCGCTCACTTTGTTCCCAGTGCCGACGGTCCCAGCCGGAGGTCGCCAGGTCGAAGGGCAGGCCAAATTTACCCGCCAATTCATCCCGCCACTGGCCGGTAAGCGGGGATGGTACCAGGATTAAAACGCGTTTGACCATCCCACGCAGCAGATATTCACGCAACAGCAACGCGGCTTCGATGGTTTTGCCCAGGCCCACTTCATCGGCCAGCAGCACACGGCCATGAAAATAGCGCAGCACCTTGCGGACCGTTTCAATCTGGTGCGGCATCTCTTCCACCCCACGCAGGCCTTCCAGGCAAAGCAATTCATCAAAGCCGCGCAGCAGCTTCAGCCGCTCCAATTCCAACCGCAGGCGGATGGAAACCGTGTCCAGGCGAGCCACGGCCGCAAATGGCGCGGATTGCACCGGGGCCACCGGAATGCCACCGATGGTTTTGGCATGGCGCACCACCGGCGCATGGTCGGTGGCCGTGGGCATGTTCCACCAGGAAAAAGGGAACTCCATGTTTTAACGATCTCCTGTCGTGATAACCCGGACGACATTGTAAGGGAATTCAACTCCGCAACAAAAGCGGATTTTGGCGAAATTCGGCGTTGCAGCCCGAAGTCTCTTGAAGACTTTAGAAATGAATCGCTTGCCTACTCACAACTCGCCCTGGCGTTTGCCGCCATGGCCATCCGCGGCATCATAGGCGGCGTCCTGGGTGGTGCCGCGGAGATCACAACGCACAATGGACAAAGCGTGCCCGGAAACCTCATCAACGGTGGCCAGAATGCCGCACATTCGCGGATCCCCGGTGGCAATTTCAAAAAAATTGGGCATGCCAGTGATCATGAATTGCAGCACGCGATCTTTTCGGCGCCCCAGAACGCTCTCATAGGGACCGGTCATGCCCAGATCGGATACAAATGCGGTGCCTCCCGGCAATACGCGGGCGTCGGCCGTGGGCGTGTGGGTGTGCGTGCCGAAGCTGATGCTGACGCGACCGTCGAGATGCCAGCCCATGGCGATTTTTTCGCTGCTGGCCTCGGCATGGAAATCCACAATACGTACTTTGATATCGCGCGGGACTTCGGCCAGCATTTTATCGATGGTGCGCAGCGGATCGTCCAGAGGGTTCATGTACAACCGCCCCATCACCTGCAATACCGCAATCGAGACCCCCGAGCGGGAGGAAACCACAGTCCAGCCGCGGCCCACCGCATCGGGAGGATAATTTCCGGGGCGGATCAGGCGGTCGGAGGATTGCAGCAGTGGAAGGATATCGCGTTTACGATACGTATGATCGCCCATGGTGCAAACATCAATGCCGGTAGAGAGCAGTTTCTGAAATACGGCGGGGGTAAGCCCGGAACCGGCTGCGGAATTTTCCGCGTTGGCCACGACAAAGTCCACCTTTTCGCGCGCCATCAGGGGCGGCAGCAATTCGGCCACCACGGCGCGGCCAGGTTTGCCGATGATATCACCAAGGCAGAAGATTTTAATGGGCATAAGCGAGGCTTTCCAACGCGGGCAGATTATCATCCAGCCAGGCGGCAGGCCATGGGTGGACCGGATGATTTTACCGCATTGAGGCCGACATGGCCAAGCCAGGCCGATGCACCGACGAGGTGGTAAGCCAATTGGCGTTACCCCGTGTATACTGGCGACGGCGCTTTGCCAATAGGCGCACGTAGCGTTTGGCGGCCAGAGTGAAAGGAACGGCCCATGCCGGCTCAACTGATTGATGGTAAAGTCATGGCTGCGTCAATCCGTCGCCAAGTTGCCAACGATGCGGCGGCTTTGTTACAAACGGGACTGGGCATTCACCTGGTAGCGGTGCTTGTGGGTCATTCGCCGGCCGCCCGGGTATATGCGGATAATCAGGCCAGAACCTGCCACGACCTGGGAATCCGATATTCTCTGCTGGAATTGGCGACGGATATAACGCAATCCCGGTTAAACGCCGAGTTGGCCCGACTGGCTGCGGATACCACCGTCACGGGCATCATGGTGCATCTGCCGCTGCCGGCCCACCTTAATACCCAGGAAACCCAATACGCCATTGACGTACTTAAAGATGTGGAAGGGGTGAACCCCGCTAACATCGGCCATGTGGTTTATGGCCATACCATCATCGCCCCCTGTACCGCGTTGGCGACGGTCGAGTTGATTGAATCCACCAACGTGCCGCTGCGCGGTGCCGAGGTTACAGTGGTGGGAGCAAGCCGTATTGCCGGCAAGCCCATTGCGCTTTTGCTTACCGAGCGGCAAGCCACGGTAACTTTGTGCCATATTCACACGCGAGATCTTTGCGTCCACAGCCAAAAGGCGGATGTTCTGGTGGTGGCGGTGGGCAAACCAGGCCTGATCACCGCCCACCATATTAAACCCGGTGCCGTCGTTATTGATGTAGGCATTAACCGCGTGGCCGCCGCGAATAGCCAAGGTCATCCCGTTGAGAAAACCGTCGGTGACGTGGATTTTCCATCTGTTCTACCGGTGGCCGGATGGATCACACCGGTTCCGGGTGGTGTCGGACCGATGACGGTGGCCATGCTGCTGAAAAACACCCTGCGCGCCGCCCGGCTGGTGCATAAGTTGGAAAAACCGTTTTGAAGGTCAGGTTTTTGCTTGGCAGATCGACTTGTAAGAAGGAATGCCCATCCGATGAAATCGTCCACCTCTTCCGCGTTGGAACTCAACTCTGTGACTTTGGAGCGCCAAGACGCGATGATTCTCACCGCCATCCACTGGACGGTACAACGGCGGCAAAACGCTGCGATCATTGGTCCCAACGGCTGCGGTAAATCCACTTTGTTACGCATAGCCGCGGGCTATTTGTGGCCCACGCGCGGCGAAGTAAAGGTGCTGGGAAAATTGCTGGGGGCATATCCGATCAGCCGCCTCCGGCAACGCATAGCGCTGATTGAAGCGGCCGCTATTTACCCCTTTGACCAAACCATGACCACACTGGATGTGGCCTGCAGTGGATTCTTTGGCACATTGACGATTGCCTATTGCAATCCCACGCCGCGGCAATGGAAAACGGCCCGGCAAACCCTTGAGGATGTGGGTTTAGCCGGACGCGAGAACCAGCTTTGGTCCACGCTTTCCACCGGCCAACGAATGCGGACCCTTATTGGCCGCGCACTGTTAAATCGGCCGGAACTGATTCTTTTCGATGAACCCTCGGCGGGTTTGGATCTGCCGGCACGCGAGACACTTCTGGCATTGCTGACGCAACTCCGAACCGGGCCGACCGCTCCCGCCATCGTCATGGTCACCCATCATCTGGAGGAACTGCTACCCGAAACCTCCAATGTGCTGCTGCTGGGTGCCGGCGGCCGTGTAGTGGCGGCGGGACTGGCATCCAATGTGATTACCGCCAGAAACCTTACCGATGCCTACGGATGGCCGATCCATCCACTGCGTCGTCATGGCCGATATTTCGCTCATGCCAAGCCTCAGCCGTGGCCGCATTTGCGTCAGCGGCTATAATTCACGGGATGAAATTTGACCTTGTTTTTTAATTTGGATAAAAGTTATGAGCAACATTGAAAAGACCGTTATCATCGGTTCCGGACCGGCAGGCTGGACCGCAGCAATCTATGCCGCACGTGCCAACTTGAAACCAGTGGTAATCGGGGGTGATGGTGTAAGCCGGGAACGTATGCCGGGCGGCCAACTGATGTTCACCACCGAGGTGGAAAACTATCCTGGGTTTGCGGATGGGATCGATGGCCAAAAAATGATGGCCATCCTGCAAAAGCAGGCCGAGCGATTCGGAACGCGGGTCGTAACCAGTTTTGTCACCCGTGTGGATGTCAAAACCCGGCCTTTCAAAATATGGCATATCAACGATCTGTCCGGAGAACCGGAAGCCTTGCTATTGGCCCATTCTCTGCTGGTCTGTACCGGGGCCAAGGCCAACTATCTTGGGCTGGAAAGCGAGCGCAAGTTTGAAAATAATGGAGTTTCCGCCTGCGCGGTCTGCGATGGAGCGTTGCCACGGTTTCGTGATGCGCCGGTGGTGGTGGTTGGCGGTGGTGATTCGGCGGTTGAAGAAGCCTCCTACCTGACCAAATTTGCCAAAATCGTTTACCTGGTGCATCGGCGCGCGGAACTTCGGGCCAGTAAAATTATGGCGCAACGGGCCTTAGCCAATCCGAAAATTAGGCCGGTGTGGAATTCCGTACTCGAAGAGGTTCTGGGCAACGACAGCGATGGCGTAACGGGTGTGCGAATCAAAAATATCAGTACCGGCCAAGCCGGAAATATTGAATGTCGGGGCATGTTTGCGGCCATTGGCCACACGCCCAATACGTCATTTCTGGAAGGCCAGGTGGAACTTAACGAGAAGCGATATATCGTTCTCCAAGACGGCTTTCGCACATTTACAAGTGTGCCCGGTGTTTTTGCCGGCGGAGATTGCGCCGACAGCGTTTATCGTCAAGCTATTACCGCCGCGGGCATGGGGTGCAAAGCCGCCATTGATGCGGAGCGCTGGTTGGCGGAAGAGGGAATTCATTGACGTTGCTGCCGGGGAGCAGGAGCATGGGCCGCTCCCGACTCAGAGCCTCTTTCTCGGCGGAGGCGGGCAAAGCGACGACGTCAGGAGATCAAGTTCCCCGACCATCGGAAGCAGAATTATGACGGACTTGGCACAAGTAAAACTCGCAGTGCGGCCCAATCCGGGGGTACCGTTTCATATTGTCCATCAGGATGGCGAAATACTGGTGATCGACAAGCCTGCCGGCGTGGTCACGCAGCCCGGCAAAGGGCATAGCAGCGATTCCCTGCTCAACGGATTATTCAGCCGCTTTGGTAATCTGCTCCACAACATGGGCGAAAAACGCGATTACGGTCTATTGCATCGATTGGACAAGCAAACCAGCGGCCTGCTGGTGGTGGCTATTCGCCCACGAGCGTATGACGAACTGCGCGCCGATTTTGAGAATCGCATGGTAGAGAAAGAATATCTGGCTATCGTGAGTCCCCGCCCCGCCAAGCCCAATGGCATCGTCCAGGCGCGACTGCGGGAAATCACCGGTGATTATAAGAAGGTGGTGGTTTCACCGTCCGGCCAAGATGCCCTGTCCGTCTACCGCACCCTAAGTACAAGCGGAGATTCCGCCCTGCTGGCCGTAATCATTAAAACAGGCCGACTGCATCAAATTCGTGCTCATGCCAAATTCATCGGTGCCCCCATCCTGGGTGACACCGTTTATGGCCCGGCGAAGTCCGCCGCCCCACGCATTTGCCTGCACGCCGCTACACTGGGGTTTCGTCATCCCGCCACGCGCCAATGGCAGCACTTCACCGCCCCACTCCCGGCGGATATGCTGGCCATAGCCGGGCGATTAGGCCTGACCGTCCCGGCACAGTGGTGCCGGGACCAGGCATTGACAGGGCGGTAAGCTGCCCTTCCTGCACCGGTGCAAGAAGCATCTTCATGGCACCACCTGCTACCAAATAGCCAACCGGCGCTTCCGTTCGGAGCGTCAGACGGTTATTTTATGCTGGAGTCTACGCACGGCGCAACAGAAATTGGCGGTGTGCCTTACCAGTCCCGCACCACCGCCGCAGGACACCGTTACACAGGAGCCATCGCGATGTTATATGAAAAGCAGAGCGACACCGTCGATCCGACTACACGCGATATGTGGCGGATTTTTCGCATCATGGCGGAATTTGTCGAAGGTTTTGAACAACTCGCACCCATCGGACCTGCGGTTACTATTTTCGGATCCGCCCGTTTACCCGCCGATGATCATTGGTACGATGTGGCCCGCGCCCTGGGAGCCATGTTGGCACGCAACAATTTTGCCATCATCACCGGCGGTGGCCCCGGCATTATGGAAGCCGCCAACCGCGGAGCCAAAGATGCCGGTGGAATTTCCGTCGGCCTCAACATCAGCCTGCCCACTGAACAGCACGCCAACTGCCACCAGACCATCAGCATGAATCACCATTATTTTTTCGTGCGCAAAACCATGTTCGTCAAGTACAGCCACGCCTGTGTCTGTTTTCCCGGTGGCTATGGCACCATGGATGAATTTTTTGAAACGCTCACCCTGGTGCAGACGATGAAAATCGATCCGCGACCATTGGTGCTGATTGGCCGCGATTATTGGCAGGGTTTAATTGACTGGATGGACCAGACCATGACTCAAAAATATCATGCCATTCATCCATCCGACTTGAAATTATTTCAGATCACGGACGATCCTGAATACGCCTGTAAAATAATTGTGGATTCGGAAAAAGGACGCTGCTGGACGCCGCCTCATGGCGGCGAGGTCACCACCAAACAGTCACACCAGATTTCACCTGAAGGAACCCGCTTCGGCGTTGTGCCACGCGCGTCGCCGCATGTCGAAATCCACCCTGCTCAAGGCGACCGCGCGATGCCAAATGAAAACGGGACGGCCACTCAGGCGACGAAAGCCCCGGTCGCTAAAAAGAAACGCCGGAAACGCCTTTAACTGCCGACTGCGTCACATCATCACCGGCGACGACGCGTGGGGAAACGACCACTCAAGGGCCGAGGCTTGCTTTCCGCCGATGGCGCAGCGAAGGAGGTGGGACTGTAGACGGTAGTATCGGCTGCGGAGGCCGCACTGGGCGCGGCCCGCGCAGCGCTGTGGGCATCCGCATCCTGCGGGTCCACTTGGCTTACGCTGCCGGCGCTGGACCGGTGCTTATCGAAGCCATGGCCGCGGCCGGGTTCAGGAGAGGACACAAAGCCGGAAATTTTATAGTCTTCCAGCAGGTGATTGATGAGTTTTTCAATCTCAGTTTGCAATTGGGCCTGCCCCGGAGAAACAAACGTAAACGCCCGGCCGGTGGCTCCCATGCGAGCGGTGCGGCCTACCCGATGCACATAAACCTCGGCCTCTTCCGGCACGTCATAGTTGATGATGTGTGTTATTTCATGCACATCAATGCCGCGGCTGGCCAGGTCGGTGGCCACGAGCACATTGATTTTACCGGTCCGAAAACCACGCATCACCCGTTCGCGCTTGGCTTGCAGCAAATCGCCGTGAATGGGCGAGGCATTAATACCATGCGCAGACAGAGAGCCCGCCACCTTATCCACACTGCGTTTGGTGCGACAAAAAATGATGGCCAGTTTTGGATTCTCCTGCTTAAGCAGCAGGTGCAACGCCCGTTGTTTATCCCAGGGTTGCACACCCACGAAATATTGTATCGCCTCCGGATTGGTCAGCGTTTCCTGATTCGTGGAGGTAAAAATGCGTTCCGGGTTAATCGTATGTTTGGCTACCAGCCGTTCGATCTCATCATTGATGGTAGCGGAAACTAAAATAGTCTGATGTGGTGCCACGCACGCCGTAAGAATTTTACGCACATCATCGCGGAATCCGATGTCAAACATCCGGTCCACTTCGTCGCACACCACGAACTTCATGTTGTGCAGCGGTAACGCTCCACGTTCGTTCAAGTCGATGATGCGCCCCGGCGTACCAACCACCAGGTGGGGCTGGCGTTCCAGCAGTTTCAGATCGTGTGTTACCTTTTGGCCACCATACACGACTTGTAATCGCAACGTTGTGTGCCGGGCAAAACGCAGCAGTTCCGCTTCCACCTGAACCGCCAATTCGCGGGTGGGCACCACGACCAGAGCTTGAAAGGCCTGTCCCGGATCCATACGCTGCAGAATTGGCAAGCCGAAGGCCGCGGTTTTTCCAGTGCCGGTGCGGGCTTGCCCGATAACATCCACACCGCGGAGGGCCACCGGGATCAAGCGCTTTTGTATTTCCGAAGGCTCCCGAAAATGAATTTCAGCTAGAGCCAGCAATATTGCATTATCCAAGCCCAAGGCCGCAAAGGCTTCGGGCAGTTCCAAATGAGTACGGTTGGTCATGAGTTTCCTGTAAAAATTCCCGCTAATTCAGCCTCGGTCCTATCCGTTGCCAAGGCCTGATATGCCGGGCGGGTCCGAATAGCTGTGGTCCGCCTTACCAGTCGATTACCAGCGGTCCAAGGCAAATAGAGGGTATGCCGCCCAACTGGTTGGCGTAACCCGTACAATAGTCTAGGCCATCCGGCGGCATCCAACAAGTGCGCCCGGACAGTCGTGGCCGCCCAGGGCGAACGCATCCTCAATGGGAGATGAGACGGAGGAGGTAATGATTGTCCCAGCCGGCGAGCAGGCGTTTATTCTTGATGCCCAGTTTGACACTTTTTTCCTGCTTGAGCAGGTTCAGGGCGAT
>JAJZCR010000122.1 GCA_021851715.1 Planctomycetota bacterium
AATCGGCCTGCCGCCCTTATTTAAACGCAATAAAACGACCCGTTGTCTCATATCTGCGGGTAACGCCTTTGGTCGCCCATGCACAAGTCAGCTTCAGTCAAGCGGTTTAGGACAACGCAACCCGCTCGGGTGTGGTGCATTGGCGATTCTGGTGAGCCTTGTTATACTTCATGCCCCATATGGGCGTGTGCCTGAGCGGCCAAAAGGGGCGGACTGTAAATCCGCTGGCTTATGCCTACGCAGGTTCGAATCCTGCCGCGCCCAGTATATCAATATGCATGGCCGTGCATGTATGTGTATCTTGGTGAAGATCAGCAATGTTTACAGGGCTTTCAGACGCTACGTGTCCGTCGGTGCCCGTCGGTGCATGGCGATGCTGCACCACTTTTTGCACCACTGGTTTCGGCGGCCTGGCCGATGGCCCGCTGAAAACTCCCGTCACGGTCGGTACTCACCGCGTAATGCCTGGCCGCCACGGTGGGAGAATTGCCCAGCCAGCGGCAGGCCGTGGCTAGGTCATACTCGGCCATCAACTCGCTTTGCCGGGAAGCCCGCATATTGTGCCACGGTTTGGCCCAGGGGGTTAATCCGGCCCGCAGGATCAGCCGTTCAAAGTGCTGGCGAAGGTTGGCGTTGCTATCCCGATAGCGGGTGATGATCCACGGCGTGCCCGGCTCCGCCTTCTCAAAGGCTTCCAGCAGCACCGCCCGCAGTTCCGGGAACAGTGGAACAAAGCGCGAGGCCTGGCCTTCATGGTGCTCGGTTTTTGGACTTTTTACCAGCAGCGTACCTTTATCCCAGTCCACGCAATCCCAGGTCAAAGGTAAAGCCTCGCTGGGTATCCGCAGACCGCCGATACGGGAGAGCATCAGCAGCACCTTCCAATCCATGTGCGGGCAAACTTCCATTACTTTCATCACGTCGGCCAGCGGCACGAAAACTTTTCTTTCCTCGTTGAAGCTCCCGCCGCAGCGTAGGCCATCAAATGGGTTGCCCGTCAATAAAGCCCAACGCACGCCACGGCGAAAGATCGTCCGGGCCGCCACGCACCGCCGGGCCACGGTGGCCGTGGATAAATGTTGCTCTTTGTTCAGCCAGGCTTTGAAGTCGTCGGCATCGCCGGGTTGGATGGCATCAAGAGCTTTATCATCGCCAAAGTGGTCGGCCAAGTTACGTACTACATGACCGTAAGCTAAGGCCGTGCCGGGTTTACCGGCCATAGTGGCCGTGAACCGGGCCAGCAGTTCGCCCAGGGTGTGGCTTTTCGCTTCCGCCCGCGGCATAACCAGTCCGGCCTTCACCAGGCGATTATGCAGCTTGGCCGATATGCCTTGGAGCCAGGCGTTGGTTTCATCAGCGGGTTGGCCGCCGTAGCGTTGGGCCGCGATCAGATCATCAATCTTGGCCGCGATACGCTCGGCTTGGCGGCCGTTGCATTTCCCGATGTACAGGCCGTGACGTTTTTCCGCCGCGTCCACGAATTGCAATCGCCATCCACCGTTGAGGGTTTCATAAAGACTTGCCATAAAAATCCTTTCTTGAAAAGCCTTACTGATTCTACAAGTATTACGTTGCAGTGTCAAGCATGTTGTTGCTTAGACGTGAATTCGCGTACATGAAAATATGCCGACATTACCTCCCGATGCGGACCGCATACCCAGTGTTGCCAGACCGCATTAGAGGCCCGTAGGCGCGTCCGTTGGGGCTGGATGGCCGGGTTTTAGTCAAAGCTGCCTGGCGGATACGACGGCGGGGCGGTTATCCGTGTCAGGCGGGCCATTGCCGGGCCAGTCCGCGTTGAAGGCCGGGCCTTGTTGGTGCATAGCCACCAGCCGCAGCTTGTGGCGTATTGCCGGGTTCAAGCGCGGCCAGCAATCCAGAACGATTTTCAGGTCCTCGTCCGGCGGCAGGGGCTGGGCTTCCGGTGGATTCGTTTTCATCGTTTTCTCCGCCTTGAAATTACGCGCAGCAGGATCACCGCGTGCCACATTGGCAGCACCAGCACGGCAAGGAAGTAGAGGCTTAAAAAAACAATCATGCAATCTTCCTTTTTTTGTTCGCCGGGCGGCTTTAGCGGCTTGCGGAACAATCCACGTGCCGTCTGGCTGCTTGACCGCGCCGATGCTCAAAAGCAACTGCTCGGCCTGCCACAAACGGTAACGGTCGGCATCCGCGGCGTCGTTTGGCGTTGGGGTTGGACGTTTACTGGTCATGGGTTCTCCTTAAAAAAAGTTTATTTCCAGTGTCGCTATTGGTCGGGGCCTTGGTCTGTTTGGCGGGTGGTGGTGGCACTTGCTCTGTTTTGTCAGCGTCAATGGTTGCAGGCGCGTCGATCAACGTCCAGCTTGTCAAAGTGCCGTCAGGAAGTTCCTCGGTGGAGATGCCCTTCGCACAATGCAATCGCAGATAATTGTCCACGTGATTCAGGATGAAAAAGCCCACCGGATAGCCGTGGTCCCGCACCAGGAAGGCCCAGTTCTTTTCGTGGCGCTCGGCAGTGGCCATGACTTTGACCGCGATGTCCACTTTTACGCCAGCCTGAATCAGGGACATCCGGGCGATGGTTTTACGGTCCAGCGGTTTTAGCATCACCTGGCGGCTGAGTTCCGCCAGAATCGCACCTTTGTGGGCCGCCATTTCCGCCAGCAGGTCATCCGTGGCCACGTCAGCCGGGCCATCCCAGCGCAACTTGCCGGGTGTTTTACTTAGGGACAGCCGAATGCCCAGCATCTGGCAGCGCCGTAAAATATTCTGAACAGTGCTCATATCTCACCTCCGGCATCGCGCCGCTGCTGATCTGCCACCATGTCCCGCGCCTCGGCCTCCACCAGGCTGGCCGGCGGATCATCCAGGCCCGGTGTATACGCCGGTTTTTGGGCTGTTTTTTTGGCGGCGGCGGCTACCGGTGGGGTGGGTGGTGTGATGTGCGCCGTGGGGGCGTTGCCAGTGTTACCGTTGCCAAAAGCCTTGCTATCGATAGCGATACGTGGGGTTTTGACATTGGCATTGGCATCAGTGGCAACGGCGGCAACACGCAGGGTAAAAATCTTGGACGGGCGGCCACCAGTGTCGATAGTGTAGTCAAAGCTACCGAACCCGGCGTCGGCCAACGATTGCAGGGCGGCTTCGGCAACGCTCGTGGGTTGATATTGTCGGGAGGTTCTCTTCAACTCACGCGGCGTAACCTGTCCTCCAAACTTTTCCCGGATCATCTGCACCAGGTCATTTTCGGCGCGATCGGCGGGCGATGCGGCAAATGCCGCGTAAATCCGCTCCGCTTCGCCAGCGTGCCATCCGGCTAGCCGTATTCCAGCGCGCATGGACTGTTCGTCCACCTCGGTTGCGCCGGGATCAGCGGCCAGCGCCAGCACCAACCCCAGCCTAGCCGCGTACTCTTCGATTTTCGCCAGGGCAGCAGCCGTCGGGCCGTCAGCGGCAAAGGTTCTTCGGGCGTTGCCATCGAACCAATCCACCCACCTCGCCCTCGCTCCGGCGGACATGGTTATGGCCACTGGTTCGCGTTGCCCGTCGGGCTGCTCCGCCATTGACAGCGCCAGTAAATCGTCCACTGTTTCCGCCCATGCCTCACGGGTAGATGCCAGCACATCCGCATCCGTCCACCTTTTCGCCCGGGCGTCCGGCATCGCCATCAGGATGCGGGCAATCAGTCCGGATTCGGTGCGCTCTTCCGTCATCATGCGTCGGAGTATCTCTGGTTGGATCCCGCCGCAAATCGATACGTGGGCGCGGGGCACGTATATGTTGCCGCGGGTAACGCGGTCAATGGTGATGGCGTCGCCGCGATGAATCGAGAGCCATCGCTGCAAATCTCCGCCAGAACGGTATTCATCCATGCTCGCGAGCCAGCCGCCAATTTCATCCCGCGCCAGCAGCAGGCCGCGAGGATTTTCGGCCAATCGCAGGCAAAGCGCTTCCAGGGTACTGTCGTCCACCACGTATCGCACGCACACCGGGGCGGTCGGCTCCGTCGGAGCATCGCTCAAGTCGCTCATTTTTGCGCGGCGAAAACGGGCCACATCGCGCTCGTGTGCCATCATCGCTTCGCGGTGTATCTCCATTGCCGTCACGTGTTCCCGATACGCCGCAGCCTGCCGCTCCCGCAGCGGGGCTAATACGTGCCATTGCGGCGGAGATTTTCCCGTGCCGCTTTTGCCCACCACGGCCATCCACAGCAGGGCGGGCGCGTGCCACGTATCGCGTATCCGCAGTACCCGGCTCGCGCCTATCGCTCCGGCGGCCACGGCCAACAGCGGTAGCGCCACGTACTCCGATGGGCAGTCCATGACACTCGCGCACTCGGACACGTATCTTTGCATGACCGGCGGCAGCACGTCCACCGGGTACGGCTCGCGCGGCGGTTCCGGCTCCGGCATCTCGCCCGGCAAAAGATTGTGGTGCTCGGCCAGCACGCCGAGATGATATCCCGCCTGGGCGTCGCATGGATACGCGCCGATTAGTCCACGTGTATATTCCCGCGCCGCGTCCGGCAGTCCGGGGGCGGCCAGCAGCAATCGTCCATCCACCGCCACGTGATGCTCACGGGTGATATGCAGTCCCGCGGCGAATATCGCCCGCGCGTCCGGGTCGGCCCATCGCGTGATGACGGCGGCATCGAGCCATAGCCGTATACGTGCCTCGATATGTCGGTCGTGATGCGGCATCGTCGGCGGTGGCAACGGGGCGAGCAGACCTCCGAGCAGGCCGCGCTCAGCGGCGAGTACGACAGCGGCGTCACCGTCGGTCAGTGCGTCGGCCCGGCGCTGGTATTCGGCGGCGCGGCGCATATAGGTTATCGGGTCACGGGCTTGACTTTTTTTCGCGAGGGGGATAGTATCCATACGTACGCTCCATATTTCCGCCGGTGGCCGTGGCTGGCCTCCGGCGGTTTTTTATTGTTTTCGAAGGTTCGCCAATGCGTCGATATGGCCCATGATTTCGCTGCGGCGCCACCGCGGCGCACGCGGAGTCAGACGGATCGGCCCCGGCAAAGCGCCCATCGCCGCCATTTTCCAGATTTGTCGAGGGCAAAATTTGAGCATCACGGCGACATCGCGCGCCGTGAGCAATTCCGACGGTGCGGGCGGACTAAGAGTGGGATTCGGCATGGTAATCTCCAGAAAAAAACCGGCTCCAATCCATCGTTGGAGCCTCCGTATGTCCGGCGGCCGTCGCAGTTTTACGATGTCGCAAAAATCATAAACCTCTCTATTCGCGGGGTTTTCATGCAGATGACCGCCATGCACGTCGCAATCTTTGCGACGGTTTGTTGCGACCTGAGAAAAAAATGTAAGAATTGGCGGGGGTGCCCGCATGGCGATCACTGGACGGGGTTTTTATCAGCGAGAGAGCCGCATGGGTCTTTTCGGGTCATTCCTTGGCCAACGCGCCACAGACAATCCGGCCAAAGGCGGGGGCCATCGTGGGCTCTTCCCGGAAATAGCGTGCCACTGGACGCTTAGAGTTTCCGGTACCGATCCAGATTTTCGAGATTAGCTTGTTTTGTGCCTGATTTCTTGCTTGGTGGTGGTATGCCCTGCTTAAGTTTCCGCAGCATCGCAAGATCCTTTTGAATGGCGGATTGCGACGCATCATAACGATTCGCGAGATGTTGCACCAAAGCGTTCTCTTTCCAGCCCGGATTGGCCTTGTCAAATGACCAATACTCCTTGACCATATCCCATCGGCGTTTTTCCTTGGGCAGTCTGCCCGGCGCTGGCGTGGACGCCATCTGCAAAGCGTCCTCAACATACGTATTCATGGCAACATGAGCTGCCGCCCAGTCCGGATAAGATTCTTGCGGGCGACTGGCAGAGGTGGACACTTTGGCTTGCCTCAACAAGAGCAGTGTCATGTCAATCCACGTGCCAACAATGGAAATCTTTGCCGGGGAAAATAACGGCCATAGGGGGGTGGGGCCAAGGCCGGCAAGCGCCGGACTCCCCAGATGATTAGTGATCGTAACGTGCCACATTGCGGGCGGGTTCATCAAGAGAAATTCGGTCACGTTGTTTATCGGTGGATTCGGAAACAGAGCCATGGGGTGCAGGGCCATATCCAACAGCAGGCCGACGTTCCAAAACGCATACAATCTTGGACCCGCCTTCTGATGAAAGTGACATTTGTGTACCGCTGCATTTAGTTTCGCTATGAAATCGTCACAGGCCTCCTTCTTGAGCGTTGTTTTTGCGTCTTGCTGTATCTGACAAATTAATCCCTCCATATCTTCCAAAAAAAGGCCGCAATTCTGGTCGGCGATAAGAACCGCATTGGCATCCCGAAACGCCTGGCAAACCCCGGCGATGCTGCCCTCGGGCGCGGGTGAGCCAGTCCCCTGTCGCCATAGGAGCCATCGAAGATGATTGATCTCGATGCCCGCCCTATACGCGACATAGGCGCTATTGTTTTGGAGTGCGGGCGGAAAAGGCTGATACTTAAAACGACCACTCATCGGTTAGTCCTTATGAAATTTTACACCCTGCCCCCGATATTCATTATAGTGCAATTCCCTGCACCGCCGATCCCGATGAAACATTTTTCTGGTATTTTACTCCGACCCTCCACCCCTTATTAAAAATCCCCCCCATTTTGCGTCATAATTCTATGAATGGGGCTGACTTTAGCTGTTCGAGAATGCCAAGCCAGTTCTCTTTTCATTTATTCGGTTGTTCAACCTGGAACCGTTTTCTTTTACCGCCCCCTTGGGGCAAGGAGTTTTTATGCCTCTCTCCGTCAATGTCGGTCTGTCCCGGAAGAGTTCGGTGGATTATCAATCTCAAGGCCAGTCCATCAACATCCTATCCGAACTGGATCAATCATTGCTGGCTCGGCCACGGGAATTGCAGGCCCAGATCGCGGCCCTCTATGCCGAGGCCCAAACCGCCCTGGATCAGGCCGGCCGAGGTCCAGCCATCACGGACGATGCCCCATCTTCCCCTGGCCGGGTCAGCGCTTCCAGCCATGGGCCTGCTACCGGCAATGGCCGCGTCTCCCCGGAAGCATCGGTCCAGTCCGCCGGCAACGGCACAGCGCACCAGCCCTCCAACGGCCATCGTCCGACGGAGGCCTGCCTGACGGCATCGCAGCGCCGGGCGATTTATGCCATTGCCAAACGCCACAACCTGGATGCCCAGACCGCGTGTGCGGATGAGTATGGCGTTACTGTCGATGACCTTACCCTCAAGCAGGCCAGTAAATTTATTGATTTTCTCTTACAGTCGCCCACCACGGGCGGCAGAAAGGTTGGTGCGCGATGATCGCTACCGCCATTCGCATACCCACCGAGCCGGTGGAAGCTCTGCCCACACTCCCCGACCATCTGTCCTGGTCGCAAGTCAGCTCGATGCGAGCCTGTCCCCAGAAGTTTTATTTTAGCTATGTCTCGCACGCACCCCGGGATTTTATCGCCTCAAGCCTGAAATTCGGGTCCGCAGTTCATGCCGGTCTGGAAGCGTATTTCCGGGCCGCTATGGAAGGTCTGGTGGCCGATCAGGTGGC
>JAJZCR010000123.1 GCA_021851715.1 Planctomycetota bacterium
GGATTGGTTTGATCCCACACATGCCCGGCCAAAATAGAAGTTACGGCGCTACGCATGGCCGGCGGCTGATGGCGGGAAAAGAATAAATTGCGCACCAGGTCCCGCTGATAAAAGCGGCGGACAAATGATTCAAACACTCGCAAACCGTCAGCCATATATTGCCGATACTGCTGCAGCGGTTCTGGGGAATTGCTGCTTAAAGATTCTGCGACTGCCTGGGCACCGCGCTGGGCACTGATAAGAGCCAGGTACACGCCGCTGGAAAAAATGGGATCCAGAAATCCACCCGCATCACCGACGGTCAGGCCATAGCGGCAGTTCAAAGGGTGGCAGCGATAACTGTAACCGGCACAGGCCCGGTACGGCTGCAGATACACCAGCGGCTTAAGCCGATCGGCCAGCGTGGGACTTTCCGCAATCGCCGCGGCAAATTGTTGTTCCGGGCTGCACCCCGGCCGCAAGCCCGTTTTTTTTAAAACAACCCCGACACTGGTTCGATGACCAGTCAGTGGAATAAGCCATACCCATCCATGTTCTATCAGGTGCATGGTCAGGTACTCGCGTTCATCGGGAAAGGCGGTGGGCAGGTCCACAACATAGTTATAGATGGCCAGGCGGCCAAAATCAGGCACCATTTCCACACCGCTCTGTTGCCGAGCCAGTTTGGCCGCCGCGCCGGATGCATCAACGAGAAAATCCGCCGTCACCGACGAGCCATCCGCCAGAGTAACGCGTATCGGCTGCCGGTCTGCTTCGGCCTGCGCCACCGGGGTGTCCTCCAGAAATTCGCAGCCGCCGGCAATGGCCGCGTCTTTAAGCTGAGTATCAAATTCCTCGCGGCTGACGTTAAAAGCGGGAGGAACAGTATCTCCTGACAATCCAAACGCAAAGGTCTCCAGCCGCTGGCTATGCGGATCAAAAAAACGCGCTCCATATTTAGGATGGTGGCGTTGAAGCATAAATGCTAAGTCCAGGCCCAATTCAGCAAGCACGGGCATGCCGGCGGGCAACAGGGACTCGCCAATGTGATGCCGCGGATGGCGCTGCGCCTCAAGGATAAGCACGCGATAACCACGTCGGGCCAAAAAGGCGCCGGTAGCACTGCCGGCCGGACCACCACCAATGACGATGACGTTATAGTGGGTGTACATGGGAATCATCCCGGTATTTTCGCTGGCATAGGTGAAAATGGCAACCATGGCATCCTGCCCGCTGACCGCTTAGTTTGGCGGAATCGGCAGCGGCGGCTATAGTCTGCGGGGCCGAAGCGGTTGCCTGTGCCGCAACCAGGCAAGCGGAATAGGTACAAACAGGCGTAGCCAGAGGAAAGTGCATGGAAGTAGGAATTGTCGGTTTGCCTAATGCAGGCAAGTCCACGTTGTTTAACGCCCTGACCAATGCCGGGGCATTGGCGGCCAATTATCCGTTTGCCACCATTGAACCCAATATCGGGGTGGTGCCGGTGCCGGATGGGCGGTTGGTCCAGATACGGCAATGGATTCCGACGGAAAAAGTTGTTCCCGCGCTCCTGCGTGTGGTGGATATTGCCGGCATTGTAAGGGGGGCCAGCAAGGGCGAAGGGCTGGGCAATAAATTTCTTTCCCATATTCGCGAGGTGGATGCCATTTTGCACGTGGTGCGCTGCTTTAACGATCCGGATGTGATTCATGTGGATGGTGGGGCGGATCCGCTGCGCGATATGGATACGGTGGATACTGAATTGATTCTGGCGGATCTGGAAACACTGGAACGCAGCCTGGATAAACAGCGGCGCACCGCCCGCTCCGGCGATAAAGATGCGATGGCCGCGGTGGCGGTGATGGAAATGGCCTTTGATCACCTGCAGAAAGGCATTGGGGTGCGGGCCATTGCGGGCACCAAACCGGAAGAGTTTAAAATTCTCAGTGGCATGGGCCTGCTTAGCGCAAAACGGGTTTTATACATCGCCAATGTGGATGAGTCCGACTTGCACGGGAAAAGCGCACTGGTGGAAAAAGTGCGGGAGCGGGCCAAAAGGGAATCGGGCCTGGTGGTAAGCGTATGTGCCAAGCTGGAAGCGGAACTGGCGGAACTGGGGGAACAGGACCGTGCGGCCATGCTGGCGGATCTGGGCATGGCGGAACCCGCATTGGCCACCGTGGCCCACGAGGCCTATAAGCTGCTGGGGCTGCAAAGTTATTTCACCGCCGGCCCCAAGGAAATCCGGGCTTGGACTATTCATCGCGGCTGCACAGCGCCGCAGGCTGCGGGCGTGATTCACAGTGATTTTGAAAAAGGCTTTATCCGTGCGGAAATTTACAGCGTGACCGACTTGCTGGAATACAAAACCGAAGCGGCGATTAAGGCCGCCGGTAAAATGCGTTCAGAAGGCAAAACCTACATCTTTCAAGACGGCGATATTGCCCATTTTCTGTTTCATTAAAAGTTGGCTGGTTCGGCCGCCCATTTCAATCGTCATCTCCTGGCGTTTTTTTCGGTACGCCAATGGCGATGTCAGCCGAGTGCTCTGAGAGAACACGGGTGCGACCAGATTTTGTGGCAGCCGCCCGATTCCGCCCAAAATCAATGCCAGGGCCAATTCCGTCCCTTTTGCCGCCGCCATCAGCGTAACCAGTGATGTGGTCATCAGCCAAACCGCCTACGGGTACGATGGCGATGGCAACCAAGTCGAAACCGTCCACGCCTCCTGATGGCCATCGGGATTCAACACCGATCCGATTACCGGTACCGCGGCTGAGGGGGCACTATTCACGTTCACCTTCGGTGCCTCCTCACTCAACGTCACGCCTACGGGCGGAAGCCTGGCGGCGCGGATTTATTACACCGCCGCCTATTATGATGCCGCCGATCGGCCCATTGCCACGACCAACGCGGGCACGAACCCGGTGGGAACCCCGCAGACGGTTGCCGGTTGAGCTACGGGAGATCACGGGCGTCCGGTGCGTTGCCGAGCGGCCCTGGAGGGTGCGTGGTATGAGTGAGATGTGTCCAACGGATCGTATCGTGTCGTCAAGTACGGTGTATAAAGCCAAACCCCGGTCCGCGTCCTGGGACTCCAAGCCCGCCGCAGAGAATGGGGCTGGCCTTGTTGAACAGTTGAATAGGCCCGCGATCAGCAAGCCCTTCGGGCGACCCGCGGCAGTTCTGAATAGAAGGCTCAACTCACCGACCGATCGACAGGAAATGTTCCGCTTGACAAGGCTCGGCTCATAGAAGGAACGCGGGGAACGCTGCGCGGGCGACGGGGTTATCCATCCCGATAGCTGTCGGGATAAACGCCTTTCGCTGATTACACCGATTGACGAATGGCGGCGGACGGGAGTTGGACAAGAGGGCCAAGATGGCCAAGTTAGCGGGGCCAGGTGGCCAAGTTGTGGGATATTCATAAGTCATTCCTTTATTGTAACTTAGGTTCAAGGTGGCCAAGATGGCCAAGGGGAAGGGCCTGGCGGCTCACTGGTCATGAAGTTGAGAGATGTGGGAGAGGGTTGGCTGGCCGGTCAACGACCAGAGCCAAAGCTGGTCGCCGACGATTTTTTACCGCAGAGACGCAAAGGACGCAGAGAACGACGGGGATTAACCACCAAGGACACGAAGGCACACAAAGGGTACCGGGGATTCACCGCAGAGACGCAGAGGACGCAGAGAACGACGGAATTAACCACCAAGGACACGAAGGTACGCGAAGGCAGAGGACGATCGAACTGTCCCGTCATGATATAGGTTGACACCCCCACGGGCGGTTTCGTTTTTTTGTAGCCGGCGATGTCCCCATCGCTGCGGCGGAAAGTTCGAGGCCTTGGGGTGGGCGGTGTTTGGGTGGCGGTGGTATAATGCCAGCGTTGTATTTGAGGCGGATTGATGGTTGCGGTGGGTGAAACAATTTCGGGCTGGAAATTGGGGCGCGGTCGGGGGTCACGGCTTTATAGTGGCGACAGTCGCAATCGCCGGGCGGTGTGTGCCGGCACGGTTCCCATGGTGAACAATCTCTATCAAGGCATGCCGCTGGATCCGGCTACGGGGTTATATTACGAACGCGCCCGCTGGTACAGCCCCTCGCTGGGCACATGGATTTCACAGGACCCCGCCCAATACGTCAACGGTGCGGATACGTATCAGTTTGTTACCTCCAACCCCGTCGGTGCTGTTGATCCGTGGGGGCTGGCTGGAACGCCGGGTGCTATGGTGCCGTGGGGGCAGCAGTTACAGGATATCCAGATCTTAAACAGCGTACTCAACGGTTGGTACGCAAGTGGTGATCTCTTTGCTTGGCGGCTTCTCACCGCGTTTCTTTCAAACGGTTTCCCATCTGGCCATGCCGGGCTAACCTTTGAATTCGCCGCGATTGAGATCAAGTCCGACCCGCTCTACCGGGAGAAGGCGATGGACTATTTCCGTTGGTACGCCTATCGCCACGGTGTCGGGGCGCACTCGCTGAGGCGGCACTGGCCGGGCGCAAATCAGGCCTTCAGCGTTTCATTCTATTCCGAGTGGGGCACTGATCTGATGTACGCGCTTGGCGGTGGGCATTTCGGTTTCACTGCCGGCGAGGTCATCGTCAAGCGGGTCTGCACATCGCTGGGGCCGGCCTATGAGTGGCGCACGGTAGGCCTGGAAATGGTGCAGCGGGACCATTACACCTTTCCGGCGGGACTTCTCCGGACCGGCTGGTTGGGAAGATTACTTTTCCCGGCGTACGGGGCCGCATACGATTACCAACATGCCGGGTTTGGGAGTTCGTTTTGGCACCACGAAGTGTGGCGCGATCACTTCTCCGGCTACCTTTATTTGAACTACCCGATTTCACCGCCGTCGCCATAGGAGAACGCATGAACCGGTCGGCCCTTCGTGCCTGTATCTTCACCGTTTGGATCCTGGCCGGTGAGGCCCTTTGCGCCTGCCTGATTATCAGGTTCGCGCAGCGGGTATCATTTAGGAACCGCTTTGTGGAGGGTGCGGTTAGCGCGCCGCTTGCAGCAGTCACGCTCGTCGGCTATGGCTGGAGGGTAGACATAAGCGATCCGTTGTCCGTGCGGGCTATCGGCAACGCCTTCCGCCGGAATCGGCTTTCCGCAAACGCGACGGGTGCGACCGGCGAGGCCGTGTTCCGATTTCGTTCGGGGTTGGTCTTGCGGATGCAGATTGAACTCTCGCTCGAAAAGGGGGTTTTTTACCTGGTTTCGCACACGACCACAATGGGCTTGGTTTCACGGAGACGCTGGTATTGCACACGGATTGCGCGGCCACTGCCGCAGGGCCTCGCAGGTGCCTTCCGTCTTTTCTTGGCCCGGCCGGGTGGCGCGGTGGGCGGCCACCGTGTCGGTCTCGGGTCAGGCTTTCGGCAGGCAGGGACCGGCGGCCAACTCTCGGCTGCGCCGGGGCGGCAATAGCTCTCGAGGAATGGCTGGACATGAGGAAACGCCCAATTTTGAGATCGCTACCGCACACGGTGGGGTTGCTCGCTGCTGGAGCGGTTTTCGTGCTGTGGGCTCGGTGGGTAGCCGTTGAGATGCCCCATTCTCCCGGAGGCACCGGGCTGTTGTGCTTTCTGCCGTTGACGACGCCGCTGCTGCTGTGGGTTATCGCCGCCGCTCTGATCGGAGGTGCCGAACCCGGAATTTTCGGCGGTCCGGCGGACGATCGATCCGTTCGGCTTTGCCGATTGGCGTTGAAATGCGCCCTCCTGGCGATTGGTGTCAGGTTTGCGCTCGGCCTGGCCTGTGCCCCAGGAATATGGCCAGGTATGGCACGCGGGATGAAAATGCATTTTGCCGTGGCGTGCGCTCCGGGAATATCGAGGGTCTTGTGGTTCACGGTTCTTGGCCTTCAGTGGCTTGGGTTGCTAACGGGGTCCACGGCTGTACTCGGGGCCGCCGTCGCTGGCGCGGAGACGGGGGGCGCGACGGAGGAGGCGGGGCGGGGTGTCCGTGAGCCCCGACCGGAATGGGCTTGGGCCGTGCGCGTGGTGGCCCGTTTGGCGGCGCTTGTAGCCTTCCTGTGGTGGGGGGCGTTAGTGGCGCACCTTGTTTCGGTATTGTGGTCCGGCCAAGACTCGCTTGGGCGAGCGCTGCTCTACCTGCCTTTAGCGAGCGGTTTGTTCCTGGCTTTGACGGGTATGACCCTCCCCAGCAACGGGCGATCTGGCTACACGCCGTCCCGATTGGGGAGTTCTCTTGGTTTGCTGGTCGGTGTCGCCGCCGTCGCCGGCTATTGGGATGTTCGGTGGGCAGCTTCGTCGTACGTGCCTCTTGGCTCGCCCGACGCGGCCATCGTCATCGAAGTCTTCGCCGTCGGGTTAATGGCGACTGTTGGCGCGTGGATCGGGACCAGCACTTGGCTGATCCTCGGCGCGGAATGGATTTTAAGTCGCTGGAGCGGGCTAGTGTAGTGTAGCGGCCGAGTCTGCCGTGAAAAGGCGGGTGGGACCCGAAAAGGTGCCATCCACCAATGGCGCTTCCCGGTGCGGTAGGTCTTACTGCCGGCGAAGGCTGGACGATTTCTTTTGCGGTTGTTCACAATGATGTTGGCGAATCGGCGGTGGATTCGGTGGGGCCGGGTGATTTTAGCAGTTGCTGCAGCTCAGGGCGGGTTTATAATGTGAAAATTATGATAGCGTTGAACGAAACAACTTCGGAACCGGGGCTGCGGCGGGCGGCGCGAGGGGGCGTGGCCGCCGCTACCTATCCCCAAGGTGGCACGGGCATTCCTGCCGGTGAGATTAATTGTCCCGGCGCTGCGGCGCACATGCGGTCTGCGGCCGCAACGGGATTTCGCGCGGTTGATGGGACAAATGGCTTCGGCTCGCCGCCGAACGCGCTCAACATCAACGGGACGGATACGTATCAGTTTGTGGGGAGTGATCCGGTGGGTGCGGTGGATGCGAGCGGCGACCGCTGGAGGATCGCTCGAGATGGTAAAGCCCGTGCTACGGTGGCGGGTCAAAAAGGGGATACGGTTGCTTCACTACTGGCCACAAAAGATAATCATGGTAATTTCATCCTCTTGTCGCAATCGGAATACAGATTATGGTTGAAACCCGAAGGAGGAGATTCCCTGCCGACAACGGCAACCACACCGCTGAACTGCGACGAGAAATTCAGCGTTCCCAATACGGCGTATGTTGATCAGGAGCTGACGCCGTGGACCTCAACAACCGTCTACCCGACGGCCGTTGGAATAGATTCGGCTTCCTCGGGCATGGCGATTTGACAAATCACGGCACCATCATCCCCGGCGGCGGAGACAAAATCTTCGTTCATCGCCAAACGGCACAGAATTTCCATCGCGCCAGGTGAAATACGCGCCCCCGTGATCCCCAGCGATTCGTCGGACGGCATCCGCCCGCCGGTTTCCGCACGCCAAAAATAACGCCGCTCTACCACTATCTCACCGGCCACCGTCAACACACGGGCTTCACGCTGGCCCTTGTCC
>JAJZCR010000124.1 GCA_021851715.1 Planctomycetota bacterium
AGCATGCGCATGCCCGTAAGTATCCGCAAATGCTGGGTGTTCGGCTGGGTGGGCGGTGGGTGATTGTGTATTCACCGCAGGACATTACCAGCGGTTTGCTCGGGACCAATACCTGGGGTATCAGCGGTTACACGCCGGCTTCCGCCCAGGCTTTGGCCAGAAATGTCTTATGTTACACCATCCATCAACAGGTTCTGCGGGCGAAGCAAAAGAAAAGGTCTGCCGCTCTCCCAAAGCACCCAGGCGCAAAGTTGCCGCCGGCACCCGCAACTCCCGCCAAGTAGCCAGCGGTGCTTTGTGGCGGTGCGCGTTCGGCGGCGGACAGGACAAAGCATGATGAAAGAAGAGTTATTCTCGCGGCAAGCTGCCAGGTTTGCACGAACTGTACGAATGGGACTCCCTATGAAGCGCAGCCTCCATTGTATCACGGTGGTTTTGTTAGCGGCGGGTGCATTTTTTACGGGCATGCCTGCCGCACGGGCTACGGTATCCAGCCGACAAGTGTTGCGCTCGATTAAACGCGGTGTAAATTATCTGCTGAAGCATGAAAAATCGGGCGATTGTTGGGAAGGAGGCTTATTGAACTCGGGTTATTTTCATCAACGCGGGGGCCGTACGGCGATGGCAACCCAAACCTTGCTGGAAGTCGGTCAGAGTTTGGACCTGAGGGAACTGAATATATTTTCTCCCAAGATGCGTGCCGCCATCGCCTACACCGCCGGCATTCATTCCATCGATACTTACGTCGTGTCCTTCCAGGCCAACGCCATGACTCTTCTGCCCCGCAAATCGGCCTATCTGGCAGTTCTCCGGCGTGATTATAAACTGCTGCGGGAAGGGATGAAACGTGGCGGAGGCTACAGTTATCGGCTCAAAAAAAACAAAGCCGGTGCGCACTTCACAATTTTGGCCGGTGGGTGGGACAACTCCAACACTCAATATGGTGTGTTGGGAATGTGGGCGGTTGCCCATGCTGGTTTGCGTGTGCCCAGGTCCTACTGGGATGCGGTGAAAATGCACTGGCGTGCCTTTCAATATTCCAATGGCACCTGGGGGTACGCTTCCCACGCGGATGTGCCTGCCCCCGGTACGCTTTCCAGCAGGCCGGATTCCATGACTCCCGCCGGCATTGCCAGCCTGCTTATTGCGGATGAATATGAGCGCAGCGCATCGCCGGATCGCAGCATTGCCCGCGGCCTGGCATGGCTGGATCGGAATCTGCGCCCGCGCATTGGTGATACGTATATCTTGTACGGTTATGCCCGGGTGGGTATGGCGTCTGGGCTGCAATGCTTTGGCAAGACCAACTGGTATCGCAGGATTGCCGCCCGGCTGCTGCGGGTCCAGCGGGAGAACGGCAGTTGGGGTGCTACCATCCTTGGACCTCCAAGGGTGCATAATCACCTTGTCGGCACCTGTTACGCCCTGTTGACACTGGTGCGTGGACTCAATCCTGTATTTCTTAACAAGCTGCAATACTCACCGGGGTATTACGGATCATGGGACCGTTATCCGCGTGATATCGGCAATATGACGGCATGGATCAGTCGCACGTACGAACATCCCATGAACTGGCAGGTGGTCCATGGTGCCGGTCCCGTGCGAGACTGGCTGGATTCGCCGGTACTTTACATCAGCGGATCACAGGATCCAAAATTCACCGGGACGGAGGTGGCCAAAATCCGCCGCTATATCAATGCCGGGGGAATTGTATTTTCCAACAGTAATAATGGCTCGGTGGCCTTTACCAAAGCTATGGAAAAGTACGCCCGTGAAGCAGTCCAGGATCAATACCCCGTGAAAACCATTTCGAATCAAAGTCCAATTTACACGCTGCAATCGTATTATCATCTACAAAATCAGGGCTTGCTGGCCATATCCAATGGATCGCGGTATTTGTGGATCATCAGTCCGGTGGATTTTGCCAATGCCTGGCAGCAGCGGTCCCATCTCAACCAGTCGTACTGGCAGATACCCTTGAATTTGTACTTGTATGCCACTGGTAAAGTGGCCCTGGCCAATAAACTGACTTTTTTGCATGTACCTTCCGCAACAGGCAAGCCGGTACGGACGATTCACATCGCCCTGATTAAATACCACGGTAATTGGAATCCGGAACCCGGGGCGTGGCCACGAATGGCCCGGTTGGCGGCGTTACAGTTTGCTACTCGCCTGGTCCTTACGAAAGAGCGGGTGGGGCAGCTTAACGCCGGCATTACTCCCATCGCCCACATTACCGGTACCGGACCGTTTCACTTAACTCCAGCACAGGTGGCCCATCTGCGGACATTTTTGGCGAAGGGTGGGGTACTGTTTGGAGATGCCACTGGTGGACACGCGATATTTTCACACTATTTCCGGCGTTTGGTAGCTCGGCTTTATCCTTCGCTGGAGGCGATGTCCAAACTAGGCAATCGTTCGGTGGTGTACCGCGGGAAGATGGCGGGAGGAATATCGGCAAGGCGAGTACACTATCGAAAATTCTACGAGGGGAAGCATGGGGTGACCACTCGTCCGAAATTACTGGGTGTAAAAAAGGATGGCAAGTGGATCATTTTATATTCGCCGGCTGATATAACCAGTGGCCTGTTGGGCACCAATACCTGGGGCATCAGTGGATACACGCCGGCTTCCGCCCAAGCCCTGGCTCGTGACATTATTCTTTACGCTGGAGACCAACCTGGCAAACCCGCCGCCCATCCCGCTGCGCCTCTGCCCCGCCCGACGCAGGCAAAACCGGCTGGTTCCCCATCTACTCCGAGCCGTCCTGGTATGTGATATGCACAATTGCCCGACTTGTGACACTGCTTGAGTTTACGCCGGCTGTTCCACGCGGCCTTTTGCCTGGAATCGTAAAGTCCACAGCGCCAGCATCAGCGCCGTGGCCAAAAAAACCGCTCCGCAAAATTGATGCGAGGTGGTGACCATGGCCTGCCAAAACAGTGGATGAGTTAGAACATGACCTCCATCGGTGGCAATGACGGCGCCAACACCCAGCAAAACCTGCAAGCTTACCACGGTCAGCAATGCTATCCCCAGGCGGCGCAAGATGGGGCTATCCTGGCTTAGTGCCCAGGTTCTTATACCCACGAACATGGCCAAAAGCAGTAGCACCGTGGCCAGGCCGATGTGCAGGAGCAGCAAGCGGCCAGTATGCCGCAGGACAGCACCCAGTAAAAGCTGAATTACCAACAGGAAAACCAGCATCCAGCTAAGGATTAAATCGGTGCCGGCAGCGGCTCGCTGCACGGTGTGAGAATGGCTTCGCCAGGATCGCGAACAGACCACGGCAATACCGACGAGAACAGCAAACACAATCTGGCCGAAGGTGGCGTGAATAATGGCCAATCGCGTGCTGGGGTCCATGCCGACGCGTGATTGATTGCTGGTGAAATGCCCCGTAACCCTGAGCCCTCCCAGAATGCCTTGCACGATCACCATCAACAAGGCCCCAATGGCCAGGCCTTTTACCCAGCGACGAGGTTCACGAACCCATAGATAAACAGTTTGCGTCAAGGTGGCCAGGCCTACCAGCGTTCCCAATAAACGGTGCGTGTGTTCAAAGTACACCCCACCGGTCATACGGGTCAATGGGAACAGAAACATATTATAGTGAAACACATCCGGCCAATCCGGTACCGAAAGACCGGCATTAAATCCCGTTACCATGCCGCCGGCCAGAATCAGCAGCAGGGTGATGGAGGCGGTGATGAGGGTGAAGGCTCCTTCGCCATGCAGCCGCGATTCACGATCTGGATTTAGCCTTTTTCCAATCAGCGCTCCCAACATTCCCAGGAGGGCGGAAAGAAACAGGGAAGAGAATCCCCACAAGAACATGTAGTTCATGATGCGGTGATCTGTCGTGAGATCATGGCCTAATGTTCCAAGAATCAGTAAATTGGCGATTCCCGCCACCAAGCCCGAAAATAACCCGCCGCGCCAATCCCAACTGGTTGTGGCCGCCACGAACCCTCCACCGAGAACCAGGGCCAAAAGCATGAGAGCTAAAATGACACCTGCCGGTACTGCAGCGCCCGGCATTCGGCAGATATAGCCCAACGCCCACATAAGTCCGGAACTTCCGAACCCGCAAGCCAAAATCTCGCCCAAGTCTGTATTGCCAGCACGCTGCAGCCTCGCAGGGGCGACGTGGCTCTGTGGCGCATCGGCCAGTTCGTTTGGAGGTAACAAAAGTGCCATCTTAATTCCAAAAAGTGAAATGCTTAATTCCGCGCAGCCCCGGCGTCAAAACGTTGTCTCGCCAAGCCTCCCCCATACACCACTATAGAGGGTGGGTAGCCATTCTTTCAAGGTGACCATGTGCTGGGGCCGTATTTTTCGGCAGCGTGCCAACTTCCTTTCGCGTTTCATGATAGTTTACTCTGGGTGTTGCCCTGATCCGTCGTGATGGGAGTTCGGCCCGGACCTTGTATGGAATCAGCGGACGTGCATAATATGCCGATGGTTGTCATGGGTGTGCCAGGGATGGCACTGTTGCGTTAATCCAACCCGATCATGGAAGAAGTGGAGTCTCATGCCAATAGCACCCGCCATCATTTCCCGCGGTTACCGCCTGGTGGTTATCGTCGCCCTGACGCTGATGGCAGTACTGGTGGGCCTTGGCCATCGAGCCACTGCGGCAAGTTGGTCACCGCCTCCGCCGCCATTGTTGCCACCACCTATTGAGCTGCATACGCTTTGGCCGGACGTTTTGCCAGTGCAAAAGGTACCGGCTACGTCTCCGCCAGGGATGAAGCCTCTTTACAGCACAGCAGATTGGAAATGGTACCAAGCCCAATATGGTGCACAGGCCCGGCGTGTGAATTATGAATATCTGTCTCAGCGTCTCAAGTTTGCGGCGGCCATGCTGGAACAGGCACAGCGTGAAACTCATCGCGGACGGACCCGGCTTTTGTGCCTGCGTGTTTTTGCCCTGTGCTTTCAGAGCCGCAGCGGTTCGCCACTCGCCCAGGCGGCCGTCAGCCGTTACATGCAAGTGGCGAAACTCCACAGCATTGTCCAAATAGCACCGATATGGCAAATGTCCAACTTGCTGGCATACCTGGCGGCCACGCCGCTGCCGGACCGCCATCGCTACGATATTCTCGCCGAACAGGCCAATGTGCAGCTTACCCTGCAATTGCTGTGGGCTGGGCAGGTTCAAGCGGCCTACCGCGTGGTAAGGCACCTGGGCATTCACGAAACGCATACGGTGCGGGCGAATCACCAACTTATGTTTGAAATGTCTGTGGCACGTACAATGGTGCATCAAACCCGCCGCATGATCCATGATCTGAAAAAGCAATACCGCCTGATGCTGGCCGGCCATGAGTCGGCGGCGATGGAGGTTTATCTGTACGCCACTGTGGTGTCGCCGCGCAGGAATCTACGCGATTGGATTCTGCACCGATGGCCCCGCAGTTCCGTGGGTGAATTAGACCGCATGATGGTTGCATGTCGGACTGATCCCGCCGAGTGCTATCGGTGTGCCCGGGCGCTTCAATCTCAAGCCCAGTTGTTGCCGGCGGGAATTTTACGCAACCGGGTGCTCTTTGCCGCGCTGCAGGACTACCTCCGATATTTGAAGCTACCCTTGGATCGGCACAACCGTGTGGCTCGAACTCTGTCGCGAATTGCGGTCCAGCAGGTTGTTGAACAGGGGGCCCGGCCGAACCCGAATATCAATCCGCTCAAGGGATTGGTGGGTATGCCTCATCCCAAGCCATCCACCGCGCAGCCCCCCCGGCCCATCGACCATGGTCAGAACAAGTGACATTCCGGCCGACGTACCGGATTGGCATGTTGACGTTGGCGATCCGGCCACGGCTACCGGTCGGGGCTGTTCTCTTCCCTGCGCATCTACTCGTTCCGGCCCGTGCGGTGTTCTGCGGTAAATCGGTCATCCATGGGCTATAATGATTCCGTTGAACCGGCTACCGGATGTGGCTTGGTCCATAACGGGTGATTTATGAGCGGCCATAAGGGTACAGTAGTGGTGGCGATGTCGGGCGGGGTGGATAGCTCCGTGGCTGCGGCCCTGTTGCGCCGGCAAGGGTATAACTGTATCGGCGTGTTTATGCGGCTCGGCAGTGACCCCGCAGAAAAGTCGGAAACGACCGAAGCCTGCGCCCTGCCCGGTACGTGTGATGCCACAAAAGGAGCCAGTGCCGGCGAGTCCCATGCGCACCAGCAGGGCTGCTGTTCGGCTGCGGATGCCGCCGATGCCCGGTACGTCGCAGGGCTGTTGGATATCCCATTTTATGCCTTGAATTTTCAGCATGATTTTGATGGGATCATTGATTATTTCGTGCGTGAATACAACCGCGGCCGCACGCCCAACCCCTGCGTACGCTGCAATGAATATCTGAAGTTCGGCAAGCTGCTGCGCTATGCCTCGGCCATCGGTGCCAACTACGTGGCCACAGGTCATTATGCCCGTATCGGCCGGGATGAATCGGGTTCGGCCCAGATTCTTCGGGGAATCGACCACAGCAAGGATCAAAGCTACGTACTTTTTGGCGTGCCGCGGGAGGATATCTCCCATATTCTGCTTCCCATCGGAGATTATCCCAAAAGCCAAGTCCGCCGGCTGGCTCGGGAACTGGGCCTGCCTGTGCATGCTAAGCGGGATTCGCAGGAAATCTGCTTCGTGCCGGACAACAATTATATGCGGATGGTCAATAGCCGTACTCCGGATGCCGTTGCTCCCGGCCCCATAGTGGATTCGCGTGGGGTTCGCGTGGCAACCCATGGAGGCCATCAGAATTTTACGCTGGGGCAGCGGCGCGGGGTGGGGGTGGCTTTTGGTTATCCGATTTACGTTACCGCCATTGATGCCGCCAATAATACCGTAACCATTGGTAACAAAGAGGATTTGTTGCGCACCAGGCTTATAGCGCGCGAAGTCAACTGGTTAACGGAGCGGCCGCAAGGGCCATTTGAGTGTATGGCGCGGGTACGCTACAACACACCTGCGGCTCCGGCCACCGCCGAGCTTACCGGGCCGGACGAACTGACCGTTTGCTTTGATGCACCGGTGGCGGCCATCACGCCCGGACAGGCCGTGGTGTGTTACTCCGGAGAAAGATTGCTGGGTGGCGCGTGGATTGACGACGTGCCAGTTGAGAATATGGCCGCGGAAAACCAGCCTGCGGCCGGCGGTATGCTTTAGACCTTCATGAGCAATTCCCTCGATTCCCTTTGCTGTCTTTCAATTACCCACATTTCCTGCCAGGCTGAAGCCGAGGTGAATGTCGGTCAGCCTTGCCATGCCGCGTCACAGGACCATGTTGCCGGGCGGCAGGTCGCCCGTCCGGTCCAGATAGCCCCCGAGCTTGGCCAGCCGAATCAGAAAGGAGCCAACGGTTCTCCTTGGCGATCCGTCCTTCATCCGAAC
>JAJZCR010000052.1 GCA_021851715.1 Planctomycetota bacterium
ATGGATCAGGTTCTGCGGGGTTGTGTTGATCTTGCGGAAGAGTTTCAAGTGTCTTGCGGCCGCAGGTCCGGAAGGAGTTTCAGATGTGCATGGTTAATGCAAAACGCATGGTTGTTTTGGCGGCGGCAGCCGCAGCCGCTTGTTTGGCGGCAAACGGCATGGTTCGGGCGGCGTCGCAATCGATTGTCGTGGCGAATCCAAGTTTCGAGGATAACTCGATCAGCACGTATCCGGGTTATGGTGCCATTAACAATTGGACCAGCACGAACACGAGCAATACCGGAGTGAACCTATCAAGCGGCCCGTTCGCCACGGGAACCACCATTCCGGACGGCGGCCAGGTGGCGTTCATTCAGTCGAATTTTACGACTGGCTCGACCGGTGAATCCCTGAGCCAGGCTCTATCTGGTTTGATCCCCGGCGAACAGTATTGGTTTCAACTCTTTTATAACGCCCGGCAAAATTACAGCCAGCCGACACTCTCGGTAACATACGGAATCCAAAGCTTGGCCAATATTGCCAATATCCCCGTGAACAACCCCAACTACACGTTTCTCAATGTTCCATTTACCCCGACCACATCATCCGGCACGCTGACAATATCAAATAATGACACTACAACGAGCGGCAACAGCGCGCTGTTGCTGGACGCGATCTCCGTCATTGAGCGCGGGGCTGGTCAGGTGGTAATCGCCAATCCGAGCTTCCAGGGCAGCTCGGCCGACCTGCAACTCTTCAACGGCGGTGACGGCTATTCACCGGCCATCGCCGGCTGGACCATCGGCGGCAGCAGCGTCTTCACTGGCGTAAATAAGTTGGGGGGGCCATTCTACGATAACGGCGTCGCCCCCGATGGCACCAAAGTGGCGTACCTGCAACATTTTAACACCAACCCCGCGACCACAATCAGTCAGACGCTCGGAGGCTTGATAGCCGGGGATACGTACAAGTTGACCTTTTATTACAACGCGCGAGCAGCTACCGCCGATCCACTGATGGAAGTGAGCCTCGGTGGCACCACCTTCACGCCCACCGGCGGCCTTGATGTGGCACCGGTCGGCGGGAGCAATCCATTTTATGAAGGGCAGTATTTTTACACGGCGACTGGACCCACTGCCGTGCTTAGCTTCGGTAACATCAATCCAACGGCGTCCGATTCGAGCCTGCTGCTGAACGATGTAAGCTTGCAGGTCGTTCCCGAACCGGCCGCCTTGGGCCTGATGGGTGCCATGGGCGTCGGCCTGCTTGTGGTGGGTCGTAAGCGTAAACGTGCTTGAAAGCACGCTTTTTCAAAGGAATACCGGTGGTCCATCGCTGCCGGCCCCTTTCACTAGTGCAGCCGTGTGCTGTTTGCGCTTGGTGCTGATCGGCTGGCGGCGAGCCTACGGAATCAGCCACCAACCGCCAGGGTGGAGACTTAAATCGTTCCCGTGTCGAAGTGCCGCCGATGAATGAGGGATGAGAGTGGGTACGAGGGGCAGGTATTGGTCATCGTTACGTATGGTGCCCGTGGTTTTCATGGACTGAAAGGAGATACCGATGCGGCGGCCCCCACAGGGTTTCACTCTCGTGGAACTTTTGGTGGTGATTTTGATCATCGCCATTTTAATTGCACTGCTGCTGCCGGCTCTGGCCAAGGCGCGAATTGCCGCCGATCAGGTGATTTGCGCCGCAAACCTGCGCACGATCGGCCAGGGCATATTTGAATACGCCGATGAACAGCGCGGAGCGTATCCGCTGCCCGCAAACACGTTTATGCTCAATCAGCTCTCGGCCAGCGGCCGCTACTGGCCCTTTGGCGAGCTCATCGCGACGTCGTATGGCACCAACAACCCGGTTTTTAATGCCGCCGGCGGCGAGGTTCCCTGGGGCATGGGGGATTTATACCAAACGGGAATCATCACCACGCCACAGGTATTTTATTGCACCCAGCCGGGAATATGGGGGGATGTTGGTCCAACCCCGAGCACCATGAACAATGAGGGCTTGGGCTACGCTCTGGAGCACAATCCGCAATGGCGGCAGCATCCTCTGACGGCCAACGGAATTAACTGGGGCAGCATTTGTGTCGGGTACTGCTATTATTACCAATTTCCCAATACCGTGGCCAATCTGTGGCCCTCACAATACGTCTTGCCGCATCCGCAGCACCCGTTTGTCCAGCAACCCACCAGCCCCCCCGGAGATCTGCTCATGTCCGACATCACCCTTCCCGGCAACGCCGGGTGGTCTAACCACATTACCACTGGAGCCGAGCTGAACCCTTATAGCGCCTACGGCATTCCCGGGCAGGCCCCCGATGGCGGAAACAGCCTTTATAACGATGGCTCGGTGGAATGGCATCAGTTTTCCAAAATGCATGCATTGGTGGAGGGCGCTGGGGGCCTGCAAATCTGGGATTAAGGCTTCGTCCAAGCTCCTGGCAAGCCGCATGGCATCGAAATAACCATAACAACACGAAGGGTGACCACTGGTGGATCGACGGGATTTTTGTCGGCTGGCGGCGGCGGTCAATGGCTCGCGCTGCGAAAAAATAAGTTAAGATAAATAGCGTGTCTGAACGATGGGCAGAGAATTTTGGAAAGGAGTTGGCATATGCGTGGAATGGGCGGACTCAAGGCGGTCGGGGTGGGGCTGGCGTTTCTGGGGGCGGCAACCGTCACCGCGACTGGTTTCGCGGCGGCCGGGGCTAAATCCATCCCTTGGGCCGCGCTGCGTCTGCGTCGCTTCCACCCGCCGACCTTGGATCCCACCTATGGTTTGCCGCAGCCCGCAAAAGCGCGAGCGGGCCGCCTGAGCAGCCAAGCGGTGCCGGCATGGATATGGGCGGCGCGCGTGGCGAATAATCAAACCATCTATCTGCGGCGTGCGGTTCATCTGAAGGTTGTCCCCCACGAGGTAACGCTATATGCCAGTGCGGACAACCATTTTATTTTGTATATCAATGGCCGGCCCATCACCGCGACAAATGACCAGTTGCGCCCCTCACGCTGGGCCCATCCGCAGAAGCTCAATGTGACCGCCGACTTACGCGCGGGCCGCAACGTTTTCGCCATTAAGGCGCACAACGATACCGAGGCGGCGGGGGTTATTCTGTGGATGTTGTCCAGCCGTCGAACCCTACTGCACACCAGCGCCCGCTGGCGGGTGGCGGCCCGGATTTCCGGGGCGGCTTGGCTCTCGCCCAACTTTAACGATTCGCGCTGGGCGAGGGCGACGGTTGAAGCCCGGTATGGGGCCGGGCCATGGGGAAGCAGTCTTTCGCCTTGGCCCATCTACGACACCGCATACTTGGCGCACCTGTATTTTCAACCGTTAAGCGTGAAAGTGTTAAGCGGACGCGCCGCGTTTAAAGGGCTGGCTCTGTTGTCCCGGCGTTTGACGGCCTCAAACCTCACCCGGCTGCGGCCGGGTTATACCGGCCGGTCGCCGTTGGCCCCGGCGCGCCATATTGACCTGACGGTCAACCCCGGCGGCCAGGCCAAAGCTCCGGAACTGTTGTTGAATTTCGGCCAGGAAGTTTCCGGGCGAATTGAGGTGCGTGGCGTGAATGAGGATAAGTCCGCCAAACACGGACCCGGCGTTATTCAACACGCCGTTTACGGTCTACTAAGCGCCCCGGCACGCACACGTAATGTCACGGCCATCGTGCGCCGACTGGTGCGGCGGGGAGCCAGTTCGTTCCCGGTCAACCAAATTACCCAACTCGCCGGTGATCCCGCTTTCGGCATTATCAAGACCCTGCGCGTACGTTTTCTATGGCACGGAAAATCCCGGGTAAAGACCGCGCACGATGGGACGGACTTCTTGTTTCCCTGGGCCACCGGGGTGGTTATCGGCACGGGTGAATCCACGGGCGAGGCGATTCACAGCCCCTGGGGCGGGTGGCACATGTTGTCCCCGCGGCCGGATTCCACGGCGGCGACTCCGTGGAGCGGCTTCCGCTACGCTGTGGTTAAATTCGTCGGCAAGGGGCCATTTCATGTGAACCAGCTGCGCCTGGATTTCGATTATTACCCGGTAAAATATCGCGGGGCGTTTGACTGTTCCAGCCACCTGCTCACGAAACTCTGGTACACCGGGGCCTACACGGCGCACCTATGCATGCAGCAGCGGATCTGGGATGCCCCCAAGCGCGACCGCGCCATGTGGATGGGCGATTTGCAAGTCTCCGGAGAAGTGATCAACAACGTCTTCCTGGATCGCTTTCTCATGGAGCGTACCATGCGGGATCTGCGGGCAATCGCGCAGGGCGGCCATTCCGCCATGCAACTACCGGCCAATGATGTCAACGGTATCCCCGGCTATTCCTGCGCCTGGATTGTCGGCTTGTCTGATTTTTATCGCCACACCGGGGCTTTGGGCTATCTGAAATCCCAGCGCCGATTGCTCTTGTCCATGCTCCGTTATCTGAAACTGCAATTCGATCACCACCGGGTGTTTGACAACAAGTTCAAGCATTGGTGCTTCGTCGATTGGTCCAACGACCTGACGGGTAATGCGCCGCTGGCCGCGACGGATTTGTACGCCTGCCTGGCCGCCCGGCGTGGCGCGGAACTGCTGGCAGCCATGGGCGACCGACCTGACGCAAGCGTTTGGCGGAAATGGGCTCAGCGCATTGCGGCTGCCGCCCGGCGTTATCTGGCCAATCCGCGGACGCATACGTTTACCGGCACGCGGCAAGTCAACGCGATGGCCATTTATGCGGGCGTGGCCAACGCCCTGCAGCGCCGGGTCATTGGTCGAACCATTTTTTGTCCGCATTGCGCCGCTTGGAAGCAAGTTGCCACGCCGTATTATAACTATTACGTCATCAGCGCCCTGGGGAATCTGGGGCACACCCGCGAGGGCTTGAATTTTGTCCGCCGCTATTGGGGCGGCATGTTGCGGGAAGGAGCCACGACCTTCTGGGAGGTTTATCAGGAAACCTTCGGACCGGACAGCCGCACCCCCAAGAATCTTCCCGGTGTGGCCTCCGGCGGTTTGCCGGCTGGGGTGTTCAGCTATTCAAACAGTTTGTGCCATGGCTGGTCCTCCGGCGTGACCAGTTGGCTGACGGAATATGTCTTGGGTGTCCGGGCGATCAGCGGCGGCTTCGCCGTAGTGTCTATCGTACCCCACTTAGGTAGCTTGCTCTGGGCGGCCGGCCGTGTACCCACGCCGCGCGGGCTTCTGGTCGTGAAAGCAAAGACACGCGGAAAAGGCGAGGCGCTGCAGCTCATTTTGCCCAAGGCGGTGCGGGCTATCGTGGGCCTGCGCGGCACCACGATTAGCATCAACGGTCGGGCGGCAGCGCCTGCCCGGCGCAGCCTGCGGCGGTGCTATATTCGCCTGAACGCTGCCGGGCATTATACGATCATCAGCCGGTAGTCGCGATATGGTGCTGGCGGCTGGCGTGAGCCGGCGATTCGGGCGGCGGCAAATTCCTCCACCAGCGTGGCGGTAGGCCGCGATACATCAAAAAGACGGGCCAGTTCAAGTTCGGTCGGGATGCGTTCGCCGGGACGGAACTTTCCACTATCAATTCCCGCAAAGAGAAAATGATAAATCTTATTTGATTTTCGCGGCACACGCATGAAATTACTCTCGTAGAGCCTGTCTGATAATCACGACGGGGACGAAGCGTGAATTATGCCAACTGGTGATCCGGTATGCAATCCCGAAACGAATTGGATGCCTGACACGTTATGCGGCCCGTCTTGGAACACAGCAATGGAATATGATGATTCTTGAAATGCCCCAGGTTTTCCGCCAACGCCCCCCACGCTGGAAAATCATCTGCACCCATTCGTAGGCCGCCCCTGCACCAATAATCCTGTCACCATTCGCACTCCCGCATATTACATCACGCACCCGATGAATGGGTCCGAAAATACGCCACTAGTCATGATTTATTGTAAACTCACATAAAATTTATTTGTCATGTTTTCTGGCAAATCACTGTATACCTACAGCTTTATTGTAAAGTAATAGGAAATCCGGTGTTTTTTCCTTGTGGCGCCGTTTTGTATTGGTTACAATTCCTAGATGGATCAGGTTCTGCGGGGTTGTGTTGATCTTGCGGAAGAGTTTCAAGTGTCTTGCGGCCGCAGGTCCGGAAGGAGTTTCAGATGTGCATGGTTAATGCAAAACGCATGGTTGTTTTGGCGGCGGCGGCCGCAGCCGCTTGTTTGGCGGCAAACGGTATGGTTCGGGCTGCGTCGCAATCGATTGTCGTGGCGAATCCAAGTTTCGAGGATAACTCGATCACGACGGGTGTGGGCTATGGGGCGATCAACGATTGGACCAGCTCTAGCCTGTCCAACACAGGCTTGAACACCGTGGGCGGCCCGTTCGCGACGGGTACCACCATTCCGGACGGCGGCCAGGTGGCGTTCATTCAGGCCAATTCCGCAACGGCTGAATCGCTGAGCCAGACCCTATCTGGTTTGATCCCCGGCGAACAGTACTGGTTCCAACTGTTTTATAACGCCCGGCAAAATTACCAAGAGCCGACACTTTCGGTAACATACGGAACCCAAAGCTTGGCCAATATAACCAATATCCCCGTGACCAACCCCAACTACACGTTTCTCAATGTTCCATTTACCCCGACTGCTTCGTCTGGCGCGCTGACCATAGCGAATGATAACACTACACCGTCCACCGACAGCACCCTTTTGCTGGACGCGGTTTCGGTCATTGAGCGCGGGGCCGGTCAGGTGGTAATCGCCAATCCGAGTTTCCAAGGTAGTTCGCCGGACCTGCAACTATTCAACGGCATTGACGGCTATTCACCGGCCATCGCCGGCTGGAACATCAGCACTTATAATAACGACGTCTTTACGGGCATAAATAAATCCTCTGGGCCATTCTATAATAACGGCGTCGCCCCGGATGGCACCAAGGTCGCCTATCTCCAAGTTACCAACGGCGCTACCGCTCCCACTACAATCAGCCAGACGCTGGGAGGCTTGATAGCCGGGGACACGTATAAATTGACGTTTTATTACAACGCTCGATCGGGTACCGCCGATCCACTGATGGAAGTGAGCCTCGGCGGCACCACATTCACGCCCACCGGCGGCCTTGATGTGGCACCGGTCGGCGGGAGCAATCCATTTTATGAAGGGCAGTATTTTTACACGGCGACTGGACCCACTGCCGTGCTTAGCTTCGGTAACATCAATACCGCGGCGACCGATTCGAGCCTGCTGCTGAACGATGTGAGCTTGCAGGTCGTTCCCGAACCGGCCACGCTGGGCCTGATGGGTGCCATGGGCGTCGGCCTGCTTGTGGTGGGTCGTAAGCGTAAACGTGCTTGAAAGCACGCTTTTCCAAAGGAATACCGGTGGTCCATCGCTGCCGGCCCCTTTCACTAGTGCAGCCGTGTGCTGTTTGCGCTTGGTGCTGATCGGCTGGCGGCGAGCCTACGGAATCAGCCACCAACCGCCAGGGTGGAGACTTAAATCGTTCCCGTGTCGAAGTGCCGCCGATGAATGAGGGATGAGAGTGGGTACGAGGGGCAGGTATTGGTCATCGTTACGTATGGTGCCCGTGGTTTTCATGGACTGAAAGGAGATACCGATGCGGCGGCCCCCACAGGGTTTCACTCTCGTGGAACTTTTGGTGGTGATTTTGATCATCGCCATTTTAATTGCACTGCTGCTGCCGGCGCTGGCCGCGGCGCGAACCCAGTCGGAAGAGGTGGTTTGCGCCGCCAACCTGCGCTCGATCGGCCAAGGCATATTTGAATACGCCGATGAACAGCGCGGAGCGTATCCGCTGCCCGCAACCACGTTTATGCTCAATCAGCTCTCGGCCAGCGGCCGCTCCTGGCCCTTTGCCCAGCTCGCCGTCACGGTGTCTGGCAGTTGGACCCCGATTGTAAATTCCTCCGGCGGTGAGGTTCCCTGGGGCATGGGGGATTTATACCAAACGGGAATCATCACCACGCCGCAGGTGTTTTATTGCACGCAGCCGGGAATATGGGGGGATGTGGGGCCTTCCGTAAACAATAACTACTGGCAAGGTTTGGGCTACGCGCTGCAGCAGAACCCGCAGTGGCTGCAACATCCTCTGGCGGCCAATGGAATTAACTGGGGCAGCATTTATGTTGGGTACTGCTATTATTACCAATTTCCCAATACCGTGGCCAATCTGTGGCCCACACAATACGTCTTGCTGCATCCGCAGCACCCATTTGTCCAGCACCCCACCAGCCCCCCTGGAGATCTGCTCATGTCCGACATCATTGCGCCCGGCAATGACAACACCTCCCCCGGATGGTCCAACCACGTTACCACCGGTGCCCAGCTAAACCCCTACAACGCCTACGGCATACCGGGGCCGGCTCCGGATGGCGGAAACAGCCTGTATAACGATGGCTCGGTGGAATGGCATCAGTTTTACAAGATGCATGCGATTGTGCAGGGCATTAACGGCGTGGAATTCTGGGATTAACGGTTTGTTCCGGCGAATGGCCAGCCGCGTAACATCGAAATAAGCATAACAACAAGAAGGGTGACCACTGATGGATCGACGGGATTTTTGCCGGCTGGCGGCGGCAGGCGCCGTGGCAGTCACGTTGCGGCCTGGAACAAGCGTGTTGGCCGCGGGCCATGCCGCTGGAACTTTCAAGGCTTCGGTGCGGCGCTGGTGGTTTCTGGGGCCGGTTCCGTGTGCCAATACCGCCCAATTTAACGCTCCCACAGCGGTTGAGCATGGGGCAGTGGAGTTCGCGTCGCCAGCCGTCATTTTGGGCCAACACCTGCGGTGGAAACCGGGCATTTCACCCGGCGACCATATTGATTTGTACGCGCGATATTTTCCCGATATTACAAATTATTATGCTTATGGCGGCATCCGCGTTTTCGCCCCGGAGGCGACCGTGGCCACGGCCGGCGTCGGGGTGGATAACGTGATGCGGCTGTTTGTCAACGGCAAACTGGAACTCGATTATTCATCCGGCGGCGCGGCGACGCCCGGCCAAAGGCGGGTCAAGATCAGCCTCCGCAAGGGGTGGAATACCGTTTTGGCAAAAGTATGGAACCTGGGCGGACCGTGGGGTTTTTATCTGGAACTGGAATCCCCGGTGGCGCTGCAAATCGAACCGACGGAAGCCCAGGTGCCCTATCGGGCCACGGGTTGGCGGAATGTGGCGTTTTGGCGCGAGCCGGGGGTTCAAGTTGAAACCAGCATGTCCGAGTCGGCAGCGCTGAGTTCGGTGCATACCGCGCGGCGGCTCAATGACGGCCGGAAGTTTTCGCCCGGCGCTGATCCCGGGGCCCTCTGCTGGACCACCGATCCGTATCACGATTTGCCCTGCTGGGTATGGTTTGGATTTGCCGGACCGCGGCGGATCAGCCGCGTGGTGTTGTATGGCGGTGAGGCGAATTTGCAGCCGGTGGAGTTCGTCGGTCAGACCTCGGATGACGCGGGGGCTACGCTGCGGGAGCTTTTTCGGGTGAATAACGCGCGGTTTGACCCGGCGACGCTTTCCTACAGTGTGGATTTCGAGCCGGTCGATACGGATAATTTTCGGTTGCTGATCGTGCGCAGCGCCGGACCGGAGACCCCGCAATCCAACTGGGCGCAGCTTTCGGAGGTGGAGGTTTATGGGGATAATGCCCCGGTGGCCAAAAAGGCCGCCCAGCCGGACGATGGGGCGAGCGCGGCCTTGGTGCCCGCTTCACGATTTCAAAGCGATGCGGCCTTTTCGCCGCACGTTAAGGACAATGGACGAACGCTGGATATCTCCACGCCGTGGTACAAAATTCAACTGGACAAGTCCCGCCCGCGCATCGCGTATCTGGCGTGGGACAGCTTGGGCCGGGGCAATCTGGGGGTTAATTTTCTAAGGGGCGCCGGCGGGTTCCCGCGGTTGACGCTTCCAATTTATGGGGCCGCCGCGCCCCGGCCCGGCAGCCTGACGCGAAAGGGCAATGTCTTTGAATATGAGGCGGTGGGCGTGGCACCGGGCGTAGCGGTGCGCGTGGCCTTGAAAATGGGCGAGCGGGATTTTGACCTGGAGCTGACGGCGGTGGCGGATCGCAAAACCGCGCTGCGCGGCGGCCTTTTCCGCTTCGACTTCGCGGCCAACCAGACCCCCACGACTTTTGTCTGCCGGCCCGAGAAAATTTTCAATTTTGTCTCCATCCCATGCTATCTGCACGCGCCGGATTTCGGCACGGCGTTTATCACCAGCAGCAACAAAGACACCTGTTTTTATCGCGCGCCGGCGGGAATTTTTCCGGCGCTGGATTACCATGTTGAAATAGCTTTGCAAATGCCGGCGCGCCTGGATCGGCTTTGTGAACTAAACGCCGGCGTCTGGCGGGACACACTGCACTTTGCCATTGAAACCATCCGTCCGCTGCCGGAACTTACCGCCGACGAGCCGCGGCTGCGTCGGCTGCCGGCCTGGGGGCTAAACCTGACGCAATGGCGACCGGATACCGGCATCATCAGCAACAGCGTGGTCAGCGTGAACTGCGGATTGTCGATGCTGTTTTACGCGGAGATGGCGGCCTTTTCGCCGCCGCTGAAGGCGGGCATCTCGGCGATGGGACTGGTGCGGGCGTCGGTGCATCGCTATTTCAACGGCGCGCCGGGCTATTATATGCCGCCGCGCAATGTTTACGCGGCCCGCGGGGACTGGCAATCGTCACGGGAAACACCGGCGTACCTGATTATTTGCGCTTGGTACGCCATTCGCACCATCGGGGGCATGGAAGACCTGCGCCAAAGCCTTTATGCCCTGGAATGTATCGCCGGTGAAATCGAATCGCTGGACACCAATGGCGACGGCCTGGCGGACCACGGCAACGGAATGTGGTTTGATTGTTATAATATCCACGGCGCGGATGCCTACTCGAATGCCGCCAATTACCGGGCATTTCGCTGCCTGGCGGAGTTGGAAAATTCGGCCGGTCGCCCGGCCATGGCCGCGCATTATCATCATAACGCCGAGCGCATCAAGCAAGTGTACATGAAAACGTTTTTTAATCCGGTCACCGGCGTACTGGCGGGCTGGCGGGATGAAAAGGGTATTCTGCACGACTACATGTTCCCGTGGGTGAACGGCTTTGCCATCCATCAGGGACTGGTGCCGGACCGGCAGGCCAACGCCATACTGGATCGCCTGCTGGGGCAACTCAAGAAGGACGGGTTTAAATCATACCAGTTTGGCTTGCCCACCAACCTGCTTCCCATTCATCCCGCCGATTATATTCCGCATACCAGCGGTGCCCCGACCAACCCTGCGGGCACGGACACCTGGCAACAGTATATGAACGGCGGAGCGTGTCCGACTTTCGTCTACTACGTCATCCAGTCATTTTATAGACTGGGACGACGCCGTGATGCGGAAAAACTGCTGTGGCCGCTGGTCGGCTCGTTTGAAAAGGGGACTTTTAACGCGGGCGTTCAGGCGTCGGCGAAATGGCCGCGGCGCAATCCCATCAGCAGCGCGTTTTACGTGTGGAACGGCACGCAAGCCTCCGGCGAGGGATATTTGCCGGAGGACTGGCAGGCCATGATGGCGATATTCACCGGGCATTATGGTATTCGGCTCGATGACCAGGGCTACCAGTTGGAGCCTTGGTCGCCGCTGAAGGGTCGAAAGATCAAATGGGGCCTCCCCTTTATGGGCAAGATCGTCGACACGATCGAATGATCTGTGCCGTTGCCTCCAGCTTTTGATAGTATCGCCTGCCAAGACCAGTGGGCGGGGTTTGTGAATCGGTTTGTTTAACAGGAGCTTGTCATGGCTGACATGAATCGTCGGGATTTTGTGGAACGCATCGGATTAACCGCGGCGGGGCTGATGGTGCTGCAATCCGGGCCGGCGGTTCGAGCGGCATCGCTGTCGCTGGGGCGCGGGGCCGCCGCCAGCGGTACGGAGGTGGCGGGCCTGTTCGCCACGCCGCCCTTTGACTGCGGGCCGTGGGTGTACTGGTTCTGGCTGGATGTAAATGTCACGCGCGTGGGAATTACGGCCGATCTGGAGGCGATGAAGGCGGTGGGCGTCGCGGGCGTGCTGATCATGGATGTGGATCAGGGCACGCCGCCGAGTTTTAACGGGGCTAAATTCGGCGATGCCAAATGGTATGAGCTTTTTGAGTTTGCCTGCCAGGAAGCCAGTCGTCTGGGTCTGCACATCAACATGACCAACGACGCCGGCTGGTGCGGCAGCGGCGGGCCGTGGGTTACGCCGGAACTCTCGATGCAGCGCGTGGTGTGGAGCAGCACCGCCATCGCCGGGGGCGGGAAGTTTAATGGTGTATTGCCGCAGCCGAAGGCGAAGCTGAACTTTTACCGCGATATCGCCGTACTGGCCTTTCCCACACCGGTAGACAAGTACGTGATCGCCGACCTCCGAGGCCGAACCGACGTAAACACCGAATACAATATTTTTACCCCGGCGGCATGGCCGACACTAAAATCCGGCCAGGAGGTCTCGAAGAAATCGATTCTGGATTTGACCGGTCGCATGGATGCTAAAGGCCGGCTGATGTGGACCGCGCCGGCGGGAAAGTGGACTGTGCTGCGGCTCGGCCATACCACCACCGGCGTGGATAATCACCCGGCCCCGGCGGGTGGGCTGGGGCTGGAAACCGACAAGCTTAGCCGGAAGGCGACTATTTTTCAGTTTCACTCCCTGATGGGGCGAATCATCAAGCAAATTGGTCCGTTGGCGGGGAAAACGCTGGTTTCCACGCATATTGATAGCTGGGAAACCGGCGCACAGAATTGGACGCCCATATTTGCTGCGGATTTCAAGAGGTTGCGTGGTTACGATATCCGGCCCTATCTACCGGTTTTTACAGGGCAGGTGGTGGAAAGCTTGGAGGTGTCCGAGCGATTCCTATGGGATGTACGGCAGACCGTGGGCGATTTACTTGTGGAAAATTATGCCGCCGCCATGCGCCAAGTCGCCGAGAAACATGGATTGCGGCTGTCGATTGAAGGTTACTTTGGTGAACCTGCCGGCGATATTCGTTACGGGGGGCAGGCGGTTGAGCCGATGTCGGAATGCTGGTCCTGGCCGCGGTTTAACGCCATGGGGTCGGTTATCGAAATGACCTCCGCCGGGCACGTATACGGTCACAACATCATCGGCCAGGAAACCTGCACGGCCGACGCCAATGAAAAATGGCAGGGCCACCCGGCGGTGGTTAAGGATATTTGTGATTGGACTCTCGCCAATGGAATCAACCGCTTTGTCTTCCATCGCTACGCCATGCAGCCGTGGACCAACCCGCATTACGCCCCGGGCATGTCCATGGGACCATGGGGATTGCATTATGAGCGCACCGAAACCTGGTGGAATTTAACCAAACCATGGCACGATTATGTGGCGCGGTGCTGTTACCTGCTGCGGCAGGGTCATTTTGTGGCGGATGTCTGCTATATGCAGGCGGAAGGAATGCCACGGACGTTCTCGCCGCCGTCGAATGTTCCGGGCAATCCGCCCGCCCGTCCGGGATACAACTATGATGGATGTCCGGCGGAAGCGGTGCTGCACCGCATGGAATACAAAGATGGTTTTCTCACCCTGCCCGGGGGAATGCGCTATCGGGTGCTGGTATTGTCCACTTCCCCCACCATGCGGCCGGAACTGCTTAAGAAAATTAAAATACTCGTGGATGCCGGTGCCACGGTCATTGGTCCGCAGCCGCAATCTTCGCCGAGCTTGAGTAATTTTCCCCATTGCGATGGTGAGGTGCAAAGACTCGCCGCGGAATTATGGGGGACGAAAAAAATAATCGATGGTAAGACCGCGGAAGAAGTACTCGCGGCCCGCGGCATCCACCCCGACTTTGCCTGTGATCAGGTCATGGTGCGCTGGACCCACCGGCACACGGCGGACATGGATATTTATTTCGTGGCCAACGGCGAAGTGGCCGATACCCTGCCGTATTATGGGAAGCCGATGCTGGCGAATTGCGCTTTTCGGGTCAGCGGCATCGCTCCGGAATTGTGGAATCCGGAAACCGGAGAAATACGACCGGCACCGGTGTACGGCATGGCCGGTGGTCGCACGCACATCCCGCTTAATCTGGGTCCCAAGGAATCGGTGTTTGTGGTTTTCCGGAGGGGCAACACACGCCGGCCGGAGAATATCATTACCAGCGTCAGTCGCGGCGGAAAGGCTTTCCTGTCCGCCGGCGCGCCGGCGCGCCTGGCGTTGCAAAAAAATATCCGCATATTACGTGCCATCTATGGCAAACCGGGCCAGCCCGCCCACCTGCGCAATGTAACGGCCATCGTGCAGAAGCTGGTGGATAGCGGCCACGCGGTTTTTCCAGTGGTGGAGATCGCCGCCATTGGGGGCGACCCGGATGTAGACGTTGTCAAAACCCTGGATATTCATTACGAGGTGAACGGCCACATCGGTCGTGTCCGTTTTCAGGATGGCGGTTGGGCGTGGTTCCCCGTGCCGGGGAAAGTCTTGCGTCAGCCGGCGTTGCTGGAAGCGGGAAATAACGGCGGCGTGCTGGCGCTGGTCACGGAACCGGGACAGTACGATTTTTCGCTGGCTTCCGGTAAAAAAACCACGATCAATGTCGCACGTATCCCTAAGCCGGTGGCGATTACGGGGCCATGGCGGGTGCGGTTTCCGGACGGTTGGGGTGCTCCGGCGGAAATCCACCTGAAGCATCTGATCGCCTGGAACAAGCATCCCGATGCGGGCGTGCGCTATTTTTCGGGAACGGCGCAATACCGGACTGAATTTATGGCTCCGGCAGGCATACGGGCGCCACATCGGCGCATATACCTGGATCTGGGCGGGGTTGCGGTCATGGCCCAGCCAACGCTCAATGGCCATGAGCTGGGAATTCTGTGGAAGCCGCCATTTAGAGTTGACGTTACCGCGGTGCTGCAATCAGGCCGCAATCAACTCGATATCCGCGTGACCAATTTGTGGATTAACCGGATGATCGGAGATGAGCAGTTGCCGCAGGACTGCGACCAAGCTCCCAATGGTAGCTTGCTTAAATGGCCGCAATGGTTGCTCGACGGTAAGCCCAGTCCAACCGGGCGATTCACCTTTACCACGTGGCGGCTATGGGGTCCAGGTGATCCTCTGGCGGAATCGGGCTTGATCGGTCCGGTCCAACTGGTTGCAGCCGAGACTTTTGCCATTGCGAAAGGTAATTTGAGATGAACTCCCACTTGGTGCGTAATAAACTCAAGATCGGGCTGTTTGGCATCGGCTTGGCTGCGTATTGGCCGCAATTTGCGGGACTGAAGCGGCGTCTGGACGCATACGTAGTGAAGGTGGCCGAGCGTCTGGACAGGCCCGGTGTGGACCTTGTGAACCTCGGCTTAATTGACACACCGGAAAAAGCTCTGGAGGCCGGTCATCGGTTCCGCCAGGCGGATGTGGACCTGATTTTTCTCTACGTTACCACGTATGCTCTCTCCTCGACGGTTCTGCCGGTGGTGCAGCGGGCCAAAGTGCCGGTAATTATCCTGAATCTTCAGCCGGCGCAAGCGCTGGATTATGCGCGGTTTAATCAGATGGGTGACCGTACGCGCATGACCGGCGAATGGCTGGCATTTTGCTCGGCCTGCCCAGTTCCGGAAATCGCCAATGTGTTTACGCGGGCCGGGGTCAACTTCCATCAGGTAACGGGCGTGCTGGATGACGATTTCGTGTGCTGGAATGAAATTTCCGACTGGCTCTCAGCGGCGCAGGTGGCGCATATGATGTTTCATAATCGTCTGGGTCTGATGGGCCATTATTATGGCGGGATGCTGGATATTTATACGGATATCACCCGTCAATGCGCTGTTTTCGGCGGGCATATTGAAATGCTGGAGGTCGGAGAATTAGCCACCATAGCGGCAAAAGTTTCCGCGGTGGAAATTCGTCGGCGGATGACGTTGTTTCACCAGAAGTTTGACCTTCAACCGGATTGCGGCAACGCGGAACTGGCCCGTGCCGCCAGAACTTCCGTGGCGCTGGATCGCCTGGTGGAACATCATGCGTTGGGTTCACTGGCTTATTACCAGATGGGTGTGGGTAGCCGGGCGGAGGAAGATGTCATCAGTTCCATCATACTGGGCACTTCGCTGTTGACCGCCCGTGGTATTCCGGTGGCGGGGGAATATGAGGTAAAAAATGTGCAGGCTATGAAGATAATGGATGGCTTTGGTGCCGGTGGATCATTCACAGAATACTACGCGATTGACTTCAAAGACGATGTGGTGTTGATGGGCCACGACGGTCCCGGTCATATCGCCATTGCCCAGGGTAAAACCCGCGTGCGCCCCCTGCGCGTGTACCACGGCAAAGTGGGACGCGGACTTTCGGTGGAGATGGCGGTAAAACATGGCCCCGTGACGCTGCTGTCGGTGGTGGAAACCGCGGATGGCCGGATCAAACTGCTGATGGCCCAGGGGCAGTCGGAGGCCGGGCCGATTCTGGAAATCGGCAACACCAACAGTCGCTACCGGTTTTCGGTTGGGGCGCGTGAATTTATTAACCGGTGGAACAGTCATGGTCCAGCCCATCACTGTGCTGTGGGGGTGGGTCATGTGGCCAATAAACTTGACAAGCTTGCCAGCTTGCTCAATATGCAGACTGCGCGGGTTTGTTAACGGTGTCACTCATATTGTTGGCGTATTTTGGACGACGGTACCGGCCTCCACGTGTGAACTTCAGGCTGCCGCCGCAAAGGCTCTCTTGCGGCCAGAGACAGAGTCCCTGTCGCTCCCCCAACAATCCCCAGCCCCGGCATTGCTTGGCCGGGCGCAAAGTGCCGCCAACCGCAGGCGCGGCGTTCAATTCGCCAACTCCCCCTGTACCCCCGCGTCAGCCTGATGAGAATATTGCAAATTGAGGTGGACGCCCCATTTGCAAACGCCGCGGCTGGAGGAACTCAGCCTGAGAATGCGCGTTGAATATATGCACGTTGACGGTAGTTGGGGCGCGGTGAGGCTACGCCGTTTGTACTCGCCGCGCCCATAGGTGCATCGCCGGCGATGGTCTTGCTTCGTGTCCCACCTTGGCGTTGAACTCCGTCGCCCCCTCGCGTCTTAGGCCCCGCCGCATCAGCATCAATAAGGGCAAAAGTCGAACTGGGGCATTGCCAATGTATACTCGCTTATCCAAATTAGTAATAAACAATATAAAAGATATATTAACATTGCACATCCCAGACATCATCCTCGAAAATCAACATAAATCGGAGATTAATTCTGATTTTTATCGGTATTTTTGTGGGGGCAAGGCAGCTTGAAAGTAGCTCAAAAAAATTTTATTTTATGCTTGCAATGACGTTTACAGCGCGTTATGATATGGCATGTTCACAGTTGCAGGATTATGTTGATTCTGCGGCAGGGTTTCAAGTATTTTGGGCCACCGGCCCGGAAGGAGTTACGTATGTTTATGGGTAACAGGAAATGCATGGTTGTGCTCATGGGGCTGGCGGCATCGGCGTTGGCGCTCGCCCCGCCGATCGCGCCACCGGCTGCGGCCTCGATCACGCTGCCGGTCTTGCCGTCTGGGCTGATGGTGAATTACGAGTCCGCCAATTACGACGCCAGCACCGGTGTTTGGACTGACACCTCCGGCAACGCCAACAACGCCAGCGTGGCCAATGCCTATAGCCAACTTCCCTCAAACGGTACGCCCACGCTGGTTACCAACGCCACACCGAACGGGTCGTCGGCGGTCCAATTCACATTCTCGGCGACCGCGCCGGGGACGCTCGGCCAATCGCTTGGCCTGACGACACCGCTGAGCTCCAGCACAGGCTTCACTATTTTCGCCTATATATTGCCGTCATCCGCGATGGCCACGGCCAATGGCGGATTTGTGGGAGGGTAGGGAGGCTCGCTTGAATACCGTCTCGCGAATACGTTCCACCAGGACCTGCTTGTGGAGGACACTGCAGATTTGGGCATGTCCAGCACCGCCCTGTCCGACGCCAGTTGGAACAATATCAACGTCACCGCCAGCGGTGTTGGGGGTGGCGGTGGATATTTCCGCTTCAACGGCAGTGCGGATGGCACCACCACCGCGCCGAGTGGCGCCTTTAACCCGATCCAGGCGATAGGCGACGGTAATGTCAATGGTACCGAATACTTCGCGGGGGAGATCGCGGGTTTGCAGATTTACAGCGGCGAATTGACCGGTGCCCAGCGAACGACCGTGGAGACTTATTTTACCGATCTCTACGCCATCCCCGAACCCGCCACGCTGGGTATGATGGGTGCCATGGGTGTCGGCCTGCTTTTGGTGGGTCGTAAACGCACACGTGCTTGACACATCGCTTCACTGGTGCGGCCTTAAGCTGTTTGCGTTTGCTGCTGATTGGCCAACCGCGTTTCCGCGCGTGCGGTTAAGTTTAAAGTGCATTCCGCATGGGCGTGTGCTCCGCAGAATAATCTGGTGATTGGTGACTGTTTGTGGATCAACCACCAGACTCTTCTTAATAGCAAGCGGGATGTGTGTCGGTGCCTGGCCGGTGTGTCAAAATCAGCCGGAATAAAAACTCGGCACTGCCGCGAATTTGCTGCCTTTTTGGAGATCTCCTGATGAAGTTGTTACACCGTTTTCCCTTGTCAGCATTGGCCGTTGCCTTGGTCGCATTGGCCGGTTGCCGTGCGCCGCTAGCGGTCAATCGATCTTTGGTTCCCAAGCGTCACGCCATTCAGGATAAAAGCCTGCTGGGGGTATGGCGGTTGCAAAACCATGGCGCGGGCAAACCGGTTCAACCGATTGCGTTTGTCTATCCCTTGGGCCGAAAGAGGTTTTTAATTACCTGCTGCAACTTCAGGCCGGTGACACCGCCCGGAGGCAAACCGAAACTGCAAGCCACGCTGATCGGCACGTTTATCGGCAGCCTGGCCAAACTCAAGGGCCGGCTGTGGATGAGTTTGCGGTCCATGGATACACGTCTGATTTATTCCCCGGCCATGGAAACGTGGTGGATAAAACATGCTCCGGCCGGGCAACCCGCGAAATATGCCGCAGCTCTGAAAAAGGCGGTCTTGGCGGCGGCACCCGCCACCGGAATGGCGCGAATATATTATCTGGTTGAACTGCGAAAGATGTTGCCTAACCGGTTGGCGGTGTACCCGCTGCTGGTACCCCAAAACGGCCATCATGCTCCGTTTGACGTGCCGACCGCCATCCTGAAGAGCCGCAAAAAGCTTACCGCTTTTCTTAACGCTCACACGCTGGATCGCTTGTTGCCCAAGCAACCGTTGGTGCTGGATCGCCTGTCTATGGCGCAGGCCGACCCTTACATGCCGGCGCAATAATGAGTATGTTGATGTTTAGGGACCAGGCAAAAATAAATTCATATTTTACAGCGCAGGAGTTTTGGACGCTGGCGAGGCGTGAGCGACGCGCATACCCCGCCAGTGGGTCTGTAAGGAGCGAACAACGAAGTCAGCGTCCAAAAGAACCAGCCAGAAAGTGTGAAGTTATTTTTGCTCGGTCCCTTAAGTTATGTTCGGGTCTTTGGGCGGCCACTGTCTTAACCGCCATGTCGGCGGCATGGGCGGGTGGTAAGGCTTCGGTCATTGTTTATCAGGACAGCTTCACGGGCAGTTCGGCCCAGCCGCTCAATGGCACGGCTCCCCCGACAAATACCGGTGCGGCCAAGTGGGCCGCCGGTACTGGTTGGCGAGCCAACGGGACTGCTGCGGGCGGGCATGGTTTTCAACCAGCTTTACTGCCATTTAAGCCGGTGGGCGGCAAAGTGTACGCCGTTTCAGCAACCTTAAATCCTCACGCCAAAGGTGGCAACTGGCTGGCCATAGGCTTTTCAAGTGAGTCCGGGTTCTTTGGCGGCGATGGTCCCTGGATGCTGCTGCAAGGCAATGGGCGTATCCAACTCTTTGCGGGGCCGGGCACAGCCGGTGGCCCCGGGAATCCGAGTGGAACCGTGACCGTTGGTAAAACCGCTAAAGTGGTGTTAAACACCATTGGCCAGAAATGGACGGCCCAATATTTTTACAATGGAACCAGCCTCGGAACATATACCTACACTGGGGTCAGCGGCTCGAACCCTGATCCCACGAAGATTACAACCGTCGGTATTGGTACCAACAGCGAACCGGGCACAGTTGGCAACTTCATGTTTTTATCAAGTTTTTCCCCTGAAGGTGTCGTCATGTCTGGCGAGCCTGCGGCATGGATATGGGCCAAGCGTGTGGTGCTGCACCAAAGAGTGTACTTTCGCAAGTCCGTTACCTTGGCTGGAGTTCCCGCCAAACCTCGATTGTTCGTTGATGCGAATGGTCGCTTTGTCCTATTCATTAACGGAAAACAGGCTCTCCGATCTGGCCCCGTGAAAATCGGCGATGCTGGATGGAAGGTGGCCAAGAGCATGGATATTGCGGGGTATCTGAAACCTGGAAAAAACACCTTCGGCCTGAGAGCCTCGAGTGACACTGGTCGGGCCGGTGTCATCTTATGGTTGGTTTCCGGCCGGAAAACGTTGCTTGAAACCGATGGATCGTGGCAGGTGGCCACGCGCGTATCGCCACATTGGACCATGTCGTCGACGGAGGCGAAGAGCAAGCCCATCAAGGTCAAAGCTTCAACATTTCCATTTCCGCTGGAAAGAATATCGGCCCAGCCGACATCCAAGTCGAATTGGATGTCGGCTGGGGTTGTATCCGCTTATGGCGGCGGATTGTGGGCCGACAAGGTGACACCCTGTCCCCGGCGTATATCGAGCTACTTGGCGCACCGCTACTTTCAGCCGGTGAATGTGGCGGTCCTCTGTGATCGTGCGGCTTTCCATGGGTTATCCACGTTGCGGCGCCGGAAGGCGGTTTGTCTGGTTGTTCGGCCACCATCCGGCGGAGGGCCCGCTCCGGAATTGCTGCTGGATTTCGGGCATGAAGTAACCGGCCGGATTCAAGTGGGCGGCACCGGCGGATGGGTGCTCGTCGGCACCGGTGAGTCTCGTGGCGAGGCTCTGTACGCACCGTGGCGAGGTTGGTATCGGCTGCACTTGGCACCGGGGCAAACACAATCCACGCCCTATTCCGGCTTTCGCTTTGTGGATGTGCGTTTCCAAAAGTCGTCATCCTTTAGCCCTCGCTTCGGACCGATCAAAATCAGCCGCTTACGGCTGGATTTCAGATACTACCCGGTGCACTATCGCGGAGCCTTTTCCTGCTCGGATCCGCTGTTGACAAAAATCTGGTACACCGGTGCCTATACCGTGCATCTATGCATGACCAAAGGCGGCATTTCGGCCAGCGCCAAGCGTGCCCCGGACATGTGGATGGGTGATTTGCAGATTATGGGCCAGGTGGTCAATGACGTATTTCTGGACCGCTTTCTCATGGAGAAGAGTCTGACTCTGTTGCGCCAGAACGCCCAGGGTTCCCACCCCCCCACGGAACTTCCGACCAATTACGTCAACAGCCTGCCGGGTTATTCCGACGCGTGGATATGCGCTTTGTTCGATTTCTACAGACATGCCGGCGCAATCGGGTACCTGCGTTCACAGCAGCAACTCCTGCTTTCAATGTTGCGCTACATCAAGCTGGGTTTTAATCGCAGGAATCTCTTCGTCAATAAGCTAAACAAGTGGTGTTTCGTCGACTGGGCGGTGGAGCTTAACAACGGCGATTCACCGCAGGCCAATTCATACATCGATATGTTCACATGTGTGGCGGTAAAGCGGGCAGTGTTTTTGCTCAAGGTTCTTGGCGATAACGCCGATGCCGCGAAGTATGCGGCTTGGGACCGGCGGCTAATTCACGCGGCCCGCCGGTATCTGCCCAACACCCGGACGCATACGTTTACCCGGCTGCGGCAAGTCAATGCCATGGCCGTTTATTCGGGCGTGGCTGATGCCGGCGAGCGCCGGGCTATTTATCAGCGGATTTTCGGTCCGGGAAGTTCAGCTTGGAAGTGGGTCGCCACCCCTTACGGCAACAACTTTGTGCTGGATGCTCTGGCCGATCTGGGCCACATCCGACAAGCTCTTAATTTCATCCGCTATTATTGGGGCGGAATGATTCACCAAGGAGCCACCACTTTTTGGGAGGCGTACGATCCGTCATGGCCGAAAAAGCATTTTCACCGCTACCTCTGGGCGGATAATCGCGAAGGCTACTTTACCAGCCTGTGCCATGGCTGGTCCGCCGGGGTTACACATTGGCTGACGAGATACATTTTGGGTGTGCGGCCCATGGCGGCCGGTTTTTCTCGGACTTTGGTCGAGCCGCATCTGGGGGGCTTGTCCTGGGCGGCGGGCCGTGTACCCACGCCGCATGGAGATATTGTCCTGAAGGTCAAAAAACATGAGCAGGGCGAAGCGCTGGATATTACGCTTCCACCGGATGTACAGGCGAACGTGGAGATACCCGGCACCACGGTGAAAGTCAACGGGAAGTTGCTCCACGCGAGCAGACATCATGGAGGGCGTGTTTCTATAGTGCTTAAAAAAACTGGCCATTATGTCATTGTGTCCCGGTAGGCTGTTCTTGGCAAAAGCGATGCTGTTGGGGGTGGCTGCCATGCAGGCAACAATCCGGTGGCACCGTCGGGCGTTCAAATTCATCTCCTTGCATTCCACCGTGTAACACGCAGGCGGCAGACGTCGGTTGTTTAGCCATGTCGTTCCGGCACGGAGCTTTTACGGTCCGGTCGACGCCAAGGCGCTCATGGGGCCAGATACGGGGACACCTCCACGTGACATAATCTTTCACGACGATCCAAGCGAATTTGCAACGCCCCATGCGATCAGGGGGCATTATTATTGAACCTTATGGGTTAGCTGCATCAACGTGGCTAGTGTGTATCGGGTGCACCAAGAGCACGCCTGGTCAATCGGTGTCAGCAAGCACCGCAGTTTCCAGACCCCGGTGTTTTGTGCGTCCGTTCCCAGGCCGCAGTGCCGCCGGCAGCGTTACGCTGCCCTTAAGGCCGCCAAATTTCGTGGTGCCCAAACCGCTAACAATCCGAGTTACACCCGGGCGGTGCGCACACCTGCACGAACCGCAGATCGAGCAACCGGGTGAGCGTTTTCAGGCATGGGGCAAAGTGGCTTATGCCGCCGGCGGCGTGGTACAGCCCGCAGGGTTTTTATGATATGTACCTGCATGATGGAACCTCCGACGCATGCTTCGCTGGTTCGTCATACGGGATATTCCGGCCCGAACGCAGACTGCAGTACAGGCAGATCAAGGCGGCAAGCACCACAGCATAGGCCATGCCAGGTTCGGCGGATCGAATCAACGCCAGCCAATGCGGCCTAAAATGGTTGAAACCGAGTTGAACGGTAAGCGTCATCAGGACACTCAGAACTGAAAGCAGCAGCCCCAGCAACACCAATCCCGCGTCAAAAGCCACCGCAACCGAGGCCAGCATGGCGGATCCCCAAAGTAGATACCGCTCAAACATACAGGGAGCGAAAGCAAAAACGGTTATCCAAGGCGTGACCATGGCCAGCAAAAATCTGGGGTTGTTGCGACGATGATGACGTGCCGCCGCCCAGGCGCAAACCAACTCAGTGCAAACAACAATTGCAACCAGCAGAAGCCGCATATTCACCGTGTAGACCACCGGCCAACGCAGGGTGAACACCTTTTCGGTCAACCCCCAGTGGAAGTTATCTTGTAAAATCAGGCCAAGGCCGTCGGCATTGGGTAATGAAAGCATATTGGTATGGCGGACGCTGGCTCCAAATAGAAAGCCGGTTTTAAGCCACAGCCAATGAGCGGGCATGGATATGGCAAGGACGGCCATCGCCATAGCCGCGCTGATGGCCACAAAAAACCATGCGCGACGGGGCCGAAACAGCCACGGACCGGCCAACAACCATGCCAATAGCACCAGCGCCATCCAGGACGGGCCGTGTGCAGTATGATTCCACCACGGCCACAAAGCCAAGGGAATTGCCGGCAGGAAGAACAGAATGGCGTAAAACCAGCGCATGTGGTGGTGTACTATGATCCAGGCCGTGCCAGTCAATCCGGCGATCAGCACGCCGGCCAGGTAGTACCAATCCGCCGGCCCGGCGAAAAGCCATATGGAATTGCACAGCCCAGCCGCCACGACAAGACCCACAATGTATTCCCAGGCCCGAAGAAACAGGCCTTCAAAGATCGGCCAGAAGATGAACATCGCCGCGCAGAAAAGTTCCTGTCCTTTGAGCAGTGAGCCGACGGCAATAACGACACCGGCGAGAAAGAAAAGATCCACGCTCGCCAGATAGAGACCCACGATGTAAAACGGGATCACCCAAACGTCATACTGCACCCAGGTGTGGGCGGATTGAATCACATTGGGATTAAACCAGAACAAGCTGGCCGCCAGCACTCCTGCCATCCATGGTTTCCAGAAGCCGGATCGAACGGCACCGGGCTGAATTTCCGTGTCAGCAAGATCCGGGCTGCGGTGGAGAATAAAATTGCGGATTTTTCGCCGCGCGGGTGGCGGGCGGGTTTGGCGTACCACCCAATGGCGCACCAGCAAAAATATGCCGATACATCCACATAGCTCCATCGCGGTGTTCAGCCACAACAGGGGTATCATATAGCGAGGTCGCCACACGGTGGCGTACGCGTGCAAACTGCGCTCCATCCAGACCCAGATCCCGGCCACTGCAATTCGCCACGTTGGATAATCCAGTTGATAGCCCGCAGGACTTCCGGGCAATGCCCGAGATCGCCGGTACACATCGGCCAGACGGTGCAAAAATACGGGCAGTGTCATGTCGGTGACTCCCGGCCGGTTCAGGGTACGTATCCAATTATGTTTGGTGTTCTTCACCGTGAAAGAGCCCCAGTCCCAGATATTACGCATATCCGGGGTGTAGTGAATCGGTGTGCTCCAATGGAATATCCAGATCCGCAGAATTACTCCGGAGATGATAATAGCCGTTACCAGGCCGATTGCGGCAAGAGACCACGACAGGTTCGGCACGCGGAACTTTCTGCGTCGTCGGGATAAAGCCATCTGGGTTGCCGACGGCGATATACTCAAATGGTTCTGATCTTGCTGGTGGGGCATTTGATAGAAGCCTGTAAAATCGGTCTCTGGAGGTAAGATGCCTGTGTTTAGCCACGGCAAATTGGGACGTGGGCCACAGAAGCGCCGCCTTGGAACAACGCCAGCCTCTGGTATAATATTGCTGCGCTGGTTTGCTGGCAAACATGATAATTTATATAGCAACTTTATCACAGCAACTGATAATACATTTGTGCGAAAAAAAAGAGCTGTAACGGCAACAAAATATTGGAATACTCGTTATAATCATATCAGGCGGCATCTGCATGTGGCCCACAGGTGGCTGATGTGTTTCAACGGGATTGGACGTTTTCTGGAGTGCATTACACCGCCAATGGCGGCTTATGTTGATCGGGGAATAAACTCAAACACAAAGGTAAATGCCATGAAGAGTCCACCATGTGTCATACCTGATGCAGATATATCTTTTTGGGGTTTATGGCAAGAGCGGACCGCGAGGTTCGAGTTCTTGAGCCAGGCAGCACAGAAACCTGGGTGCCACGCCACACTCTGGCATGGCCGCGGATGTGCGCATATCGGGCAGGTTCGTCGGCACTCCCACGGTTTTACTCTCATCGAGCTATTAGTGGTCATCTCCATCATCGCCTTGCTCATTTCTCTGCTGTTGCCGGCTTTGGCCTCCGCCCGGCAAAGTGCCCAGCAGATCGTTTGCGCAAGCAATATGCGCCAGCTAGGCCAGGCGCTGCACGAGTATTTCGTCACGGACAACGGTTTTTTTCCGCTCAACGGCCTGCTGTTTCCGCATAAGGCCAGCTTTCCGCCGTACAGCAACGCCACATCTGGTACCGACGTCCAGACCGCAACATTCTGGAACAACCAGCAGGATTGGCGCGTGCAGGCGGGCGTTCTCTACAACCAGCTCAATGGCTCACTGGCCCAGATGAGCACCGCTACGCCCTACACCATTTCTCCCACCTCCACCACCCCCGCACCGGGCAGCCCGCCACCGCTCAATCCGCAATATGCCAAAATCTTCATGTGCCCGTCCGATATGGGCAACCGCAGTTCCGCTACCGCTTTAACCATGGGGCCAAGTGCCCTTCCTGGCTGCGGCGCAATTAGCGTAGGGCCATCCACCACCGGTGGTTATTGGAGTTATTCGGTCAATTCTCTGGTCAACTCGCAGTCCATCACGCTGGCCACTATTTATCCACCGACGACATCCGGCGGTGTTCCTTCCACACCGTGGAGCTATCCACTGCGCGCCGACGCCATTCAAAATAACGAGTTCGCAGTGTTTATTGAGGAGTCCGCCCTTTTATCCAATTTCAATGATGAAGTATTGGATCCTCCCGCCTTCAATCTGGGTGATCATTTAACTTCCCGCCATAACGGTCAGGGCAATATCGGCTTCCTGGATGGCAGCGTGCAAAGCGTGCCCGCGGTGGAATTTAACAATGCCCCGTCGGTTACCGGTGGTGGCACTTATTCTTTGCAATCCGCTATGCAATACCCCATTACTCGATGGTTTATTCCGGTGTTGCCGTGACGGTTCCAGGCATCCCACCATTCTTAATCCGGATAGTTCATCAGTTTTAACGAGCTGCGTGCGGGGTAAGTGTGCGCCAAGACGTCCAGTATCAACATCTACATTACGTGCGTGCATACTCCGGTTGGCCTGGGGCGGTGCATTTTGCATAACGTTTGTGAGAAACAGCGTTCTATCTAGTGCTCTGTCACATCATAATTTTAGGGTAGACGCTGGTCAACTTTATGCGAGCGTCTTCTACCTGCATGTGCCATTGCACTCCTTTTTGTTGCGTGTTGACATCGGACGACCACGCCGCCGTTTCTTGGCATAGGGTCTCGATATCGCCGAACTGCCTTCCAGCGACACATTGCCGTGTGAGAGAACTAAGTTCATTCTCCGCGATGTTGAGCCAACTGGATGCCCAACAATTACAGTCACTGGTTCCGGCGTTGGATTCCATTGAGGTACTCCCTGTCCACTGGGCGCAAAACAGGCTTTGCTAAGAGAGAGTCTTCCCCCGCAGCAAGGCAGCCCCGCAGAGAGCCCGAAGGGCGAGCGGAGGGGCTGCCTTGCTGCCCGCCGCGCCGCGGCCGCGACCGACCGTCGGTCGAGCCTGATATACTTCCGCTGGCGCCTGGTAATCCAGCGACTGATGTAACCGTTCCTGATTATAAAACTCGAAATAATTCCTCAAACCCATGGTTGCCTCCGCCATCGTTTCATATTCTTGAGGATAGAGGTTTTCATATTTGACCGTCCGCCAGAGACGTTCAATAAAAATATTGTCGTACGCACGCCCGCGACCGTCCATGCTGATCTTGATCTGTGCTTGCTCCAAAGCACCCACAAACGCCTCCGATGTAAATTGACCTCCTTGATCGCTGTTGAATATCTCCGGACGACGCCGCCGGTGCATCGCCCGCTCGAGGGCCGACAGACAAAAGCCTGTTTCCAATGTGTTGGATAGTTCCCATGATAGCCACAGCAGTTCACACTGCCGCCGTACCGACAACCGAGGATGGCCGGCATCCACCGCCTGACGTTTCTGGTCAGGCGTCCAGTCCAGACTTTTTTTTTAGCCAGGATAATTCCACCTGCAACCGACCTATCTGCTCGTACAACTGCGCCATCAACGCCGGCGAGGAACGGTCGGACCCCTGAACAGACGATTCCTCAAATGCCATCGCTGAATAT
>JAJZCR010000053.1 GCA_021851715.1 Planctomycetota bacterium
ATACTGGGTGCGGGAATTGCGGGGCATACGGCAGCCTTGTTTGCGCGGCGGCGGCTGCCGCAATCACACCAGGTGATTGTTGTATCGCCCAAAGATATTTACAACTGGATTCCATCCAATATCTGGGTGGGCGTGGGAGCCATGCCGTCCAGCAAGGTGGTGGTGCCGCTGCGGCCGGTGTATGCAAAAATGGGAATAGACTTTGTTCAGGCCCGGGCGGTGGAAATTCATCCCGAAGGGACCGGGGCGGTGGGTGTACCGCGGGTTGTCGTGGAGAACACGGGCGAAGAAGAAACCGGCCAGCGCCGGGAAATCGGCTACGATTATCTGATTAACGCCACCGGACCGAAACTCAATTTTGCCGCCACGCCGGGGCTTGGTCCGGAGGGTTTTACGCAATCGGTCTGCACGTATGAACATGCGGATAAAGCGGCAGGGGCATTTCTGGCCGCAGTGGAAGAAATGAAAAAAGGCCGCACGCAAACCCTGCTCATCGGCACCGGCCATGGCATGTGTACGTGCGAAGGAGCGGCGTTTGAGTTTGTGCTGAATGTGGAATTTGAACTCCGGCGGCACCAGGTGCGCGACAAAGCCCGCGTGGTGTTTATCACCAATGAGCCGGAATTGGGGGATTTCGGCGTGGGAGGCATGCACTTCAAGCGCGGCGGCTACGTGGTAAACAGCAGATTGTTTGCCGAATCCCTGTTTGTGGAACGGGGGGTGGAATGGATCACCGGTGCGCACGTGCAAAAAGTCGAGATGGGCAAGGCGTTTTATGAAACTCTGGATGGGAACACCCATGAGCTGGCATTCGATTTTGCCATGCTTCTACCGCCGTTTACCGGTGCCGGGATGAAGGCGTTTGATCGGGCGGGTCAGGATATCACCGCGGACTTGTTTATGCCCAATGGCTTTATGAAGGTGGATGCGGACTATAGCAAAAAAGATTACGCCCAGTGGAAAGCCGCCGATTGGCCGAAAACCTATCGCAATCCGAGGTTTGCCAACATCTATGCGGTGGGCATCGCGTTTGCCCCGCCGCACCCGATCAGCCGTCCGCGCGTGAGCGCCAAGGGCACACCCATTTCACCGGCTCCGCCGCGAACCGGCATGCCCTCGGCGATCATCGGGCGGGTGGTGGCCAACAATATCGCGGACCTGGTGCTGGGCCGAACCCACCACCAGCCCAAAAACGCTTCCATGGCGGCGCTGGGAGCGGCGTGTGTGGCGTCGACGGGAGCTAACTGGTGGTCCGGCACGGCTGCCTCCATGACCATGTACCCTATTGTGCCGGATTTTGAACGCTTCCCGGAATATGGCCGCGATTTGAAGTTTACGTTTGGTGATATCGGGTCCGCCGGCCATTGGATCAAAAAAATTCTCCACTACATGTTCCTCTATAAAGCCAGGGGGAGGCCATTGTGGTGGATGATTCCGGAGTAACATCATGAGCGTGAATAAATCAGATCAGCAGGCTCCGCTGCCCACGCCTACCACGCGATTCTTCCGCACGTTTGTGCCGTGGCAGGTTCTGAAATTTATTTCTATCAACTTAAAAATGATCCGCATGATCCGGCGGTCGCATTAGCTTTTTATGCGGCGGTTCACGTCGGGTGCGCGCTGCGTCCGGCCGGAATGGTCTGCATCCATTGCGGATCCGGTGCCCCAGGCAGACATGACGCCCGGCAGGGTTGACGCAGGCGGAAAAGCTCAGGTGCCTGACCGGGCTGATCTGTCGGCAGCGCCCTTGGCCAAGCCTGCCCGGCCCGGCCAACCGACTTGCAGCAACGCAATCAGTGCCTCCGGTTGACACCGCCATAATAGACCGCTAGAGTTGTTTTATGAAGTCCCCCGCCGGAATTACGATGTTGCTGCTTCTGCTGACATGCACGTGGTCAGTGCAGCGCAGCAGCTGCGCCGCGGATACGGCTGCGGCAGGGTCGCGGGGCAACGCCATCAGTGTTGCCGCTCCCTTGGCCGCAACAGTCAATGCCGGAGTGCGGGTTTACGTGGGCGCGGTAGCGCGTCCTCTGCACCCGTGCCATTGTCAGCCGAGGCTACCGGCAGTGGCTCTCCGGCCACGCCCGGCCGTGCCTGCCCGGGACCGTATGGCTGGGGCATGTTTCCAGCACCGTGCGCTGCCACCAGACCTGGTCCTCTCTTGCGGTAACCATTCTTGTCCACCCAGTCGGCAACCTTTCTCAGATCGCAGCCAAAGCACACTCACCCGGCTGCACTGCGCCTTGATTATTTGAAGTTATTACTCTCACCCCAGGAACGCTGGTCGGGCCATGATGATGGCGTGTCCGGCCGTCTCCACCAGCGCAAGAGTATCCGCGGTTCGGGCGTTACGCCTCGATCGCAAGGCGGACCTGTAGAAAGGATGCAACATGAAAAACCCACGCGGCAAGGTGCCGCCGGCGCGGCGATTTTCCCGATGGCTGCTGCTGACGCTGCTGCTGCCGGCGGGCTGCCAGTCATACCACGGCAAGCCACTGAATTCCCGGACTCTGGCCCAGGCGTTGGCCACACCGTCGTGGCGGAAACTGCGCATCGCGGTAAAAAAAACCAGCTTGATCCAACTGCCCAAAACCATGCTCTCGCCTTCGCAGGCCCTGACGCCGAACCGTGCGGCGGCGCTGGCACTGATTCTGAATCCCGCATTGCGGGCTTTCCGCGACCTGCATGGCGAAGCCTCCGCCCAGCTTTTGCAAGCCGGCATTCTCACCAATCCCCAACTCTCCGCCAATACGGGTTTTGTTACCGGCGGCTTTCGCACCAATACGTTTAACGCCTACGGCGTGGGCGTGAACTGGAACATTCGGCAACTCATTGATCGCCAAGCCCGGATCAGTGCCGCGCGTTACCAGTTGAAACAGGTGGATCTGGCGGTGGCGTGGCGCGAATGGCAGACCGCCCAGGCCGCCCGCCTGGCGGTATACGCCATGGCCGCCGCCAAGGCACAATTGCGGGAGGCCCTGCTCTCCCGGGGCGAGCTTGGCAAGGTCTACAGCGTGGCGCGGCGCGCCGGCAAGCTGGGGCTGGTTACGCTTTTGGATATGGGATTGGTGCTCCACGCCAGCCAGCAGGCGAAGGCCCTGGTTCTTGTTTCCGAGCAGTCCCTGGCGGAAAGCCAGGTGGATTTGGCCCGTGCCATGGGGCTGCCGGCAGGCACGACCTTCACCTTAAGTCCATCGGTCCGGCTGCCGGCAACGTTTCGCCTGCCCAGCGTGGCGCTGTTGGAAAAAAAGGTTCAGCGGCGGCGGCTGGATTTGCTGGCGCTGCGCATGGGCTACCAGAGCCAGCAGGAGCGGTTGCGGGCCGCGGTGCTGCGGCAGTTTCCCAGCGTCAGCATCGGCTTTTTGCAGGCCAGCGACGCTAATAATGTACACACCACCGGCTTTGGCGTGAGCATCAACTTACCCATTTTTGACCGCAACCAGGGCCGGATCGCGCAGACCCGGGCGACGCGCCGCGTGCTTTATGACGATTACATCGCACGCGTGTTTGAGGCCCGGGCGGATATCGGTGCCGCAGCCGTGAACATCCGGGCGCTGCGGCGACGGATCAGCCAGGCCCAGTCCAGTGCACGTCAATACAACCTTCTGGCCCAGCGCGAACTGCAGGGCCTGCGGACGCGGAACCTGGACATTGGAGTTTATGCGGCCGCTGTCGCCCAGTCAGAGCAGGCGCGGATCCAATTGGTCAAGTTGCGTTATCAACTAATCCGGAATCTCATCGCCCTGGAATTGGCCTCCGGCGATGCTCTGGCTAAACCACCAACGCGGCGGCCCGTCGCTGCCGCAGACTATGGAGAAACACGATGAGACGTTTTACTGGCTTTATGATTACTGTGCTGGCGCTGGCGGCGGGCATTGCCATCGGCTACGCCCTGGCGAGATGGGGAAAGCCATCGCGGGGCGGTGCCAACGACGGCGGCCAAAAGCATTCCAGCGCCGTGGCCCGCGTACAAACCGTGCCCATCCGCCTGGGGCGAATCACCCGATCCGTCGGCGTTTACGGCAAAGTGGCGGCCAATCGTGGATTGGAACGCAGCGTGTCGGTGGCTTTTGGATCACGTGTGCTCAAGGTTTTCGTGATCAAGAATCAAAGAGTTGAGGCCGGCCAGCCTTTGCTGCAAATTCAGGCCAGCCCGGCGGAACGTTTGAAATTGGCCGAGGCGGCCAACGAAGTACGGATAACCCAGGCTCAACTACGCTTGACTCAGACCAAGATCAAGCTCCAACTGGCTACACGCGCCGATCTTGTCGCGGCCCGCCACGCCCTGATCGCGGCCTCCCTGAAACTTGCCCAACTGCGCCGCCTTGGCGTTGGCACCCTGCTGACGCTGCGGGCCGCGGAAGCAGCCACCGTGGTCCAAGTGGCCGCGATTCCAGGTGCCCTGGAACCACGCGGAGCCGCGCTGCTGAATTTACTGCCCCACAGCGCGATCTTGGTGCGGTTAAGAGTGCTGCCACCGGATGTGCGCCGACTGCGCGTGGGGCAAAAAATTCCGCTTTCCATCACCACGCAGGGCGCGGCCATCCGCGAGCATGGAACAATTTTCATGATCGCCGGACGGGTTGATCCCATCAGCGGTTTTGTGAACGTATATGTAACACCGCACCACCGGGCCAATCTGTTGATCGGCGACTACGCTTCCGGCCGGGTAGCCGTCGCCTCGAGCCGCGGACTTATTGTGCCGCACGCGGCGGTTCTGCCGGGCAATGGGGGTGATTATCTTTTCACCGTGAAAGGTTCTCACGCCGTGGAGCATCGTGTGCGAAAGGGCGTGTTTAACGACCAGGAGGTGGAGGTCTTTGCTCCCAACCTGCACGCCGGCGAGCCGGTGGTGGTAGTGGGCACTGGAGTCTTGACCAATGGCATGACCGTCGAACAGAGGAATCAATAATGAGCTTTAGTGAATGGATCCACCAGCACACCCGTTCAGTGGTGTTTGTCATGGTGGTGCTGGCGATGGCGGGTGCGCTGGCCGCTTTTATTTTACCGGTATCGCTATTTCCCCGGGCCAGTTGGCCGCGGATCGAGATAACGGTCAACTCCGGCGACCGCACGGCCAAGATCATCGCCGTGCAGGTTACGTATCCGGTAGAAAAGGCCATTCGCGCTATTTTGGGCGTCCGGCGTGTTACGTCGACCACCAGCCGCGGCACGGCCGACATTTATGCCGATTTTGGCTGGGGGAAGAACATGGTTCAATCGCTGCTGCTGGTGCAGTCGGCGGTCAACAACGTGTTGCCGTCTTTGCCCGCCGGCACCACCGCCGTGGTGCGGCTGCGCAATCCGACCAATTATCAGGTGATCAGCTACAGCCTGACCTCCACGCGGATAACGCCGTCGCGCCTGCGGCGGATTGCGCGGTACCAGATACGGCCTTTGCTCCTGGGAATCAAGGGGGTGGCCAGAGTGGGGGTGGAGGGTGGCCAGACACGCGAATTTCACATCCTGATAAATCCCGCCGAGCTTGCCGCCCACAACCTCACCATCAACGACGTCACCCGCGCGGTGGCCGCCAATAACGTTTTCAAAACCGTCGGCAAAATGGAGGAGCACGACAAACTCTATCTCGTCGTGGCGGATTCACGGTTTCACACTGTGCAACAAATCGGCCGAATCGCGGTCAGCGCCATTGGCGGCGGCATTGTGCATCTGCGCGACGTGGCCCACGTGGAAGCATCGTACGCCCCGGTCTGGACGCGCGCCACCGCCAACGGCCAACCCGCCGTGCTGGTCAACGTGTACCAACAACCCAGCGGCAACACCGTCAAAATCATCGACCAGACCCGCGCCGTGATGGCCCGGATCAAACCTAAATTGCCGTCCGGCACCCTGGCGCACCTCTGGTACAATCAAGGCTCCATCCTGATGGAATCCGCGATCAGCGTCCGCAACGCGGTGCTGGTGGGGCTGGTGATGGCCGTGATGGTGCTGCTGGTGTTTTTGCGCAACTGGAAAATCACCATCCTGGCTACTCTGGTTGTTCCCGCGGCGCTGACCACGACCGTGTTGCTGCTGCATTTATTTAACATGAGCTTCAACATTATGACGCTGGGAGGCATGGCCGCGGCCGTGGGCCTGATCATCGACGATGCCATCGTCATGATCGAGCACATTATGCGCCGGGTCGGTGAAAGCGGCGGCACCTATCGCGAGAAGATCATTCGGGCCAGCGGGGAATTTACCCGTCCGCTGGCGGGTTCGTCCGCTTCGACCATCATCATCTTTGCGCCCCTGGCGTTCTGGTCGAGCCTGGTGGGGGAATTTTTTAAGGCGCTCTCGCTGACCATGGCGGCGGCGCTGCTGGTGTCATTTCTCTTATCCTGGCTGGTGGTGCCGGTGCTGGCCACGAAAATGCTAAGCGAAAAGGACGCGGCACCCCACCAGCCCGGCTGGCTCACCTGCACCATTCATTCCGGCTATGAATGGATCATGCGCCATCTGATTTCCCGGCCCGCCCTGGTGCTGCTGATTATCGTTCCCGTCCTGACGCTGGGCTATGTGGCCTATCAAAATGTCGGCAGCGGCTTTATGCCGGACATGGATGAGGGAGGCTTTAGTATGTTTTACATCGCGCCATCCGGTGGATCGCTCATGCAAACCGATCAACTGCTCCACCAGGTGGGGCGAATCCTGCGGGCCAACCCTTATGTGGCCACCTATTCGCGCCGCACTGGCATGCAACTCGGCGGCAGCCTGACCGAGTCTTACAAGGGGGATTATTATGTTCAGCTCAAGCCCTTCCCGCGGCCGCCGATCGAGACGGTCATGGCGGACATCGCCCGCGAGATTCATCGCAAGGTGCCCGGCCTTTACGTCGATCCCGAACAGCTCATGCAGGACCAGATCGGCGATCTGACCGCGGTGCCGCAGCCGATCCGCGTGGAGATATTTTCCGACCACCAGAGCGTTCTGGACCGCCAGGCCCGCAAAGTGCTCGCGGCCATTGAAACCGTGCCGGGCGTGGCCAGTGCCCGCAGTGGCGTGGTGATGGCCGGCGATTCGCTGTATGTCAAAATCAACTCAGTGGCGGCCGCGATTCATGGCATGACGCCACAACGCGTCGCACGATTCATCCACGAGTACGTTTACGGCGTGGTGGCCACTACGATTCGGCGCGGGCCGCAGATGATCGGCGTAAGGGTGTGGGCACCGGCCGATGAACGGCGCACCGTCGCGGATCTGCAAAGGCTCCGGCTGCGGGCACCAAACGGCCGTCAATTCGCGCTGCGTCAGGTCGCCGCGGTCCGGATTCGCTCCGGCGAGCAGGAAATTGATCACATCAACCTGAAGCGGATGATCGCGGTAACAGCGCGAATTCATGGCCGGGATATGGGCTCCACCATGGCCCAGGTAAAAAAAGTCCTGAATCGTCCGGGGCTGTTTCCCCAAGGCGTGTATTACCGGCTTGGCGGACTGTATCACCAGCAGCAAATTGCCTTTCACGGGCTGCTGGTGGTCATGCTTGGCGGCGTGCTGCTGGTGTTCCTGTTGCTGCTGTTTTTGTATGAGAGCTTTGGCGCCGCGCTGGCCATGATGGTTATTCCGCTTCTGACCCTGGCGTGCGTTTTCATCGGGCTGTGGCTCACCCACACCCAACTCAACATTTCCTCCATGATGGGCATGACGATGGTAGTGGGCATTGTTACAGAGGTCACTATCTTCTATTATTCAGAGTACCACGAACTGCGGGATCATGAGCACGGCATGCGCCGGCTGATTCAGGCCGGCGTAAACCGGATGCGCCCCATCGCCATGACCACCATCGCCGCCATTCTTGCCCTGTCGCCGTTGGCACTGGTGCTAAGCCCCGGTGCGGCCATGCAACAGCCGCTGGCCATTGCCATCATCAGCGGGCTGATGGTGCAAATGCCGCTGACCCTGCTGGTGTTGCCGGTGCTGCTGGGATTCCGGCATGAGCGGTGATCACGCATCGGGTGACGTTTTCCACATTGCGCACCGCCATGGTCCGCACATCAAGCAACGCCATCTGGCCTGACCCATGATTATTCGCAGCCGCCGCGATGGGCGCAGTCACGTGCTGGTTCAGCCGGAATCGGACAATCAGTACCGACAAGGTACTGTTGGGTTCGGGCGGTTGCGTTTTTTCAGGCATAAGGAAGATGCTCTGAATAGCAGGTGTTACGCGAACAGCCGGCGGCCATGCGTATTCGTCGCATTTCCAGCCGACGATCCCTGGCGAGTTGGACGCCTCCATTGCTCGCTTCCGTTTGATCGGCTACGGTATTTATACAATTCATCGTTGCTCCAGGCAAGTCCGCGGCCGGGCCGATTCGTGATTCTCGCGTAAGAGGTCTTGTTCGCCATCGCCGACGAGTATGGCCGGTCGTTGCTTCTGCCGCTGCCAACGGCGAAGTTCTCGTGCCTCGGCGAGCTTGCGGTCTCGCTTCTCGAATATTTGCTCTTCGCGTCCGGCAAGCTTGTCGCTGGGCGTTATGTAACTAATGGCGCTGTGGAGCCGCACGGTGTTGTAGTGGCGTACATAATCGCCGGTAACGCGTTTGGCATCTTCGATGTTGAGCGGTGTTTGGGGCCGGATGCACTCCTGCTTGAGGCTTGGGTGCCAACGTTCGATCTTGCCGTTGCTCTGGGGGTAAAAGGGGCTGGTTCGCACATGGGTCATGCCGGCGAGGCGAATGAACTGCTTGAAGTCTTTGGCGATAAATTGCGGCCCATGGTCGGAGATGACCCTTGGCGTGGCATGGGGGAAGGTTTCGCGTGCTTTCTGGAGGATGATTTCGATTTGACCTTCGGTCATGGATTCTTGAATATCCCAGGGAACAATGGCTCTGCTGTAGCCGTCGAGGACGCTGCAGAGGTAATAGAATGTTCCCGCGATATTGATATAGGACACATCGGTATGCCAATGCTGGTTGGGTCCAAGCGGTGGTGTGAATCCCGTGCCCTTTGTGGAGGATTTGCCATTGAACCGGTTGATTCTGCCGGCATCTTTGAGGACACGATAGACGCTCGATGAACTGGCGGCCGCGATATCGGCGTCGAGCATCATAAAGCTCAAGCGGCGGTACCCTTCGAGCGGGTATTGCCGTTCGAAGTCGAGAATGGCCTGTTTTTCGGCTGGGGTAAGCCAATGATCTCGTGGTATCCATGCGTTATGCTCGTGAACCTTTCCGAATCGCTGTTTCCAATGGTAAAACTTGCCGGTGGCCAGTTCCAGCCACCGGGCAAACTGTTGGATGGGCAGGTCGGCTCTTTGCGACCAGCGGGTTACAAAATCCACCACCTGGTCGCGTACGTCATGCGGGGTCCATGGGCCATTCAGATCAGGCCAAGTTTTTTTTTGAGAGCGACATGTTCGCCCATGAGTTCCGTGAGAACCTCGTTTTTCTGCTGGAGTTTGACCTCGGCGGCTGCGAGCTTCTTGGCTTCGGTCGTTGGGCGCTGGGTGGCCTCGGCGGCGGCATTGAATATCATAGCCCCCTGCTCCAAGAGCTTTTTCTGCCATTCGTAAAACATGCCGGGTGTGATGCCATGTTTTTGGCACACGTCGGAAACGCTGACTCCGTCGAGCAGGGCTTCCCGCAGGATAGCGATCTTTTCATTGCCGGTGTAGGTGCGACGAGGGTTACTGGGCATCAAGGGACTCCTAAAAACGGCATCATTGTATCCTTAACGCCAAAAGCCCGTTTGTCCGATTCCGACTGAAGCAAGACAGAACGCTGTTTCCATCACGGCGACGTGGCCACGACTTTGCCGCCTTTCTCGATGGTCAACGTGAACGACGGCGCTCCTGATCCGTGAAATGTCGGCAGAATCAGGTGCATCGTATGCCGTTTGCCGTCCGGTGTTGTAAAGCCAAGGACCACCGCCTTGGGCGCAATCCCCTCCGGGTTCATTGTCAGACCGGTCGCTATGGTACCTATAACATCGGCCACGGTGTACGGGGGTGTTCCGCGGTAGGCAATGGTCACATGCGAAATAACGCCCGGGTCAGTATCCAGGATTGAGCATGTCCAATGCGGCGGTGGCTTGTATTTCAGCAGCGGTGGGCAGGTGAAGCCGGCGGCGATCTTGGCGTGGCTTCCGATAAGCACATAGAGTTCAGGCGTCTTCGAGCCGTGAAACGTTGTCGCTGCGGCCGCCTGCACGCGAACCTTATGCCGCTTCCCGTCCGGTGAGGTAAAGCCAACAGTTAATGCCCTGGGCATCCGCCCCAAGGCGCTTAGTGACGCATCACTCTTTGGCCCGATGCGGCCCAGCGGATACGATTTACCATGGCCGGTTACCGTGACCTTCGAGAATGCTTGCTTGCCGTTGTCTCCGATGGCGCAGAACCAGCGCCGCGGCGGCTTTATGGCGTCCGGATAGGTGCATTTCGCGGTAACGCTGCCGTTGCCATGCACCAGCAGATGCACCCGCGGCCACGGCGCACCTTTATGTGTGGCCGCCGGCAGAGCGACTCGCACGGAATGCTGCCTCCCGTCCGGTGATATAAAGGTCACCTCCACCGCCTCCGGCATGGGGTCGGTTGCCAGGTTATCGGTTGCCAACCAAGAAACCAACCGGTCCGGGTTCAACCCCCCGGATGTCAACAAACTGGTGCGGTTCCGATAGACCGCTTTCAACGCGGATACCTTGTCCGCACTGTGATTCCGGACTGTGTAATACCACCGCCGCCATCCCCGGTCTTCCGGATCTTTCCACGTTGCTATGGCCTTGCAGCGGCTCTCAACGACAAAATAAATGGATGGGGTCTCCGAACCATACCCGCCCGGCCGCTGCGGTATGGCCACGTAAATACGATGTCGCCTTTTATCCTTTGACGTGAAGCTGATCGTGACGGCCCTGGGCATCTGGCCGCCAACACCCATACCCTTCTCGGCTCCTCCACCCCGGAAACCATCGCCCAGCGGCCATGCCTGGCCAGGATAGGCAACGACCACATTTGACAATGTCTCGCCACCAAAATTTTCAAACGTATAATCCCACATCGAATACGCTGCCCGGCCGCAGCCGCTGTCCGTAACCAATAAGCATCCGATGGCACATACCAGCAGAAAACGTGCGATGTTCATCATGTCTCCAGGAAAAATATGGCATTCACGGCCCCGGATGAGGTCATGCAATCACCAACCACCACGGATGGTTATAAATACTCTCATCATGGACAAAATAGGGATCCCAATAACTCGAGGCAAACGGTATCGAATTATACTCGACGGATTTACCCGGCGTATCGACCAGCAAGGTGCCCGGAAGATTCCGTTGAATCGGCCGGTAGGGAGGCCCGCCCGAACCGGTCGCATAGCTGTCGTGGACAGGCCGTTGGCGGTATCGGTGGCCGTGCCCATAAAGACATAATTGCCGGCGGCGAATACCTGGGCCGTCACCGTCTGGTAGCCAGGGTCAAAGCCGGGTGCCTGGGCGTTGGACGGCGCGGATATCAGTTGCCACAAATAGCTTATCGGGTCGCCATTCTGGCCTGTGGCGGCCATGGTCAAAGTGACGTCGTTGGGATCGGGCTGGGAATAACTCGCCTGCTGGGTGATCACCGGAGCTGAATAGCCGCCGGAGCCGCCCACGTTACCGCCGAACGTGGTCGCCGAGGCCGTCCCAACCGCGGGGCCGGACGAGCCGGTTGGCAGTAATTCAAAATAATAACTGGTGGCGGCGGACAATCCGGACGCGGTGTAATTGCTCACTCCCGCAGCCAAGTTAACGCTGGTCACGCCCGTATTAAAGGTTGAATCCGTGGAATATTCCAAGGTTTCACCGTTGGCCAAGGCCGGGAGATTCAGCCAGTATAGCCCGATATCACCGCTGTCCAGCGGCATCGCGGCCAGGGAATGACCCGAAGTAAGCGGACTGATCGTTACCGTTTCCGACGCGGTGATGCCGCCGGAGGATGCCGTCACGGCAAGAGGCCCATAACTGGTGCCCGCGGCGAGGAGGCCTGCGGCATTGATCGTTCCCATGGTGGGGTCGCTGACCGACCAGGTGAACGCCGGCTGCGCGGCCATGACGGTTCCGAATTGATCGTAGCCTGTGGCCGCGAATTGCTGCGTGCCCCCTGCCAGAACGGTCAGATTTCCAGACGGTGATAAAGAAAGGCTGGTGAGGGTTTGTTCAACAGTCACAGTTACATCACTGGTGGCCGTCCAATTATCCTCGGCCATGGTGGCTTGGAAGGTATAGACACCTGCTTGTGTAAAAATAACGGTGGTGTTTTTGGTTTTATGCACGTTTTGCCCAAGGTGGTAAAAGTCCAGCCCCACCGCGTTAGTATTCAGCCGTTTTTCGAACTGTCGGATGATCCAAGGACCCCCATCCACATTACTCACCCGCTCTTGAGCCCGATGGAACTCCATATTCTCAGCGTCACGCCGCATCAGACGTCCCAACGCATCGCAATTTCCCCGCGTTACCGACGTGTGCCGATGTTTCATGTCCTCACTGTAAAAGGTCACCGCCTTGACCTCCTTCCACCGCTGATCCGCACCTTTCTTTCTTCGACCGAGGGCACGCGCCTTCTTCCCACGCTTTGGCCGCTTTTCACGCACCTTCCGCAGCCGATTCTCCTTCTCAACATCCGTTACCAGCGACACCATATACGCATCCGCCCCCACATAGATACGCCGCACTTCACGCCCATCGGGCGCCGTGGTCCGGCAATGCTCCGAAGTCCATCCCGGCCGGAGTTCCTCCGCTGCTGCCAACGCCAAGGCACGCCTGCCCTCCGCCTCCACCACCTGGCGTAATAATTCCCCGCTTACACGCACCTGGCCCACCTTGGCCAGAGTCTCCGCCGCTTTGTCGAAACTCCGCGCCTCGGCATTCTGGCGGCAACACAATTCCCGCAACCCCAAACTTACTGTCGCTTCCGCCGCATCCATCAAGGCATCCAACGGCGAACAACTGCCAACGCCCTGGAGATGCCAGCGGCGACGCTGAATCTCCACACGTCCGTTGGCCGTGGCCGTGCTCCGATTCTCACTGCCCTTGTTGCGCAACCGCTTCCCCGTCGTTGCGTCCACCGGGGGAAAAAGCGGCTTGCGCCGCATCCGTTCTCATCTGCAAGGCCGTTTCATAGGCCTTGCGGCGGTATTCCCCCAACAAGTCTCGAACCTCCATCTCGCTGCCCTTGATCCACGCCCCATGCGGAGCCTTGTTCACCGCCACCGCCACGCCCCGCAACATCGTTTCTGTAATCTCCCGCATCCGCTCAACATACGCTTCCGCCATGACCACAGGTACGCTATCCATAGCTGTTCTCCTTGGGCCTTTCCTTGGCCCGGTTAAAACACACGCAACCACGCGGTTGCCATGGCTTTATCTTACCTCATTACCCCCGCCCGGAAAAATTGTTACACCCGAATTGGCCGGCATTGCGGTTCCTTAAGCACAGTGGCGGCGTTATGGCGGGGTAGTTGCCGTTTACCCCAACTGCAACCGCAGCCACGTAAAAGCAACCGCCTGCATCCGGAGGTCAAAAGAGTGGTGCACCGGGAAGAACCGACCCACATAATTTTTGGCTGCGCCGGCCCTGTGGTAATGCTGCCGCAGAACCTGATGCGCCGCCCGCATACCGGCAAGGGGAAACAACTCATCACGCGAAGCATACTGCACCATCAACGGGGAGGGGGCCCGGCAGGCGGCCAGATCCGGCCAATCGCCCACCCGACTTAAGCCCGGTGGCCAGAACATCCACGTGTGGCATTTTACATGCGCATTCACAAGCGGCTTGTACCGACTCATCATGCCCACAATGACCGTCGCACGAATGTGGTTGCACGTGGCCTGCAGCAGCGCCGCCCGGCAGCCACCGCCCGAAAGTCCCACGCAGCCGATGCGCTGCGCCGCCACGTCATCCCGTGACCGCAGATAATTTACCGCCACCCGATCTTCATAACTGACAACCGCCGCCAGCGTGGTGCCCAACAGCGCGCAATATTTTTCCACCACGTGTTCATGTTCACCGGCGGCCTGGTTATAGGCCTGAATTTCCCCCCGGGTCACCGGGCCGGCTTTGCGGCGGTGCTCTGTGGTCCTCGCACGCGCCGGCAGAGGCATGGCAGAAAGTGGAAAGCGCCGACTTCCCCAGAGAAAAACATCCGGCACGAGCACCGCAAAACCCTGTTCGGCCAGGGCATTGGCGTAGGCACGTTGACCGTAGAACTGGCGGCGAAAGGCCTTCAAGAACGGGGCCTCGCCACCCGGACCGTCCGCAATTTTCTCCTTGCCGTAGTATTTGAATGCGCCATGATCGTGAAGCGCAACCACCGCCGGCAACCGGCGTGCAGGCGCATGGCGGGGCCGCAGCAGATAGACGCGTGTACGAGGTCCATAACCCACCGACCAGGAAATTTCTTCGCCGATCACGCGGGGAGTTTGCCATTGCCCGTCAATCGTCGGGGCCTGGGGTTCTTCCGTTCCGATGGAAAAATCCAGCAATTGTCGCACGGTTCGTTGAGCCGCTATTCCCGGCCGCAATGGCGGAAAAAGAGCATACGCGGATTCTGCCGCAGCCACCCAATCACTATATGGACCAAGATCCTGATAAGTCATAAAAGACCCCATTCAATCTGCACTCCGCGGGTAAAAGTGCCAAAGGGTTACCCGCAATGTTCTACGCCGGTCACCTTCAGCATACCCGGACCAAACTGACATAAAGGTCTGCTGCGGTCAAGTGTGCCAACATGGCACCTGCTGCGGCCTGGGTCGCTTGCCAGTTGGGGCGGCTCCGCCGACACTATGTCTCATGCCTAAAAGACCGCATTATCGCAGTGCCATTCCAGCGGTATCGCCGGCGACTGGCACATTTCGGGCCTGGCATCTGTTGGTCGCCCTGCCGCTCTTGGCGGTGGTGGTGGCGGGCATCATCGCCGGACCGCTGCTGCTGCTGGTGTTGTCGGTGGCCTTTAATGCCATCTGGGCCGTGATAATACTTTTGCCGGCGACGGTATTTGGGCTGTTATGCACCATGCGGCTGGCCAAAACGCCCGCCATCAAAAATTCCCCGTGGCCGGACGCCTGGCGAATTGTGATTTCCGCGGGCGTAGGGCTGGGGGCCATTTCTTTGGGCATGTTGCTGCTGGGGTCGTTGCATGCGCTGACGCACGGCATTCCCGGTCTAATGCTCATTGCGCTGACAGCAGCGGGATACCCGGCGGCATCCGGTTTTGTGCGCGCCATGGATAAAACGCCGTTCACCCGTGCTCTGCGGTGGTCGGATGCGGCGATGCTGCTGGCGGCGTTGCCCCTGGGGTGCCTGCTGGTGGCATCCACCTTTCCGCCCGGCACGCTCTGGCATACGGAAGGGTATGGCTACGACGTACTGGAATACCATCTGCAACTGGCGCGGCAATTTTCGGCGGCGAATTCTACTGCGCCGGTGGTGGGCAATATTTATTCCTACCTTTCTTTGAATATCGAGATGCTCTACACGCTGATTGCCTCTCTGACTCGCAGCCTTATCGGAGCGGACTATCTTTATCCGCTGATTTATGGTGCCCAGGCGTTGCACGCTGCCATTACCGTTTTGGCCGCGGCGGCCATTGGGCTGATACCTATTCCGTTGTCGCGGCTGGGTCGCATCTTCGCCTTCGTAGCGGTATTGGCCGTGCCATGGACCATTGTGATCGGCTCGCTGGCCTATAACGACGGTGCCGTTCTGCTGTATGGCGCTCTGGCCATGGGACTGACGGTGGCGGATTTATCCCTGGATTCAGCGATTATTTTAGGAATTCTGCTGGGGCTGGTGGTGGGTTGCAAAATGACCGCCGGCGTGATGATTTGTATTCCCGTAGCCCTGGTGCTGGCAGTCCGGACTAAATTGCGCCCGCTGGCGGTAGCCCTCGTTGTAGCACTGTTACTCTACAGCCCGTGGATGGCCCGCAGCATGATTTTTACCCATACCCGCCGACAGTTTGGAAATCCGGTTTTTCCGGTGTTTTCCGGCACATTGGGGCGGGGCCACTGGAGCAAATCACTGGCCATTCGCTTTGATCGCGGGCATCGCCCGCCGGCGGTAAGTGCTTCGTTTTCAGGACACATAGCGGCTCTGGCGGGCCAGTCGATACTTGACCGGCAGTGGTCGCCGGGCGTTGCCGCATGGGCCGGCTTGTTGCACCATCCGCCGCAGTTCGGCTCCGGCGGCCGGTGGCCGTGGCATATCGGCATGTTATGGCTGGCGGTAATCCCGGCGTTTTTACTGGCTGTTCTGCGAGGTCGCGCCGCCGTCATGCTGCTGATATTTCTGCTGGTACAGGTGCTCGCGTGGCTCACATGCACCCAACTGCAGGCCCGGTTTCTGCTGCCGACGATTTTGCCTGTGGCCGTCCTGTTGGGGCTGGCGGCGGACGCACTGCCCGCGTTTCGCCGGTTTGTGCTGATCATTCTGGCCGGCCAGTCGCTGTTTTGCGGCCTGCTGCTGGGACCGGAGACCGGATTGCTTGCGGGGCCGCAAAATCCACGCAGGCCGGCGCTCATTGGAGCATTATTGTCCTTGCCGGAGGATTGGATTGAATCCTCCATCCCGGCGCATCTGTTCACCAGCCGGGATGTTATTGACCTGGAAGGTTATTCATCCCCGCTGTATGTGCATGGGCGGGTGATTTACAACACGGTGTTTAACCGCAACAAGCTGGCCAGGGCGTTCAAACAGGGCGGTCCGACGGGAGCCATGGCGTGGTTGCGGCGGCATGGAGTGAATTATCTGATTGTGGATTGGAACGAAGTACACCGCCTGCAGCGAACTTATGGCTTCGATCCGGTTATTATGCCCCGGAATATAAATGCCATGATTCCGCTGGGCCTGAATCCGCTGGTGGTTAAAACCGCGCCCGGGATCCAGATTTTTGCGGTGACAACGCCGGGATCTGCCGCTCCGCGACCATGGCCCTGATGGAAATATAATTCCGGAGAGCCAGGTCAGGCACTTTTTGCGGCCGCAGCCAGCAGCGACATTTCAATGCGATTGAGCATATCGGCGAAGGTGGTGTCGATGCGGCGGGCCTCTTCGATTTTTTCCACGGCATGCATGACCGTGGTATGATCGCGCCCGCCAAAGTACCCCCCCACTTCCTCCAGCGAATAGCGTGTGCGTTGCCGGGCCAGATACATGCAGACCTGCCGCGGCAAAGTGATGGACTTATGCCGCTTTTTGCTTTGCAGATCGGACAGCCGCACATTATAAAACGTCGTAACCTGATCGATAATTTGTTGAATGGAGACCATGCGTTCGGAAGGTGGAACCATGTCTTCCAGGGCCTGGCGGGCGGTGTCCAGGTCGTAGCGGCCGCCGTTGAGCATGGCATAGCCTTGAATCTTGGTGATGGCACCTTCAAGTTCACGGATATTACTTTCGACTCGCGAGGCGATGTGGCGTACCACGTTTTCCGGCAGGTTGATGCCGCGGAGACGGGCTTTTTTGGTGACGATGGCGCAGCGGGTTTCAAAACAAGGCCGTTCGACCCGGGTTACCAGGCCGCTGTTAAAGCGGGAAATAAGCCGGTCTTCCAATTCGGGGATTTCGTTGGGTGGGCTGTCGCTGCTGAGAATAATTTGCCGCGATTGCTGATAAAGGGTGTTAAAAGTATGAAAAAATTCTTCCTGGGTGCGATCATGACCAGCCAGAAAATGAATATCATCAATAACCAGCACATCCACCCGGTTGCGGTAAATGTTGCGAAACTGGTGCATATCGCCGGACTGCACACATTCCATGAAGTGGTTGATGAAACTGTCGCAGGAAAGATAAATTATGCGGGTATCATCCTGCCGGCGCAGTATTTCCTGGCAGGTGGCCTGCAGCAGATGGGTTTTGCCCAGCCCCGGTGCCCCATGAATAAAAAGAGGATTGTAGGTTTTTCCCGGACGCTCCGCCACGGCCTGGCACGCGGCGTGGGCCATGCGGTTGGTCGGCCCGGTGACAAAATTATCAAACGAATAATCGGGCGATAAAATCACCTCGTTGCTGTAAATATCCGCCAGGCGATTCCCTGCTGCCACCGCCGTGGAACCGCAGGTGAAATTCACGCTGACCAGCTTGCCCGTGACGGCCTGGACGGCCTCGGTGAACATGTCGCGGCACTTGACGGCCACATATTGCTGCTGAATGGCTGTGGCACAGCGCACTGTCAACAAACCGCCGGTCATATCCTGGGCCACAAGTTCATGGAACCACTGCCGGACAAGCGGCGAATGCATCTGCTGCAGATAAACCAGAATATCGTTCCAGACCGACTGGGCATATTGCAGAGAATCAAGTGTTGACATGAAGGGCACCTCGCACAATGGATTGCTCTGGCACGGCGCAAAACACCCTTGCGCCGCGACCCGCGGATACAACCCTGGTACACCCGAATTTATGAACTCTAAGTCAGTGATCGGCCATGATCAAACCGTTCGGGCCGGTACACGATCGCATTGCCGTTCATGCACACGTTACTCGAACAGGAGAATCCATTCCCTGTCGCACACCCCGCAAACCGGTGAAACAGTCGTCGTAAACGCATCTGGTTTTGACCGAAACCTACCACCTTGACGTAGTTGATTCCAGATTCCATCCGCGATTCCCGCCGCCTGCACCGCCGATTACTCCCATTTCCCGTTACGACAGATGCCACTTCCAGACATCGTCGCTTCATCAACGGTAAAACAACATAAGGGCTGGCAACGGGCCTGTCAAATTAAAACCAGATAGCACAAAAATGGTCTGTTTTACAGGGTTTTTGGCAGGTCCTGACGCGGGGGCGGGCGGCGCAATTTTGCGGAAATTTTCCCCGTCACATCGACTGCGGAGCGTGTTGACCGCGATGGCGCAGCGAGGTATATAGATGGTGGCCTAAGAACGTGGCCCGACTGCATGGAGTTATACGTATGAAGTACCGAACGCTGGGCAATACCACGGTGAAGGTTTCGGAAATCAGTTTCGGCTGCTGGACCATGGGCGGCCTCAACTGGGTCAACGGCAGCCCCAACGGTTGGGCCGACGTGGATGAAAATCAGGTCACCGAGGCGATTCGATTGGCGGTGGATGCCGGGGTGAATCATTTTGATAATGCCGATGTGTACGGCAATGGCCGGGCGGAGCGCATGCTGGCCCGGGTGCTTAAGCGGCTGGGACTTCGCTCCACCGACTTTGTTATCGCCACCAAAGTGGGGCATTTCCCGGGTACCGCCGAACACGCTTATGAAAGCGCCCACATCCGCCATCAGTGCGAGCAAAGCCTGATAAATCTGCAGCGCGATTACATTGACTTGTACTATCTGCATCATGGCTCTTTTGGCGAACATCACCAGTATCTTCAATCCGCGGCCGATACCCTTGACGACCTGGTCCGGCAGGGCAAGGTGCGGTTGAAGGGGCAGTCCGCCTATTCAGAAGCTGATTTCGAGCGCGCCGTTCCCGTGGTCAAACCGCAGGTGCTGCAAAGCTGGGCCCATGCCTTGGATGACCATTTCATCCGGGCCGGCGGGCCGCTGCAGAAATTGATGGACAAGTTTGAACTTACCTTCGTGGCCTTCAGCCCGCTGGCCCAGGCGCGACTGCTGGGCAAATACAACCCCCAACAACCGCCGACCTTTGAACCGGGCGATCACCGCCGCGGATCCAAGGCTTTTTCCGCACAGGAGTTGGCTCGCCTGGCGGAGAAAATTGAAAAACTCAAGGTCCGTTTCGGAAATACCACCGAAGATCTGGCGGCGGCCGCCTTGCAATACGTGCTTGCTCATCCGCGCGTGTCGTGTGTTATTCCAGGCTTTCGCAACGCTACCCAGGCCCGTTGCAACGTTGGAGCCGACAGCCGAGTGCTTTCCGCGCAGGATGTGGAATTTATTCGCACCGTCATGGCTGCATAACCCCTCCGCACCTCGCGACCGGGTGGATTTATGGACACGAGGCCCGGATGTGGGTACCGTGATGGCGGGGCTGGCCGGGCGGCGGAAAATCCGCCGGCGATCCGGCTGGCATTCTCGGCAGCCAGAGGCAGGCTCGTGGTCCCCGGCGACCACGCCAGAGTACTGACCGTGTGACCCATGAACATTGTGCTTATCGGCTATAGAGGCAGCGGAAAAACCAGCATTGGAAAATTGCTGGCCGCCCGCCGGGACATGGCGTTTGCCGATACCGACGAGTGGATCGTGCGGCAGGCCGGCAAAAGTATTCAATCCATTTTTGCCGACGTTGGCGAAAAAGGCTTTCGTGATCTTGAAAGCGCGGCGGTACAGCAGTTAACCGCACCGGGCAATACAGTTATCGCCACAGGAGGCGGGGTGGTGCTGCGTCCGGAAAATATGTCACGGCTGAAAGAACATGGCAAAGTGGTGTGGCTCAAGGCTCCAGCGGAGGTGTTATGGCAGCGGATTGCGGCGGATCCCGACAGCAGCCACGCACGTCCGAATTTAACGCCGTCCGGCGGGCTGGAAGAAATTCGTCGGCTCCTGGAAGTGAGAAATCCGCTGTATGCGGCGGCAGCGGAAGTCACGCTGGATGTTTCTGTCCTGAATGCGTCACAAGCGGCCTATTATCTGTCAGAAATGGTGCGATAATAACCAAGCCATGGATGGCGAAAATCGGACTTTCAGGCCGTTGTTAGTCCATTTTCATGTTTTTTTATCCCTGCTTAAAATTGCTCCATTCGCCGATGAACAAAGGAGTGTGGTGCAGAACATTTCGCCACGAGCATGGTGTTTTGATAGCGTCGGAGTGAGGTCATTGGTGTAGGCTACCGGTGGCTTTGTATCCAGCACCCATGAGAAGCGGTGGAGCATGAGAACAAGTCGGCAAATGATAGTCGAAGCCATGGTGGCACTGGTTGCCATCATGGTTTTGATTTTGCTGACGGTGGCAGGTGTGGTTCGATCCCGGCAGGCAGCGAAGAGCTTGATCTGCTCGGAAAATCTCCTGCATGTAGGCCGGATGCTGCAAGCCTATACCCAGATCAACCATGATTTCATCCCGCCCTCCAGCCTGCAGTGGCACAGCACCCGGACAGGTAAAAACGGTCGCTACACTTATGCCGATGCCCTGGTGGAATCCAACCTGGGCATCCGTCCGACTCCACCGGCGATGGCGTCGGCGAAAAATCAACCGGCTATCGCCCACGAGTTCGGCCTGTGGTTCCGGTGTCCTTCGGCGACCAGGCCCGTTACCAGCCTCTTCGGCGTCACCTATGCCTGCAACCCCAACGCGTTCTGGCGGGTACACGATCGGAAAAAGGCGGCCTCCGGCGAGCCTGGGGCCAAGCTGGATCAATTGCGGGATATTCCCCGGCCCGCGGGGGTCATTGCCGTCGGCGACGCCAATCAAAATGCCAAAGGTGATTCCTGCCCTGCCTTTGACTGGCTCCGCTACGGCCGGCTGGATGATTCCTTCGAGCCGACACGGCGTATTCCCATCGGCGGAACCGGCGGATCGGGCAATAAAGATGGCATGGCGGTCATCGGTCCAGGAGATTCCGGATTGCGCTATCGACACATCAGCAACGTCATTGGCACACCCAGTGCCAATGTTCTTTTCTTTGACGGCCACGTGACCCAGATCCAGATCAACCACCTGCGTCAAATGGATGTGGCCGCGTCATACTGAAGCCGCGCTCAACACCCGTCAGGTCAAATCGTCTGGCGTAGCTCTCATATTGCGCCTCATTTCAGGACGCAAAATGACTGGCCGGGCCAGATTCTGTTTTATTTAACGTGATAACCGCATCCGTCAAATCCCCGGCGGTGCGGCCGGGGTCATGGGTTATTCCCGCCCCACCACGACGATGCCCAGATCATCCGCCAGCTTGAGTAACGCCGGCTTTTCCAGCATGATCGTTTTTCCCGCCTGCAGAATCAGTGCCGACGCTCCGCAGCGTTTGAGATTTTCTATGGTCGCCGGACCCACCGTGGGCAAATCGAAACGCACATCCTGATTGGGATTGCTCGCCTTGCACAGGATCCAACCGCCCCGCGGGCATAAAGTCTGGGTGCGTTCAATCACGCGGTCGGTGCCTTCCACGGCTTCCACGGCGATGATTTCCCGGTTCAGGCAGCTTACGCATTGACCAATCAGCAGTTCGTTGATGCGCTGCAGCAGCGGCCAGGCGAATTCGGTATCGGCCAGAATTTCCGCGGTGGGCCTGCGGCGTGTCATCACACCGACATCCGCCAGCAATTCAGGAATATGATCGCGCGCGTCAATAAGCATTACTCCACCACTGGCCAGTTCATCGGCAACGGCTCGCAGCAAATTGGCGCTGCGTTTGTCGTGGCGCAGGCGGCCAAAATAAATCCGGAAAAATCGCCAGTCCGGTATATAACGCAGCAGATGAAAGGGGGCATAAATTTTCTCCTTGGCCACTCGCCCCACCATAATCGCCCGGGTGGCACCATGCCGTCGCAATACCCGTATCCACTGGTTAATGCGGATCAACCCAACCCGCGAAAAATTATCGCACAACGGCCGCAGCAAGTCTTCCCGGCTTTGCCCATGCAGCCCCGCGCACACCACCCGGTGGCCTGCAGCCTTGAGGTTCCGCACGACCGCCACAGGCAGCATCCCTTCACCGGCGATCACGCCGATCACACCCTTTTCTTCGCGCTGCGTCATCGAAACCGCCTCATCCGTCTGAATCAACCGCGATTTCTTACCGCCACGGACCGGGCGTGGCCGTCAAAACCTTCCGCCATGGCTAGAGTCTCAATTGTATGTGCACAGGCGGTCAGCGCGGCGGCGTCGAATTCCACCACGCTGATGCGCTTGCGGAAACTTTCCGCCGAAAGGCCGCTGAAAAATCGCGCCGTTCCGGAGGTCGGCAGCACGTGTGACGGACCAGCCAGATAATCGCCGGCGGCCACCGGCGTAGCCGCTCCGATAAAAATCGCCCCGGCATGACGAATCCTGGCCGCATCACCGGCACCGTCGCGGGTCATGATCTGCAAGTGCTCCGGTGCCAGCGCGTTGATCAAATTGATGGCCGCGGATGGATTCTCTACCACAATCACCGCGCTGGCAAACTCCAGGGCCTTGATCGTGATGTCCCGGCGTGACAGCAGGGTAAGCTGGCCGGTTATTTGAGCCTGCACGCTGCGGGCCAGCGATTCTGAACATGTCACCAGCAGGCAACTGCCTGGAGCGTGTTCGGCCTGGGCCAGCAGTTCCGCGGCGGCTATCTCAGGATCCGCCGATTCATCCGCCCACACAATGACTTCGCTCGGGCCGGCAAAGCTGTCAATATCCACAATGCCGAACAATTCCTTTTTGGCCAGTTGCACCCAGGTATTGCCGGGACCGACAATTTTATCGACAGCGGGAATCGTTGGGGTTCCCAAGGCCAGAGCCGCAATGGCCTGCGCCCCGCCCATGGTATAAATCTCGTCCACACCCACCAGCGCCGCGGTGGCCAGTACCGCCGGTGAAACCCGCCCTTCCCGCAGGGGCGTAGCAATGCAGATGCTTTTGACCTCCGCAACCTGGGCGGGCACCGCCGTCATGATCACACTCGACGGATACGCAGCCGCACCGCCAGGAATGTACAACCCGACGCGGTCCAGCGGCACATAACGCACAGCCAGACGGCCGCGGCCGTCCATGGAGCCTACCGGTGTTAATGCCGCAGGGGCCACCGGCAACATGGCCTGTTGATAACGGCGGACATTGGCGATGGCCGAGGTCATCGCTTCAATAAAGGCCGGATCCGCCTGGGCTCGCGCGGCGGCAATATCCGCCGCAGGCACGCGCAGTTGCTCCACCTTGATCGCCACGTTCTCGAAACGTCGGATGCAGTCCATCAACCCGGCGTCACCCTCCCGCTGGACCTGCCGGATAATCTGCCGCACCTGGCTCGCCCTGGATTTCCCGCCATCCGCCTGCGCATCTTCCAGCAGCATCGGACGCAGCGACAGCCGCTGCTGAATTTGCGTCAGGCGAAGCCGGTCAGCCGGGCGGTTGGCATATAGAAGCGGTATCGGATCCATTTCATCCTCATCAGGCTTCAGGCGCGGCAGCCAGATATTTTTGTTTCCCGCACGCCACAAAACCTTTATTATCTTAGTCGCAAGGATGGCCTTGCGAAACTGTGGTCGGCCGCCGACGCACAAAAATCACGGCGCGTAACAGCCGCGCATGTGTTGAACGCATCAGGAGATTTAAACCAATGCCCGCGATTATTTTATCCATCGGTGATGAATTGGTGTCCGGCCTCACCGTGAACACCAACGCCACCTGGCTTAGCGGGCAGCTTTCGGCCATTGGCATTTCCACCGTGCGGCACGTGACCGTAGGTGATGATCAAAATGCGATTGCCGCAGCCATCCGCGAGACGTGCGGCCAGTGCCCGCTGGTGCTGATTTCCGGCGGGCTGGGGCCGACGCTCGACGATGTAACCCGCGAAGCCCTGGCAGACGCCCTGGGCACATACCTGGTGGAAGACGCCGCGGCCCTGGCCCAGTTGGAAGCTTTTTTTCAGCGGATCCATCGGCCTATGGCACCCAGCAATCGACGCCAGGCCCAGCGTCCGCAGACCGGGCGGTGTATGCCCAATTCCTGCGGCACCGCGCCGGGAATATTCGTGTCCACAAGCTCGACGGATATTTTTGTGGTCCCCGGGGTGCCGTCTGAAATGCAGGCCATGTTTACCGAATCGATTCTGCCCCGCCTTGGCCAACACAGCAAAGACATGGTAACACGCACGTATCGGCTCAACACCTTTGGCATCGGGGAATCCGTGCTCGGCCAGCGCATTGCCGATCTGATGGTGCGCGGGGCGAATCCATCCATCGGCACCACCGTGCATGAAGGTGTGGTTTCCGTGCGGATTTACGCCCGCGGTTCAGCGGCCCAGGCCAACGCCATGGTGGAAGAAGCCCGCGGAAAAATCATTCACCGCCTGGGGCAGGTCATCTTTTCCGAACAGGAACAGACGCTGGAAGACGCCCTGGCCGTGCTCCTCAACAAATACGGTTCAACAATTGCGGTCGCCGAAAGCTGCACCGGTGGCCTGTTGGCCCAGATGCTCACCAGCATTCCAGGATCATCGAGTTACTTTCAGCGCGGCTGGGTCACCTACAGCAACCGCAGCAAAATTGAAGACTTAGGTGTTCCGCCGGAACTTTTGCAGACGCCTGGGGCCGTGAGTGAACCGGTGGCCATGGCAATGGCCCAGGGAGCCTTGCGCAGGGCCGGCAGCCAATGGGCCTTGTCCATTACCGGAATCGCCGGACCGGAAGGCGGCACGGATGAAAAACCCGTGGGGCTGGTCTATATCGGTTTGGCCGGGCCGGAAGGCACCATCGTTCGGCGGAATGTCTTCACCGGTGATCGGGGTGGCATCCGCCGCCGCAGCGCCCAAATGGCCATGACCATTCTGCGCCTGCACCTGCAGGGGCTGGACCCGGATACAGTACTCGCTTAGATCTGCCGCAGTCGGCCACCTTGGATAAAACGCCCGCGCCCCTGACGGCCTGGTGTTCGGCGTATTTTTGCTCTGCCGGTGCCAAAACCCGATCGGCAGGGACAGGCACCCATACAACCATGGTCCGTGCCGGGCCCATGTGCTCATTGCAGTAAGGCCATGCCGTCATCCAGACTGCGGCAGATATGCACTGCCATCGCGGATTTTTGGGCCTCCGTCACGGCTTGCCTGTCGGCGGAACTGTTGGGACCGGCAATAAGCACTTGTTTAAAACCCAGCCGGGCAGCCTCGCCGAGCCGTTGCGGCAGATAACTGATGGCTCGGAATTCTCCCAGCAAGCCCAGTTCACCCATCACCAGGCTGCGCGCCGGCAAGCCGCGTTTGGTATGCGAACCGGCAATGGCCAAAGCGATGGCCGCATCCGCGGATGGGTCGGCAATCTTGATCCCGCCGACCACATTGGCAAACACATCACGATCCACCAGCCGCAGACCCGCGCGCTTTTCCAGCACGGCAATAATCATGGCCACGCGGTTGGCATCGCACCCGCTTACCTTTCGCCGCGCCGCCCCCAGCATGCTTTCGGCGGTGAGGGCTTGAATTTCCACAGGCAGTACACGTGTACCCTGCAATGCCGCCGTGACCACGCTGCCGCAGGCCAGGCCCGAATGAGATTCCAGAAATATCGAGGCGGCATCTTCAATGGGGTCCAGTCCGCGCAACCCCATGCGGAACAGTCCCACTTCCAGGGTGTTACCGTATCGATTCTTTACACATCGCACGATCCGATGGTCATGATGCGTATCCCCTTCAAAATACAGCACGGTATCCACCACATGTTCCAGCAATTTTGGACCGGCCAACATGCCCTGCTTGGTCACATGGCCCACCAGGCACACCGCACTGCCGCCCGCCTTGGCCAAGGCAACCAGTTCCGTGCAGCAGTCCTTAAGCTGGGAAATTGATCCGGGGGCGGACAAATTCGACGGTTCATAAATCATCTGCACCGAGTCGATAATGCACAGGTGGGGTCGATGCTTTTGAATGGCCCGGATGATGTTTTCCAGATTGCTCTGCGCCAGAATCAGCAGATTGCCGTGGCCGGCGCCCAGCCGCCTGGCCCGCAGTTGAATTTGCTGCGCCGATTCCTCGCTGGTGACATACAGCACCGACCGCCCCTGGCGGGCCATCTGATCGCCGGCCTGAATCATCAGCGTGGATTTTCCAATGCCCGGATTGCCTCCCAGTAATATCGCCGAGCCGGGTACCACCCCACCGCCCAGCACCCGGTCAAACTCCGCCATGCCGGTGGGCATGCGGGCCACTTCCAGTTCGGGTATCTGATCCACCGGCAAAGCCAGGGCATCCTGCGCGTCGGCATCGGTACCCCAGGCGGACTTTCCAGATGAGTTTACCACGCCGCGCGGCCGATGCGGGTCTTGCGCGGCCTGGGTAATCTGCTCCAGCGAATCCCAGGAGTCGCAATCCGGACATTTGCCCATCCATTTGGGTTGCATCGCTCCGCAGGATCGGCAGACAAAATAAGTTTTAGGTTTCGCCATGGCACGGATTATACTGTTTTTCCGGCCAGTGGCTGGAACTCACGCCAACCCGTCCCATCAAGCATGTCAACTGGCAAAGCCAGGAACTTGCACAAGACATGAACTAATTGCTGCAGTCAAACCGGCACGCGCCGCACGTTGGCGGCCTTGATGCCTTTCGGCCCGGTCTGGACTTCAAACTCCACCACATCGCCCGCCCGTAAAGAGCGATACCCTTCCGCAAGAATGGAGGAATGATGGACGAAAATATCCTGGTTATTTTTGTCGCGGATAAAGCCAAAGCCCTTGCGGCTATTAAACCACTTGACTATTCCTGTGCCGCTGCTCATAACGCACCTCATTTACAATCACAAGGCGATGCATGAGAGTTCGCCGGTCCTCGCCACCAGCATATTCAAACCTCTGCGGTATCCGACGGTGTACAACCAAAAAGCTGGCCGATCACACCCAGATCTGTGTACCTGCAACCAATAAATTACAAGATGGCCCTTGTCGAGTCAAGCCCTTTGGGAACCCGGGGGAACCCGGGGGTGTGGCCATATTTTTTGGCATCAAGCGGCGCGGGCCCGCATGGCCCACCATTGTTGGTGTTGGTTGCTCTCACGCATCG